>JAILQT010000046.1 GCA_024698805.1 Solobacterium sp.
AGTGATAAGGACATCTGAAGTTCCTGAGACCGAAAAACTGGTCGGCGAGATGAAGAAGTATTCCAAAGAATCTCAGCTGACAAGTGGTATGGTGCAGACATTTATAGAATCTGTTGAGATAACAGACGACCAGCATGCACATATCATATGGAAGTTCTCCGATATCTTTAAACGGTTCATAGAAGAACAGTAAAACTGAATGCCTATCAGAAAAGAGCTCCAGATTGCAGAATCCGGAGCTTTCCTTCTGAAAAAGTTCTATATTTTTTTAGTCCTTACTTGACATACGCTGATGAACCGGATGCGTTTCCCTTCCGGGGAGATCCTGTGCTGCACGGCATCGCTCAGACGGCCTGTACAGGACATACGGTATATCTCACAGCGACTCCGGATGAACAGCTGATGGAACGTGTCAGGAAAGGAACACTGATACAGCTCACCCTGAATGAACGGCCGCACGGTCATCCGCTGCCTGTTCCCGAAGTTAAACGGGGAAGTGCTTTGAGTCTCTGGATCCGGATGCTAAGCTGGATCAGAAGAAACAGGAATCATCCCAGGATCATCTTCGTGCCGACGATCCTGCAGGCAGAATGGTTCGGCAGGCTGCTGAAGCCATTGACGGGCTGCTGTGTATGCACATCGAAGACGGAAAACAGGGACGAGGTGATCGAAGCCTACCGGCAGGAACCGGCAGGGATCATCATTGCGACGACCGTGCTGGAACGGGGCGTCACGATCAAGGGGGCCGATGTCTGTATCTACGGCGCGGATCATCCGGTATTTGATGAGGCAGGTCTGGTGCAGATGGCGGGCAGGGCAGGCAGGTCGTTTGAGCGTCCCACAGGTGAAGTGCTGTTTCTGCTGAACGAAAAAAGCAGGACAGTCGATCGCTGTGTCAGACAGATCAGGGAGGCAAACAGACGATGAAATGTTTACTGTGCGGAAAACGGACAGGCAGTTCTTCCATGCCGCTGATATCCATGTTCAGCGATGATCCGCTGTGCTATGACTGCCGGAAGCTGTGGAAGCCATACCGGGGCAGCCGGGATATCGAAGGTATTCCTGTTGATATTCTTTATGACTACCGCAGCGGATACAGCAGCGCATTGATCCAGTACAAGGAGTGCGGCGATGAAGCTCTGAAGGATATCTTCCTGTATCCGTATATCTCACGGATCAGATGGAAATACAGAGACTGTACGCTTCTGCTGATGCCCTCAGCCAGTGAAAAGGTCCGGCAGAGAGGATTCGATCACCTGAAGGAAATGTTTGCCTGCCTGAACATGCCGATGCTGAGTCCGTTTGAAAAGCGCAGGGAGATCGACCAGAAGGGAGGCACACGAAGCAGCCGTTCCGCAATGTCAGGAAATATCATGCTCAAGGAAGGGGCAGAACTTCCCGGGAAGATCCTGCTGGTCGATGACGTCATCACAACAGGCTCCACGCTGCGCGGCGCACTGCACTGCATCGACAGACAGCGGCACAGGATCAGGATCCTGTGTGCGGGAGGTGTATAAATGCACGGATCGGTATAATCTGTTCTGCCCTCAGGCGTGCTTCCTGTTTATAATGGAAAAAAGGGATCCGTGCAGGAAAGAATGCCTGATGATCATGAGGACAGGTAAAAGAAATGAAAGTATATACAGGGCTTACAGATGCCGCAACTGATCAGGACGCACTGAATGTGAAATCTTATGTGAATGGCTGTGCAGAGTATATCTGCAGCTGTGAAACACCGATCTCCATAGCCGTACAGGGCGACTGGGGAACCGGAAAAAGTTCTTTCATGAAAATGATAGAAGACAACATTAAAGACAAAGTAACGATCGTTAAGTTCAACACGTGGCAGTATTCCCGCGTTGAGGATGAACGCCTTTTTCTGCCGATGCTGAAGGAACTGACACGGGTGATCGACGAAGCATATGAACAGCAGAATGCAGGTCAGATGACCGCCTACAACAAGTATTTCAAGGAAGGCGGCAGCGGTACGATCCGTTTCCTGAAGAACCTGCCGATGCTCATGTCAACTGCCGGCAGCTTAGGGAGCTTTTATGCAGGCGGAGGAGTCGGTGCTGTCATTGGAGAATTGCTCCGCGTAGTTGGTGATCGGTTCCAGGAGAAAAACGGTCAGAACGATGACTTTGACTATTACGAGGAAATCGTCAATATCAGAACCAAGCTGCAGCAGCGGGTGGATGTCCTGACAGGAGCCAGAGCCCTCCTGAAAAATGAAACGAACGGATCCGCATCCCCTCAGGCGAAGGGAAAGTACTATCTCAGTGAAGAAACAGGGGAACGTCCCGGCAGGATCGTCGTCTTCATCGATGATCTGGACCGGCTGAGACCTGCTTCCGCAGTAGGACTGCTGGAAGACATCAAGAATTTTATGGACTGTGAAGGCTGTGTCTTTATCCTGGCACTGGATCATAAACTGATCCAGAGCGGCGTCAAGGAAAAATACGGGGATGAGCTGGATGATGAATACGCGCGCAAATTCTTCGAGAAGATCGTTCAGATACCGTTCAATCTTCCCGTCAAACGCTATGATATCCAGGGCTATGTGGAAGACCTTCTGGAGAAGAGCGATATGAAAGATATACTGAAGGCGGAGGACTGCGTGAAGACGATCCGTGAATATACCGGCGGAAATCCCCGCGTGATCAAGCGCGCACTGAATGCGTTCCACATGAGCGTGATGATGGAGTCCGGAAAGATCGCTTCCGCTGAAAGCAGAAACAGGCACTTTGCGCTTCTGCTTCTGCAGTCTGTCCGTGAAGATCTGTATAACGAACTGGTCAGGGTGCTGGCAGACAAGGAGATCTCCGCGTGCCTGTATTTCGGGGAACAGCCGGATATCAGGCCCTCAGACGAATGGGAAAGAAATCATCCCGGTGAATGGGAGGAGCTTGATTATATCCGGACTCTGTATGATCAGGATGACTTCCTGCTGAAAGAAGATATCTTTGACAGTATGATGCTTGAAGCCGGACATTTCCGCAGTTCGTCGGATGAGCGCGACAAGGTCTTTGAACTGATCTGCGATTATCTGCTGCTGAAAGGAATGCAAAGGTACGAACCGGAAAACAATAAGACCGAAACAGATAAAACCGAAACAGCATATTTCCGCAAGGGTCAGGTGAATATCGAGGTCAAACGATATGAGAATGCCGGACATGCAAATGTCAACTTCAGTACATTAAAGGGCAGACCTGCAAAGGCCCTCATCAACGAATTCGGAAAGGAAGGGGCGATCATGGAAGATCCTGATCCCTGCGACCCAAAAAAAGCGAAGCATTACTTATTTGACGAACATGATGCAAAACGATACATGTGTCTGGATAGCTGTCTGTTCTTCAGCAACATCGGCTATGACCGGAAAGTCTTATCACTGATCGGAAGGGTGATCAGAACAGTGCTGAAAGAAACCGGGGAACCGGATAGTACAGACGGAAAAGAGCAAGCACAGGAATCATGATCCATGAGGGACAGGACGGAAGTTCTGTCCTTTCTGATGCGCCGCCTGCAGCCGCACAGGTGTCTATAGGGGAAACACGATTCTTGATTGCTTTATGTGTTCCATGTATAATAATTGCGCGTTTTCATGCGCTTAAACGGAGGTGCTATGGCAAATGTATTTGACCGGCTGCTGAACGTAGATGCTCGGCGGCTGAAGGAAATGGAACGAAAAGTAAAGCCTGCCGAAGAGCTGGCTGACAAATATGCCGCAATGAGCGATGACGAGCTGAAAGCTGAAACACCGCGCTTAAAGGAAAAACTCGCGAACGGAGCGGAACTGGATGATATCCTTCCGGAAGCGTTCGCTACCGCAAGAGAAGCCTGCCGCAGGGTGATCGGGGAATACCCGTACCACGTACAGCTGGTAGGTGCTGCCGTCATGCAGGGCGGCGACATTGCCGAGATGAAGACCGGTGAAGGTAAGACACTGACATCCGTCATGGCAGTCTATCTGAATGCCCTGACAGGAAAAGGCGTTCATGTCGTAACAGTCAACGAATACCTGTCACAGCGTGACTCGGAATGGATGGGACAGATCCACAGATGGCTCGGCCTGACGGTCGGTCTGAACCTGAGACAGCTTTCTCCCGCACAGAAGAGAGCCGCCTATAACTGTGACATTACTTATACAACAAACTCTGAACTTGGCTTTGACTACCTGCGTGACAACATGGTCACAAGGGCGGAAGACCGTGTCCAGAGAGGACTGAATTTTGCCCTGGTCGACGAAGTTGACTCGATCCTGATCGATGAATCCAGAACACCTCTGATCATTTCAGGCGGTATGAAGCAGACAGCCAATCTGTATCTGCAGGCTGACCGCTTTGTCAAGAGACTCAAACTGGATGAGGACTATGAGATCGATGTCAAGAGCCGTATCGTCCAGATGACGGAGACAGGTGTTGCCAAAGCGGAAAAAGCATTCCGCGTAGCCAATCTGTATGATCTGGAAAACACACAGCTGCTGCACCGCATCTCCCAGGCACTGAAAGCAAACTACATCATGACCAGGGACGTTGAATACGTCGTTGATCATGAGAATGATGAGATCGATATCGTCGATCCGAATACCGGACGTCTGATGAAAGGACGTGAATGGTCAGACGGTCTGCACCAGGCAGTCTGTGCCAAGGAAGGCATTTCCATCCGTCAGGAAACGACCGTGCTTGCGACGATCACATACCAGAACTTCTTCCGTCTTTACAACAAGCTTGCCGGTATGACCGGTACAGCCAAGACCGAGGAAGAAGAATTCCATGAGATCTACAACATGCTGGTCTATGAGATCCCGACAAACCGCCCGGTCGCACGTATCGACTATCCGGATGCCGTATACGGCACAAAGAAAGCCAAGTTCGACGCGCTTGTCAGGGAAGTCAAGGAACGCCATGAGAAGGGCCAGCCGGTCCTGGTAGGTACGATCGCAGTCGAAACTTCCGAACTGATCTCCGACCTTCTCAAGAAGGAACACATCCGTCACGAAGTGCTGAATGCGAAGAACCACGCAAGAGAAGCCGAGATCATTGCCAAGGCAGGTCAGATGGGTTCCGTAACGATCGCCACCAACATGGCCGGCCGAGGAACCGACATCAAGCTCGGTGAAGGCGTCCGTGAGCTCGGAGGACTCTGTGTCCTGGGTTCCGAACGTCATGAATCAAGACGTATCGATAACCAGTTAAGAGGACGTTCCGGCCGTCAGGGAGACCCGGGTGAATCCCGCTTCTATGTATCCGTTCAGGATGACCTGATGATCAGGTTTGGAAGCGAACGTCTGGAGAGCCTGTTCCAGAGCTTAGGTGATGAAGCGATCGAATCCAAGACGATCACGAAGTCCATCAGCTCCGCACAGAGACGTGTCGAAGGCGTCAACTTTGATGCCCGTAAATCACTGCTGCAGTACGATGATGTACTGCGTCAGCAGCGTGAAGTCATGTATGACCAGAGAAACTACATCCTCGACAACGCGGATGTTCACAAGGTCATCCAGGATATGTTCAGCCGTGTGGTCAGTGACACTGTCGCATCCCATGTAGATCCGGAATCCAGAAACGGAGATGTCATCGTAGAAGATGTGCTTCAGGCAATGGATAAGCTCGGATTTGACCAGATCGCCCAGCCGAATGAACTGGCCGGCAAGAACGCTCAGGAGATCACAGCGATCCTCAACGACCGCGCATGGAACATCTACGAAGCGAAGGTCGAACCTGTCCAGGATAAGATCCGTCCGTTCGAACGTCAGATGTCTCTCAGAGTCATCGACCGCGCATGGGTCAACCATATCGACATGATGGCCAAGCTCAGGGACGGCATCGGTCTGCGCTCCTATGCACAGAACAACCCGCTCCAGGCATATGTATCAGAAGGCTATCAGATGTTTGAAAACATGATGCACGACATCGCACAGGAGATCGTGCAGTACTGCATGAACCTGAAGGTTGTTGTACAGCCTGCAGTTAAGGCATGATAAAAAGAGGAGAACCAGTATGGAATTGTTTGAAATGAATCAGGGCGTAGCCCGCAGCCAGGCAAAATTGGAGCAGCTTGGCTCCTCTCTTTGACCTCGCTCAGAAGGAAAAACAGGTAAAGGAAAACGAAACAAAAATGAATGCCGAGGATTTCTGGCAGGACCAGAAAAAGGCACAGGCACTGATCCGTGAGACAAACGGACTCCGTTCCCTGATCGATCAGTATCACAAGCTGAACGAAAGCCTTGCCGGTCTGAATGAAAGCCTTGGTGAACTGAAGGAAAGCTTTGACCAGGAACTGAAGGATCTTGTAGAAGAAGAATACGCCGAAACGATGAAGGCATTCGAAAAATACGAGATCGACGTGCTCCTGTCAGGACCGTATGATTCCCATGCGGCGATCCTCGAGATCCATCCGGGTGCCGGCGGTACCGAAGCGATGGACTGGGCAGGCATGCTGTACCGTATGTACGGCAGATGGGCAGAGCGCAAGAACTACAAGGTAACGGTGCTCAACTATCTGGAAGGTGAAGAAGCAGGCGTCAAGTCATGTTCCCTGCTGATCGAAGGACCGATGGCATACGGCTACCTGAAAGCCGAGAACGGCGTACACCGTCTCGTCCGTATTTCGCCGTTTGACTCCAACGCAAGAAGACATACGTCATTCGCGTCTGTCGAAGTCAGCCCGCAGTTTGAGGATGACATTGAGATCGAGATCGACGACAAGGACCTCGAAGTCATTACGATGCGTTCCTCCGGTGCCGGCGGACAGCATATCAACAAGACGGACTCCGCAGTCCGTATGACACACATCCCGACAGGCATCACTGTTTTCTGCCAGACCCAGCGTTCCCAGCTTCAGAACCGTGAGCAGTGCATGAATATGCTGAAATCAAAGCTGCTGCAGCTGAAGATCGAAGAACAGGCCAAGAAGATGGCAGACATCAAGGGTGAAGTCAAAGCCAACGAATGGGGCTCCCAGATCCGCTCCTATGTATTCTGCCCGTATACGATGGTCAAGGACCTGCGTACAGGCTTTGAAGTCGGAAACATCCAGGCAGTCATGGACGGAGACCTGGACGGATTCATCTACAGTTATCTGCGTTCACAGATACAGTCATAATGAAACAAAGAGGCCGAGAGCCTCTTTTTGGAAGTGATTATGGATAAAGAATTTACGATCACATTGACACAGGAAGAATATGACGAAACATCCAAAGGACAGGTCGGTAAGATCCTTTCCAAGGTGTTCGGTTTTTCCAGGAAAGAGATCTCACGCCTGAAGTTTCAGGGAGAGATCCTTTACGAAGGAAAGAAGGTCCATGTCAATGAACATATACCGGTATCCGGTACGCTGACGGCTGTATTCCATGAACCGGATACAGAACTGAAGCCGGAAACAGATTTTATACCGGATATCATCTATGAAGACGATGATATGGTCATCGTCAACAAGCCTTCCGGCATGCCGGTCCATGCCGGACACGGTCACCTGGATGACTCCCTCGGGGACGCGCTTGCCGGATGGTACGCGTCAAAAGGGGAGACCTTTACGGTCAGGGTGATCGGCAGGCTCGACAGCGATGTCAGCGGTCTTGTCATCTATGCCAAGAACCAGCCGGCTGCCGCAAGACTGAGCAGCCAGCGGGCAGAGGGGATCCTGAAGAAGACCTATACAGCCCTTGCCTCAGGTCACTTTGAGGATCAGGAAGGGATCATCGACCTGCCTGTCGCAAAGACAGACGGTTCCGTAAAGCGTACAGTTTCGGAGGATGGAAAGGAAGCACAGACTTCATACAAGGTCATCCGTGAGTTCCCGGTCAGCGGTGCTCCCGTATCCCTGCTGGAGCTGGTCCTGAAGACAGGACGCACCCATCAGATCCGCACGCACCTCAGCGCGCTTTCCCACCCGCTGCTGGGAGATCAGCTGTACAGTGGTGACTGTACTTTGATAGAGAGGCCTGCGCTGCATTGTTCCGCAGTTGAATGCGTCTCGCCGTTTACCAACGAAGAGATCAAAGCTGAAGCCGCTATACCGGCTGATATGGAAGCGGTCATCCGGGCAGCTGAAGCACAGCAGGATGCGGAACCGGAAGCCGTGAAAACAAACGTTATTCCCGAAGCAATGATGCCTGAACCGGAACAGAAACGTTCCTTCATGAGCGTTATCCCGTGGCTTCTGGCGGCAGGTATCTGTGTATGGGGCGGTATGCGCATCAGCGAAACACTGCCTCCTACCGCAGCCGGGCTCCGTGAAATATTCGCCGAAACGAAAAAGGCCAATGCTGAGGAGATCACGGTCGAATACGGATCTGACCCTGATCTCCTGTCTTCCCTCAATATGACTTACGGAACTGCCTCCCTTGTTAAGGGTATCAATACTGATATTCCAGGTCATACCTATGCCCAATACGAACTCTCCGCGACTTCAGTGGGCAATCAGACCGTTTCTGATACCGGTCTTCTGAAGGTGCTGGTGACCGATACACAGCCGCCGGTCATCGAACTGAAGCAGGAATATGTGAGTGTTCCCATGAAAGAGGAATACAGTATTGTTGATAACATTGTTATTGTAAGTGACCCTGTTGACGGGGAACTGTCCATGGGCGAAACACTGGAGCAAAACAGTTATACAGTCGAATCCGATGTGAATACAGCCAGGGCAGGCGTCTATCAGGTGACAGTTCACGCAATGGACAAAAACGGTCTGACGAGCAGTGTCAGCTGGCCGGTCACGGTCGAACGCTGGACACTTGCCGATCAGCAGAATGATACGGCGGACCTTGCGCGCATCGCATTGTCGTCCAACCATGTCATGCTGGAGGTGGGGGATCCCTTTGAGATCTCCGATGTCCTGCTGGCAGTCACCGACAGGAACGGAACCCCGCTGAAACAGAGCGAAGAACTGCAGCCGCTGACCTATATGATCAAAGGCGATGTCACGACAGAGGAAGCAGGGATCAATTCCCTGATGATCTCCGCCATGAATGAGAACGGGGACATCACGATGGCCTCCGCTACGATCCAGGTCGGAAGCGATGAGGAAGTCATGAAGGCATCCGGCGTCATGCCGGGTTCCCCTTATGGACAGATCTATCTGTTCCTGACTTCCGACATGGGCCTCAACCGTGCCGCTGCCTGCGGGATCCTCGCAAATATGGCGAGAGAATCGGGCTTCAACCCGACCGCGGACAACTCCGGCCTGTACCATGGTCTGTGCCAGTGGGGCGGTGGAAGACTGTCCAACCTGTACAGCTGGTGCTGGCAGAACGGATATGACCCGGAAACGATCGAAGGCCAGCTCCGCTTCCTGGAACTGGAACTCAACGGAAGCTACCGGGGCGTGCTGGAACAGCTGCGGGCAATTGAAAACACCGCAGATGGTGCTTACCATGCTGCGGCGGTATTTGAGATGCAGTTTGAAGGTTCACCCGGCCTGCATGAAGGAACATGCGCACAGGCTGCTGCCTTTTTCCAGCAGTGATCAGCGCCAGTCAGACCAGATAAACAGAGATTCTTTCGGTCCTAAAGTGCATTCATTCCCGAAATGATATGCGCTTTTTTTGTACAGTTCGATCCCGTCTGATACGTCAGCATTGAAGCGCATGACGGCCGGGGCAGCGTCGATGTTGGTAACGAATGTCAGCTGTCCTTTGTCATTGCGTCTGCGGAATGCCAGCTGTTTGTTGGCAATGGCAAGCTGCGTGTAGTCACCGTCCGTAAATACCGGATAGTACTTCCGCATTTCCGCCAGCTTTGCGATATGGTCGCAGAGCGTGTTCCACTCGGGATGATCAAAGCATGGCCTGAGCGCGTGATCTGAGAACTTTGTACGCTTTCCAGCAGCACCCCATTCGCTGCCGTAGTAAATGCAGGGGATGCCTGGCATGGCAAACATCAGGTCATATACGAGCGGGATATCCTCTTTGCGCTCCAGAACGGAGGCCAGACGGTCCACGTCGTGGTTGTCCGCAAAGCTCAGCAGATGATGTCCTCTGTACAGGCACCAGGGATCGCTGCCGAACTGCCTGTTCAGGGAATAGCCGATCTCAAACAGGTTCTGCGTGTTCATGGAAGAGAACAGACCTTTCCTGCATTCATAGTTCGTAACGCTGTCCAGCATGTCGTCTTTCATCAGGACATTGTAGTCGCCGCCGATCATTTCCCCAAGCAGGAAGAACCCGGGATCACGGCTTTTGAGATGGTGATGGAGCTGACGGATGAAGTTCTGGTTCAGACAGTAGGCGACATCCAGTCTCAGGCCATCGATGCCGAATTCCGCGATCCACTGATCGACGCGTTCCAGCAGGTACCTGCAGACATCCGGGTTGTCCAGGTTCAGCTTGACCAGCTCATTGTGTCCTTCCCAGTTGCCGTAGGTAAAACCGTCCTGTGCCCAGCTGTTGTTGTAGTCGATATAGAACCAGCCGGAATACCGGGAATCCCACTTATGCTGAATGACATCCTGGAAACCGTAGAAGCCTCTGCCGACATGATTGAACACGCCGTCCAGGACGACCTGGATGCCGTTGTCATGCAGGGCGTCGCAGACGTCCGCAAAGTCCTGATTTGTGCCCAGACGGCAGTCGATCTTCGCGTAGTCCCGTGTATCATAGCCGTGCCTGTCGCTTTCAAAGACAGGACCGAAATATACAGCGGTAATGCCGAGCTTTTTCAGATGGGGGATCCAGTCAATGACCTTGCGGATCCTGGAAACGGTAATGCCGTCGTTGCTGTGGGGTGCCCCGCAGAAACCGAGCGGATAAATATGATAGAAAACCTGATTAAGATCCATAGTGTTTTTCTCCTTTGCAGAACATCCGTATCATATGGGATGTGAGTGAAATGCTGTCATCGGGCGTTTCCAGTTCCTCCCGGCTGACCCATTTGGCCAGCTTCAGCTCCTGCTCATCCGGGACAACAGGCTGGGAAGAATCCGCCTTGCACCAGAAACCGAACAGCAGGGTATCCGAGAAGGACCACGGCTGGCATTTGAAATATGTAATGTCCGATACATCCAGACCTGTTTCTTCTTTGACTTCACGCCGGACTGTTTCTTCGATCGTTTCGCCGATCTCGGCAAAACCCGCGACCAGGGCGTAATGATTCTGCCTGCGTCCGGCATACTGCGTGACGAGCAGCTGGTCTTTTTCGTTCAGCACGCCGACGATAACTGCCGGCATGATCGTCGGATATACGATCTTCCCGCAGTGCGTGCATTCCAGGGCACGCTCGATCTGATGATGCTGCATGGGATGACCGCAGACACCGCAGAAGCGGTGGTCATGGTACCAGTTGGCAAGCTGCCTTCCGGTGATCGCGGCAAATCTGTATTCAATGGCTGTCATTGTACGGATATCGGCTGAAGAAACAGGATGACCGTTTTCCGGGATCACACTGCCCAGATAATAGGACACCTCATCAATGCTGAACAGATATGTCAGCTGCTGTCCGGGAACCTCCCCGACTGTGAAAAACCGCTCAGGTGACTGACAGTAGAGCATCTTCTCATCATAGAAAAGCACGATGTCGTTTAACTCCGGATCGTGCGGATGATACTCATTATGATAGACATGAGGGTAAAGATCCTGAATCATAATATCTCTCCAAAAACAGCCCGCATTCCGCGAGCCCTCAACATATTTATTATAACTGAAATTTTATGTAAATAACAGACTTTACGGTATGTTTATATTTGCTATATTGAAGACGTAAAGAAAGAGATGGATCCAAAGCCACCGGAAAGGAGTCAGGGTCTATGAAGAGGATTCTGCTGAATTACAATTAAGCCTCCTGAAGTCCAAATAGGATCAGCAGCTGAGGCAGAAAAGAAATGCATCCATTGAAATAAAAAGGTTATTCTGGATGAACTGAAAAAAAGAGAAAAGAAAAGCATCAGTGTGATCAGAAAAGACAGACGGAGAACTAATTGATCGATCAGAAACAAAGGATCGAAGAAAGCAGATCGAAAAGATCTGAAAGGAGTTCAGATCTATGAAAAAGGTATTACTCGAATACAAATAAGAGTCTCCTGAACCAGACGCAGAAAGATGATTCAGAGAGACAGTAAATAAAAAGTGAATGATCGGAAGATCGAAGCAGAAAAAGAAAGTGAGCATCTGCAAGAGGATCTACCAATGGACAGGAGAGTTCATTAAAGCATTCAGCTTTAGATTGATAGAAAACAACAGTTACAATCAGCTACATTCTATACAATTTTGATGAGTAGGCAAAAAGCTGTAAAGACAGCTCTAATAGTGAAACATCAGAACGAAACCGTATAAAAATACTGGTTGACAAAGTAAATCCAACTGTTTGCATTATCAGTCAAACGATGCAGAAGTTAAGCATCGGAAAAAAATGAATCAATAAAAGAATCCCGCAATAAGTCAGCTGAAGATGGAAAGCCGGCAAAGAGAGCTGAATCGGGATTCTTTTTTTGGCTTTGTCGCAATTCAGGACCTGTTTGGCTATAATACAGGTATTGAAGAGGTTGAATTATGACAACAGATGAAAAGATCACGATACTGCGGGAACTGATGAAAGAACGCGGGATCGACGTGTATTATGTGCCGAATGCGGATGACCATCTTTCCGATGAATATACGGCAGACTGGTTCAAATGCAAATCATTCCTGAGCGGCTTTACCGGGGAATCCGGCTGTATGGTCGTAACACAGGATTTTGCCGGACTCTGGACAGACGGCAGATATTTCACGCAGGCAGAAAAACAGCTTGCCGGAACATGCGTCACACTGATGCGCATGCGCCAGGAAGGTGTTCCCGAACCGCTTGATTTCGCATCAGACGCGCTGCCCGAAGGGGGCGTGCTGGGCTTTGACGGCAGTGTCGTTTCGGCACTTGAATCAAAACAGCTCTCACAGGCACTGAAGCACAAGAACGGCAGACTGCATACGTCAGATGATCTTGCCGGCATCGTATGGGGCGCAGAACGTCCGGCAATGCCGCAGGAAAAGCTGTTTGTCCTGGATACGGAATATACGGGAGAAAGCGCGCAGGAGAGGATCGCCCGTGTCAGGGAAGCGATGAAACAGGCACATGCGGACGTGCTTGTCCTGACAGCCCTGGAGGATCCCTGCTGGCTGTTCAATATCAGGGGCAACGATATCGCATGCACACCGGTTGCCTATGCTTTCGCGGTGGTGACTGCAGACAGCGCTTCGTACTACATCGATCCTGTCAAAGTGCCGGAAGAAGTCAGGGCACACCTGGAAGAAGCAGACGTAAGCATCAAGGATTATCATGCGA
Source organism: Solobacterium sp. (assembly GCA_024698805.1). Taxonomy (GTDB): domain Bacteria; phylum Bacillota_I; class Bacilli_A; order Erysipelotrichales; family Erysipelotrichaceae; genus Bulleidia. Next base: position 13,251 of record JAILQT010000046.1, read on the forward strand.
TCGCAGAAGATCTTTCCGCACTTAGAAACTGCGTGATCTGGACAGACCTTGCGAAGCTGAATACCGTCCTGTACAAAGCGCTTGACTCCGGCAATTCCATCCTGAACAGAAAGTCACCCGTACTGCTGTTCCGGGCGGTCAAGAACGAAACAGAGATCAGGAATATCCGGAACGCCCACCTGAAGGACGGCGCTGCCATGGTGAAATTCCTGCGCTGGCTCAAGGAAAATGCGAAGAACGGACTGACCGAAGTCAGTGCCCAGAACCGCCTGTATGAACTGCGTGCCGAAGGTGCAGACTACATCGAGCCTTCCTTCCCGACGATCAGCGCATACCAGGCAAACGGCGCCATGATGCACTACAGCGCAAGTGAAGAATCCTATGCGGATATCGAACCCAGAGGCTTCCTCCTGGTCGACTCCGGAGGCACATATAAAGACGGCACGACGGACATTACAAGAACGATCGCCGTCGGGGAACTGACAGATCTGGAAAAGAAATACTACACGATCGTCCTGAAGGGACACCTGGCACTGGCACGTGCCCGCTTCCTGTACGGAACGACCGGAAACAACCTGGATATCCTGGCAAGAGGTCCGGTCTGGGACATCGATATCGATTATCAGTGCGGAACAGGACACGGCGTCGGGCATGTCCTGAGCGTCCATGAAGGCCCTCACGGCATCCGCTGGGGAATGGGAACACCGGCAAGACCGAACGCTGTTCTGGAAGCCGGCATGATCGTCACGAATGAACCGGGCATCTATCTGCCGGATGAGCTCGGCATCCGCATCGAGAATGAACTGCTCGTCACAAAAGGAACAAAGAACTTCTACGGTCAGTTCATGTATTTTGAAGACCTGACGTACTGCCCGTATGAACGTGACGCGATCGATCCCGCCTATCTCAACGAAACAGAGATCGCGCAGATCAACGCATATCACCGGATGGTCTGTGAAAAGCTTTCCGGCATGCTCGGTGAAGAAGACAGGGCATGGCTTGAGGAAGCCTGCAGGGAGATCGTGAAATGAAACTGATCTCCTGGAATGTCAACGGGCTGAGAGCCTGCGCAAAGAAAGGATTTGCCGATTTCTTTAAAGAAGCAGACGCCGATATCTTCGGACTGCAGGAAACAAAGATGCAGCCGGACCAGCTGGAAGATGACCTGAAGTTTGAAGGCTACCACCTGTATATGAACAGCGCCGAACGCAAAGGCTACAGCGGAACGCTCGTTTACACGAAACGGGAACCGCTGAGCGTTTCCTACGAGATCGAAGGCGATGTGACAAAAGAGGGCAGGGTCATCACACTGGAGTATCCTGAGTTCTGGTTTGTCTGCGCTTATGTGCCCAACTCCAAGGACGGTCTTCTGCGTCTTGATTACCGCATGGAATGGGAAGACATGCTTAGGGCACACCTCACAAAACTCAACGAAACAAAACCCGTCATCTACACGGGCGACCTGAATGTCGCGCATGAAGAGATCGACATCAAAAATCCTGCCGCAAACCGCAGGAACGCAGGCTTCACGGATGAAGAACGCGCCAAGTTCAGCCAGCTGCTCGATTCCGGATTTACCGATACATACCGGTATCTGTATCCGGACAAAGTCGAGTACTCCTGGTGGAGCTACCGCTTCAACGCACGCAAAAACAACGCGGGATGGAGGATCGACTATTTCGTGGTATCCGACAGTCTGAGGGACGCCCTGGCGGACGCAAAGATCCATACGGAGGTGCTCGGGAGCGATCACTGTCCGGTCGAACTTTCAGTCAACCTGTAGCATCCTCATGCAATCAGTGTTAGAATTACCGGGATAAAGTATCGGAGGTTTTATGTCAGAGATACAGAAATTGACTGCCGCTCATGAAGAAGAACTGATTCAGAAACTGAGTGAGCTGGTCAGAATCAACAGTGAAGAATCCGAACCGCTGGCTGATGCCCCGTTCGGCGCAGGCCCCAGGGATGCGCTTCTCGCAGCGCTGGCCATGATGGAGAAAGACGGCTTCAGGACCGTCAATCTGGACAACTATGCCGGCTATGCAGAGATGGGCAAGGGTGAACAGGTGATCGGTATTATCGGACATCTTGACATCGTACCGGCAAACGCGTCTGACGGATGGGACACAGATCCGTTTGAACCTGTGATCAAAGACGGCATTATCTACGGACGCGGTGTCGCTGACGACAAGGGTGCGGTCGTGGCAAGCATGATCGCAATGAAGGTACTGCGTGAAATGAACGTACCTCTGAATAAACGCATCCGCCTGATCATGGGAACCAACGAAGAACGCGGTTCCAGATGCCTGGCATATTATGTGGAAAAAGAAGGACATGTCGATCTCGGCTTTACACCCGACGGAGAATTCCCCGGTGTATACGGAGAGAAGGGCATGGTAGCCGGCGTATACCGCAGCAAACATACAAACATCCGGTATATCCAGGGCGGTACAGCAAGAAACGTCGTCTGTCCCAAGTGCACAGTCAGGGTCGACAAGATCAGCTACAGTACAAAGGCACTGACCGACTGGTTCCATAACAACAGCATCCAGTTCTCGATCGAAAACACGGATGAATATGATGAGATCACTGTCATCGGCAACGCTGCGCACGCATCCATGCCGGAGCTTGGCGTCAATGCGATCTCATACCTGATGATGGGCCTCAAGCAGGCAGGCTTCCAGGATCCGTTCGTTGACTTCTACTGCTCAAGATTCGGTCTGTATTACGACGGTACCGGAATGGGCTGCAAATGCTCCGATGAATACGGCGCGCTGACATGGAACAACGGTGTCATCAGTATGAAGGACGGTGTGATCGAAGGATCCATCGATATCCGCTTCCCGGTAACGATGAGCGCCAGGAACGTCGTCAGACTGATGCAGGACAGCCTGGATCATGAAGGCGGCAGTGTTGAGATCATACACACGGCCGAACCGCTGTTCTTCCCCCAGGATTCCCAGCTGGTGCAGGCACTGTACTCCGCATATACGGAAGTCACGGGCGACACGGAACATGAGCCGATGACGATCGGCGGCGGCACTTACGCTAAGGGCATCCACAACACGATCGCGTTCGGATGCGCGTTCCCCGACAAGGATTACAGGATCCACAACACAAATGAATACTGTCCTGTTGACGAGCTGCTGAAACAGGCAGAGATCTATGTCAAAGCGATCCAGAATCTTCTTGCGATTTAAACCTCAGCCGGACCTCAATGGTTCGGTTTTTATATGCGCGGCATGCTATAATGGACGGCGGTGAGCAATATGAAAAAAACAGCGATTCTGTATGATTTTGATAAAACACTGTGTACAAAGGATATGCAGGAATACAGCCTGATCCCGTCACTCGGATACACGGAACCTTCGCAGTTCTGGAAGGAAGTCGGGAAACTCAGCAAAGAGAGCCAGATGGACGGCATCAGCGCGTACCTGTACTGGCTCGCCAGGAAATATGAAGAGCAGGGCAGACCGCTGCGGCGTGAAGACTTCACGGATGTCGGCAGATCGGTCGAGTTTTACCGCGGCGTCGATACATGGTTCAAACGGATCAATGCGTACGGCGCATCTCTCGGACTTGAGATCGAGCACTATGTCATCTCATCCGGCATGGCCGAGATCATCGAAGCGTCCGGGATCGCCGGTGAATTCCGCAGGATCTATGCCTGCCGTTATTATTACGATGAGAACGGCACCGCCAGATGGCCGGCGCAGATCATCAACTATACGACCAAGACACAGTACATCTTCCGCATCAACAAGCAGGTGCTTGATGAATCGGATGATGAAAGTCTGAATGCCTGGGTACCGCAGGAACAAAGACCCGTCCCGTTCAGCCGGATGGTCTATATCGCGGACGGCCTGACGGATGTTCCGTGCATGAAACTTGTAAAAGAATACGGCGGAAAATCGATCGTGGTGTATAATCCTGAGAGTGCGAAAGCGGGAATCACGGCAGCCAGACTGATCCGTGAGAACCGTGCGGATTTCATGTCAGTCGCGGACTACAGGGAATCCCGCGATCTTGAAACACTGATGAAGCTGATCCTTGACCATATGGCAGCTGACAGCAGACTCGAAGATCTGGAAGGAAGATACAGATGAGCAATACCAAATCAAAACACAGGAAATCAAAACAGAAGACCAGGACATTCAAGCCGCTGCGTCTTCTGTTTCTGATCGCCGTCATGGCGGTCTTCGGATATGGTGTATACAGGGCATCACAGGTGATCATCCCGAAGCCTTTTGTCGTTGTGCTTGATCCCGTGCTCGGCGGCGGGGCAAAAGGACTGGAAGGATATGTCAATGAAGCAGACTATGCCGAACACGTCATCAGCATCCTCAATACGAAATTTGAAGAACAGCACAGGATCGAAGCAGTCCTGACGCATACCCCGGACAGGGAGATGTCCGTGGAGCAGAGGGCAGCCATGATCAATGAGCTGGACCCGGATCTCGTCCTCAGCATACGCTGCGACTATTCCCCGGATGAAAATGAATCAGGCATGGTGATCTATGCGGATCCAACCAACAGAACATCCCGCAGGAGCATGGACTTCGCCCGGATCGTTGCGGAACAGTTTGAGAACAGCGAATGGTATCCGTACGAAGTGAAGACCGGCTACATGTATTTCCATGAGATCGGGGAAAACAGATATGAGCCTCTCTTCAAAGAAGAAAAAGAGAGCGGCATGACGACATGGCCGCTGATGGAACAGACCGACCCGGTCACGGTCATCTGTTCCGCGCTGTTCGTCACCAACGAGACCGAATCACAGTTCATGACGACCGAAGAAGCATATGAAAACGCTGCAGACCTGTATATGAAGGCCATCCTGCAGTATGCCGGAGAGAACAGATGAAAGACACAAATCATAACGGCGAGCGGTTTCTCAAGGCATTTGCGTCCATCGAACGCTCACTGAACGAGATGGCAGGCTCCACCGTATACAATTCTTTTTCCCGTCTGCTGGCCGTATGTTCTTCCCGCAATACGGTCGTCAGGACGAACCAGGAACGCCTGAGGGAATACGCGGAACTGCGCAACGCCATCGTGCATCAGCGCGATGATGAAGAAGAACTGATCGCGATCCCGACAGACAGCGCGGTATCCGATATCGAACGGATCTCCCGGCTGATCGACCGCAGAAGAACAGCACTGTACTACGCGACAAAGCCTGTCAAGACCGTCAGCACCGATGATACCGTCACGGATGCCTACCATGCCATGAAGGATCTCGGAACAACAAAGATCCCTGTTTACAGGGATCAGAACTACCAGGGGATCGTAACGATGGAAACGATCGCCGGATGGGCGATCGATGGCGGAAATGAGGAAGTTCTCTGCTTTGAAATTCTGGAACACACGAAGATCGAGCGTGTCATGTTCCTCAAAAGCAAGTCTTATCTCGAAGATGTGATCAACATCTATGAATCAGCGATGAAGGAGGGCAGACGCCCGCCTGTCATCATCCTGACAAAAAACGGAAGCAGGAACCAGAGACCGGAAGGTATCATCACGGCCTATGACCTGCCATCCATTTTAGCGGCACTGATCTGACTGTCCCATATACGGGGCAGTTTTATTTCTGATGCCTGATACTGCTGACCATGCGGCAAAGCGTCTCGATGATATAGCATGCAGGCGCATGTGAGGTCAGATTATCGTTGTCTGCCACGATCAACGGCAGATCATATGCGATGCATACATCAGCAGCTTTTGCCAGCGGGGAATTCTGGTCGGAGGTCAGGGTGATGACCTTGCAGCCGGAGGTATGATAGTTTCTGACACGTGAAATGATATCAGTCGATTTTCCTGAAATAGAGATCAGGAAAATGCAGGTGTTGTTTGCAATCTTTTCCGAATAATGATCCAGATGCATGTTGTTCGGGTCTTCGATACGGAACGAGGTCATGCACTTATAGGAAAATGTGAGCACGCCGTAAGCAGCGATGATATTGGATCCTCCGTAACCCGCAAAGATCAGCAGGTCTTTCGAAGCGATCAGCTCGGCAGCCTCCCGCATGCTTTGGACAAATTCCGAAGAAGTACAGGTGACATCGAAAAAATGTCTCAGGTCGGACAGTTCATTGCAGGTCAGGCCGGCATATTCAGCTTCGCTTTCACAGACTTCTTTCTTTAACTGGTATTTGAATTCCGAAAAGCCGCTGAAACCGTATTTTCTGCATAAACGGAGAATGCTGGCTGTTGAAGTGTTGGCATTTCTGGCAAGCTGACCGATCGTCATTTCGGACGCCTGTTTTGGGTTTTGAATGATATATTTGTAGATGTAGAGCTCTGTAGTACTCATTTCAGGCATTTCTCGCAATATCTGCATACAAAAACCCTCCAGGAAAATCATAACAGCATTTTTCAGGATGTAATCAAGAATTTATTGTTTGTATATCGTGATTCCTGTAAAATTTATTCAGAAAAAAAAGGAGATTTCACTATGGGCAAATATTTCGGAACAGACGGATTCCGCGGGGAAGCCAACGTTGATCTGACATACGAACACGCAGTCAAGATCGGACGGTTCCTCGGTTGGTATTACGGAAAGAGACTGGACCGTAAAGCCAAGATCCTGATCGGAAAAGACACAAGAAGATCATCATATATGTTTGAATACGCGCTGTGCGCAGGCTTGACAGCTTCCGGGGCAGATGCGTACATCATGCATGTAACAACAACGCCCAGCGTATCGTATATAGCAAGGACAGACGACTTTGACTGCGGCATCATGATCAGCGCGTCCCATAATCCGTTCTATGACAACGGCATCAAGCTGATGAACAGCAACGGTGAGAAGATGGACGAAGAGACGATCCTGGAAGTCGAGAAGTACCTGGACGGGGAAACAGAAGTACCTTTGGCATTGAGAGAAGAGATCGGCAGGACAGTCGACTATGTGGCAGGCAGAAACAGATACATCGGATACCTGATCTCACTGTCCAAGTATTCCTTCAACGGAAAGAGAGTGGGACTGGATGTAGCGAACGGTTCGGCATGGTCCATTGCCAAGGGCGTGTTTGACGCATTAGGCGCAAAGACATATGTCATGAGCGATGAACCGGACGGATACAACATCAACACAAACTGCGGAAGCACGCATATCGAACACCTGCAGAAGTTCGTAGTGGACAACGGACTGGATGTGGGATTCGCCTATGACGGAGACGCAGACAGATGCCTGTGCGTGGATGAAAAGGGAAATGTGGTCACAGGAGACCATATCCTGTACATCTACGGTCTGTACATGAAGGAAAGAGGAAAGCTCCTGAACAATACAGTCGTCACGACAGTCATGAGCAACTTCGGTCTGTACAAGGCACTGGATAAAGTGGGAATCGGATACGAGAAG
>JAILQT010000070.1 GCA_024698805.1 Solobacterium sp.
TGACAGACAAAGATATGTAAATGACCAGGCTTCGTATTACAGAACGGATCCGGATGTTGAAACAGACGACGGAAGACAGGTCATATGGCTCAACCCGAAAGGCAGTAAAGGTCCTGTCACGCCGAAGCTGAAAGCATTCCTTGACCATGTCAATGGCATTGAAGTGGAAGATGAACTGTGCGATAATATTGACAGAGCCGTACTGGAAATGAAAAGAAGTTATGTCATCAGGAGGGAATACATGTTTTTTACAGACTATGTCGATAATGAAAGAAGGATCGCGAAAGAAGAAGGAATCAATATAGGCAGAAATGAAGGACTGACCACAGGGAGGAATGAAATCAGAATATCCCTTGTCCTCCAGCATCACCGGAAAGGAACATCTGTTGAAACGATCGCAGAGATCCTGTTCATGAGTGAGGAAGAGGTCAGGAAGATCATCCGTGACAATGCGGTTCTGCACTGATCCCTGAATGCAAATGAAAAGCTCCCGTCTGGATACCGGAGTATCAGCGGGAGCCTTCTCTGTGTTTTACTCGCAGGCTTTGACGATCTCTTCCATGATGTTCTGCGGAGCGAATCCGACATTCTGGGAAGCGATCTCACCGTTCTTGATGGCGATCATTGTCGGGATGGACATGATCCCGTATCTCTGTGCGATATCGGGGTTGTCATCGACATTGACCTTTACGAACTTAACACCTGTGTGGATCTCTGCGAGAGCCTCAACGATGGGAGCGGCCATCTTGCAGGGGCCGCACCAGTCCGCGTAGAAATCTACGAATACGGACGTATTCTCTTTTAATACTGCATCATATTCAGCAGCGTCTTTAATAATCTGCATATCTGTACCTCCGTGGCTATTATTGCACGAAAACGATGTCCGATTAAGTGAAATGCTCAGAGTTTTGAAGCGGCTGCCCTGTCAAGGATCACTATGACATCGGGATGGTCCTGCAGGACACTTGCGGGACAGTCCGTTGTCTTCGGTCCCTTTAACATGCCGTATACGGCATCCGCCTTGTTCGCGCCTGTTGCGATGACGATGATCTGTTTTGCGCGCATGATGCTCGCAAGGCCCATCGTGATCGAATACTTCGGGACGTTATCGATATCATCGTCAAAGAAACGGGCGTTGTCCCTCCGCGTCTGTTCCGTCAGTTCCATGATATGCGTAACGCTGTCGAACGGGGCACCGGGTTCATTGAATCCGATATGTCCGTCGGAACCGATGCCGAGCACCTGCAGGTCCACTGTGTGCTTTGCAAGCTCCGCCTCATAACGTACGCATTCCGCTTCTTCATCTTCCACGTCACCTGCAGGCAGATGGACGTTCTCTTCCGGAATATCGATCCCGTTGAACAGGTTCTCGTGCATGAATGTCCAGTAGGACTGGTCATGATCCTTATCCAGACCGATATATTCATCGAGATTGAAAGTGATGATGTTTTTGTAGGAAGTGCCGTTTGCGTTATGATCCGCGATCATCTTCTTATAGAGCCCGATCGGTGAAGATCCTGTTGCGAGTCCGAGGACCGCATTGCCTTTTTTTACGACTTCCTTCATGACCTTGAACGCTTCGCTGCTGACAAGGTCATAATCCTCTGTAATGATCGTTCTGAACATAGATCCCCCTGTTACCAGATCTTAATGGAATAAGCTGTTGTGAATGTTTTTCCCGCGTCAAGCGTGAGCGTGCCTTCCCTGTCCTTGAATTCGCACTCGACTTTGTCGAAGTCGGTGTGGGAATGCCACGGCTCGATGCAGACGAACGGTGCGTTCGGTGACCAGAATGCCAGCCACTTGTATCCGACGCAGCTGACTGTCACGCCGTGCTTCCCGTCTGTCAGGGAAGCTTCGGAGCTCTTCGGATCCGTGATGATGATCGTCTTTGCGAGTGCTTCCGGATCCAGCGCAAGCTCTGTGCTGTTGTCCACCGTCGTATCCAGCCATGTGAATGTCTCATGGTTGCTGAAAGCGATGTGGTAGTCATTGAATGACCTGTCCTTTTCGATCGGGCAGTTGAATGCGGGATGCAGGCCGAAATTGAACGGCATCTCCCTTTCATTCTCGTTTTTGATCGTATAGGTGATGTTCATCTTGTTCCCTGTCAGTTCGTACAGGATGCGCAGTGTGAAGGCAAACGGATATTCCTTCAGTGTCGCTTCGGAAGACTTCAGTTCCATGACGACATGGCTGTCATCATGCTCAACGCATGTGAACTCGCTGCGCCTTGTGAAGCCGTGGTTGCCTGTCACATATTCTTTGCCGTCGATGTGCAGTTTCTTGTCCCATGTGCTGCCGACCATCGGGAACAGTGTCGGGTTCCGGCCGCTCCAGAAAGCGGGATCGCCCTGCCACATATACTCGATGCCTGTTTCCTTGTTCACAAAACTGTGGATCTCGGAAGCGTGTTCGTCGATCACAGCCCTGACAAGCTCATTTTCAATTACGAATGCTGCCATGGCGCACCTTATGCAAGAGCAGCAGTGATGATGGACATCTTGTAGACTTCAAGCGCGTTGCAGCCGCGGGAGAGGTCATTGATCGGTGCCTTCAGACCGAGAAGGATCGGTCCGTAAGCTTCGAAATCACCCATTCTCTGCGCAATCTTGTAGCCGATGTTTCCTGCGTTGATGTCCGGGAAGATGAATACGTTCGCATAACCTGCGACTGTGGAGCCCTTGCACTTCGTCTGTGCGACTTCCGGTGCTACGGCAGCGTCAAACTGCAGTTCGCCTTCGATCGGCAGTTCCGGATATGCTTCCTTAGCCTTTGCGGTTGCGTTCTGCATCTTGTCGACCTTCAGGCCCTTGCCGGAGCCCTTTGTGGAGAAGGACAGGAATGCGACCTTCGGGTCAACGCCGAATACCTTCGCGCAGTTTACTGTTTCGCCCATGATCTCTACGAGCTGGTCTTCATCCGGATCGAGGTTGATCGCGCAGTCTGCCATTGCATAGACTTCGCTGCCGCCGTCCTTGCCGTCACGTGCGAGGATGAAGCATGAGGATACGATGGAGTTTCCGGGTTTTGTCTTGATGATCTGCAGTGCAGGTCTGACTGTGTCGGCTGTGGAGTATGTCGCACCGCCGAGCAGGCAGTCCGCAACGCCCATCTTTACGAGCATCGTTCCGAAATAGTTTGCCTGTGCGAGGATCTTCCTTGCCTCTTCCTCGGTCATGCCCTTGCTCTTGCGCAGTTCGACGAACATGTCGACCATCTCGTCCAGTCTCTCATATGAAGCCGGGTCGATGATGACTGCACCGTCGATGCAGAAACCTGCTGCTTCCGCCGCCTTGAGGACGCCCTCTTTGTTTCCGATCATGATCGGTGTAAGGATCTCTTCTTTGATAAGTCTGGACGCTGCTTCAATAATACGTGCATCAGTCCCCTCAGTGAAAACGATCGTTTTGCCTTTTCCCCTGAGCTGGCTGATCATACCGCCAAAATCATACATGATTAGTTTTCCTCCGATTTCGTTACTAATATTATGGCAAAACTGACCCGAAAAATAAATACCGGTGATCCCGGTATCAGAAATCATGTATCGGTTCGAGGTCGAATTCCGCCGGCTGGAAACGCGGGCAGACGTTCTCTTTCGTACAGATGACGGAAGCAGCGAGCCTGGTGCCGATCGTGCAGGCTTCCGCAAGCGTCTTCCCGTATGTCAGGCCGATCGCGACGCCCGCAAAGAACGAGTCCCCTGCGCCTGTCGTATCGATCACATGGACGTCCTGTGCGGGGCAGATCCCCTCTTCCCCGTCAAGCGAGGCGTAGACCGCACCCTTTTCGCCCATCGTGACGACCATCTTTTCAATGCGTGCCTGGCGGATCTTCCTGGGGAGGATCGCCAGCATCTCTTCCGCGGATACGCTGCTGAGGTCTTCCGAGAAGAGCTGGCCGGCTTCCTGCTCGTTGCAGACGAAGCAGCCTGTCTTCTGCATCAGGTCCCTTCTTTCCAGGGCGATGGACATATTGGAGACGACAGCGTAGATCTGCTTGCCGTATTTCGCCGAAAGCCTGAAGATCCTCTTGAGGATCGGGGCTTCGAGATCGATCTCGACGATGACGCTGTCGGCATTCCGGATGATCTCATCGCCTTTTTCATCGAGGAGTTCGCCGATGGCGGAAAGATCCGGCCGTTTCGAGATGGACGCGACGACGTCGCCGCTGTTGTCGAACACGGCCAGCCATGTGCCGAGCCCGTCCGGACGGACGCTGATATACTCCGTATTGACCTTATGTTTCCGGAGCCGTTCCACGACGTCCCTGCCGACGCCGCTGTCTTCAACGACGGATACGAATGTAGGACGCAGTTCGACATTGGCGATATCCTCCGCAATATTGCGTGATACGCCGCCGTGGACCTGGCTGATCCTGCCGACATTCCTGCCCCCGGGAATATACTGCGCGATGGGATATCCCTTGATATCCACGAATACCGCTCCGAATACGACGATGCCCATAATCCTTACCTGCTTTCCCTGCCCCACGGCAATAACCGGTCGCCCTTGACCAGGAACGCTTCTTCCGCGATCTCCGCAAGCGGCGAATCGGAATAAGAATCCGAATAGAACCTGTTGATCTGTATGTCTTTAAAGAATTCGTTATACCTGCGCACTTTCTCTTTCCCGTGGCAGTTGACCCCGCTGTACCTTCCCGTATGCATGTCCACCGGCGAAGCCATGCAGGTACGGATGCC
>JAILQT010000083.1 GCA_024698805.1 Solobacterium sp.
AGACAGAAGCCATGACACTGGGCGACAGGATCGTCATCATGAAAGACGGCGAAGTCCAGCAGATCGGCACACCGCAGGAAGTCTTCAACAAGCCTGTCAACACATTCGTAGCCGGCTTCATCGGAATGCCCCGTATGAACACATTCCATGGCAACCTTGTCAAGATTAACGGCAAGTATGCGGTCAAGGTCCATAACGCAACAGTCGTCCTGTCCGAAGACAAGCAGCAGCGTCTGGCACAGAAGAATACAGAAGAACTGGATGTAGTCGTCGGTGTAAGACCTGAGCACATCTCGCTGGATTATGTTGAAGGCGGCATGCTGGAAGGAACCGTAGAAGTAAACGAAATGATGGGTTCCTCCGTACATCTGCACATCAACTCCGACGGCAGGGACTGCATCATCATCGTTCCGACACTCGACCTGAAGGACAACAGTGCCCTTGAGATCGGCGCAACAGTCAAATACACATTCGCACCGAATGCGATCCATGTATTCGATCCCTGGACAGGAAAGAACCTGGAATATATCTGATAATCAATGCTTCTGACAGCAGCTTTACTCCCCACCCTTACCGGCTGCTGCTGCAAAAAGATGCATGATAAAGATTTCTGGCTGATTTTCATGTAAAATGGAACTGGTTACAGTTCCATTTTTTCAAGATATATATATGGAAACCAAAGAAGGAAGAAGAATATGAGAAAGACAAAGATCATCTGCACGATCGGTCCGGCCAGTGAGTCGGAAGAAGTATTGAAGAAATTATGTCTTGCGGGCATGAACGTTGCGAGGCTGAACTTCTCGCACGGAACGCATGAAGAGCATCTTGTCCGCATCAACCGGATCAAAAAGGTCCGTGAAGAGCTGGATCTGCCGATCGCGATCATGCTCGACACAAAAGGTCCGGAATTCAGGATCGGCACATTCGAGAACGGCAGGGTCGACCTGAAGACCGGTGATGAATTCACATTTACGACAGAGGAGATCATCGGCAACGATAAGATCGTCTCTGTCAGCTATAAGGATCTTGCCAAAGAGCTTAATGAAGGCGACCGGATCCTGCTGAACAACGCCCTGCTCGAATTCGAAGTGAAATCGACAGACGGCACAAAGATCGTGACCGAGATCAAAAAAGGCGGCGAGCTTTCCAACAGGAAATCGATGAGTTTCCCGGGAAAACATATGCACCAGATCTATCTGTCCGAACAGGATAAATCGGATATCGCATTCGGCGTTGAGAACGGTGTTGACTTCATCGCCTGCTCCTTCGTATCCGTCAGACAGGACCTGGCCGACATCCATGATTTCCTGCGGTCACTCGGGAAAGACAGATCCGTAGAGCTGATCGCCAAGATCGAGAACCAGTCCGGTTATGACAATATCGACGAGATCTGCAAGGAATGCGACGGCATCATGGTCGCAAGAGGCGACATGGGCGTGGAAGTAGCCTTTGAAAGACTTCCCGCAATGCAGAAGACCCTGATCTGGAAGTGCCGCATGCTCGGCAAGCGCGTCATCACCGCAACAGAGATGCTGGAATCCATGATCCATAACCCGAGGCCGACCAGGGCGGAGACATCCGACGTTGCCAACGCTGTCTATGACGGCACGAGCGCTGTCATGCTGTCGGGTGAGACAGCTGCCGGATCCTATCCCGTAGAGACGGTGGAAGCGATGTCCAAGATCGCTGAAGCTGCGGAGAAGAGCATCGATTACAGGAAGCAGTTCATTCAGAACGACAGCCCGATCCTCAATGATATGGATGCGATCTCCCATGCGACATGCGGCATGGCGCTGGATGTCAACGCCAATGCGATCGTTGCCTGCACGATGTCCGGAAGAGTAGCGAAGATGGTATCCCGTTACCGCTGCCCGATCGATATCATCGGTCTTACCCCCAATGAAAAGACATGGCGTTCACTCGCGCTGTCCTGGGGCGTAACGCCGAAGATGTGCGAGACCGTTTCCGCAACAGACGTCCTGTTCTATATCGCAAGAAAAGGCGCTGCGGAAGTCATGGATCTGAAACCCGGAGACAAGATCGTCATTACCGGTGCCGGGAAGACCGGTCAGTCCGGAAACGCGAACCTGATCAAGATCGAGAATATCTGACAGACGGGATCCTGTTCCTTTACAAAGGGAACGGGATCTTTTTCTTTTGACTTTCTTAATTCTTCCGGCCGGACTGTAAAAACCGGCCGTTTTTGTGTATAGTTTAGCAGATGATAACCATCCCGATCGAAATCACGGTCCTTGTGATCGTCTATACAGCCCTGCTCTTCTTCCGATGGAGCGATGTCAGCCGGAACGGCCTGTTCAGCAGGACGCTCCTTTATCTGTCCGTATGCGTGATCATTTATTTCACGCTTTTCCCCCTCTCGTTTTCCATGGATACCGCAGGCAGATACAATTTCATCCCGTATATCGACTGGGCAATGGGATACGGGGAATACGAGGCAGAGACTGCTCTGAACATACTGCTGTTCATCCCGTATGCGATCAGTGCATGCCGTGTCGGCTGGTCCGCAAGGAGGACGGTCCTGACCGGTATCCTGATCAGCCTCATCGTGGAGGTCGCGCAGCCTGTCATGACAGCTTCACGTATCTTCGACATCACGGACATCATCAACAATACAGCCGGCACATGCATCGGCTGCCTGATCTTCCGCCTGTATACGCGCATCGCGGAAAGACCGTAAAAAAAGCTTCTGTTATCCACAGGACAGCAGAAGCTGTTTTTATGCGAGGGCTGCGCTGACAGCCAGCTCTTCATACTGACGCGTATACAGGGAATAATAGTACCCTTTCTGCCGCATCAGTTCATTATGCCTGCCGCGTTCGATGATCTTCCCGTCCTTGACGACAAGGATCACATCCGCATTCACGATCGTCGAAAGACGGTGCGCGATAACAAAGGAAGTCCTCCCTTTGATGACGGTATCGATCGCATCCTGGATCGCTTTTTCCGTCAGCGTATCGATCGAAGCAGTCGCTTCATCCAGGACAAGGATCCGCGGATCTGCCAGGATCGCCCTGGCGAAGGAGAGGAGCTGTTTCTCCCCTGTCGACAGCATGTCGCCGCCTTCGCCGACGTCGCTGTCCAGGCCTTTGTCCATCTTATCCAGCACGAAGGATGCGGATACAAGTTCCAGTGCCTTCAGGATCTCTTCATCTGTCGCATCCGGTTTGCCGTAGCGCAGGTTATCCCGGACGGTGCCGGAGAAAAGATGCGGCGTCTGCAGTACGTAGCCGATATTGCTGTGGAGCCACAGCTGGGACCTTTCACGCGCATCCCTGCCGTCGATCAGGACCTGGCCTTCCGTCGGTTCAAAGAAGCGGCATACCAGGTTGACAAGCGTACTTTTTCCTGCACCTGTTTCGCCTACGATCGCAACGTTGGTCCCGTGCGGGACTTTCAGGTCAAAATGCTCAAGGACCATCTCATTCCCGTCCGGATACATGAAGCTGACGTCTTTAAATTCCACGTCGCCTTCCAGCGGTTCCCAGTTCTCCTTTTTCGGATGGAACGTATCACCGTATTTTTCGATGACTTCCGCCGTATCCGCTACGTCGGATTCCGTCTCCATCAGTTTCGTGAAACGCTCGATATTGACCTGGATCGCGATCAGTGCCGAGACGGTCTCGATGATCATCTGGATCGGTTCCATGATATACATCGCATATGTCATGAACAGGGAGATCGTCCCGATCATGATGACGTTCTCCATCGTGAGCCTGCCGCCCTGCCACAGGACGACAGCGATCGCTGCCGAGCTCAGCATCGTGATCGTTGCGCTGAAGAAAGCGGAATAACGCATCGCAAATACGGATGTTTTCCGCATATTCTCCGTATCGCTCATGAAATCAGCATCCATTTTGTCTTCAATGACAAGCGTCTTGATCGATCTCGCACCGGTGATGCCTTCGTTGAAATCCGAGGTGATCGTCGAGTTGATCTCCCTGATCTTCCGGTTGAATACGATCAGTTTCTTCTGCAGGAAGCTGATCAGCACGGCTGCCACAGGCAGAAGTGCCAGCACCCACATCGCAAGTCCGGCGTTGATCACCAGCATATTGATCAGTACGAAGAGGATATAGGAGACGTTCCAGACGATATCCATCAGGCGCCAGGAGACAAGCTCGCCGATCTTGCCGGTGTCGCTCATTACCCTGGCATGGATATAGCCGACATTGTTCTGGTTGAAATAGGCGAAGGAAAGCTCCTGCAGATGATTGAACGACGCATTGCGCAGATCTTTATTGATCGTCATCTCGATCTTTCCGCACCATGCAAGGCTGACATAGTTCAGCGCGACCTGCACCAGCAGGATGCCGATGAACAGTGCGATGAATACAGGGAGCGTATCCAGTGTCTGTTCGCCGATATAGTGGTCAAGCGCATAGCGGTTGAACAGCGGGAAGATCGAATCGATCAGGCTTGCAAGCGTGGCCATCACCACCATGATGATCACGGTCTTCCTGTATGGCTTTACATACGGCAGGATCTTCGGAATGCCGAACCACGGGAGGGAATGTTTATTGTTCTCACTCATATGTATCCTCCCCCGCTGCCGACTGCAGATCATAGATCTTCCTGTATATGCCGTCCGCCGCAAGCAGTTCTTCATGGCTTCCGTGTTCCGCGATGCGGCCCTTGTCCATGACGATGATCTGATCTGCATGCATCAGGGTCGTGATGCGGTGCGCGATCAGGATCACCGTTGCGTCGAAATCCGACTCCTTCAGGGCTTTCCGGATCCTTGCGTCTGTTTCCGCGTCTACTGCAGACAGGGAATCGTCGAAGACCATGACCGGCGGTCTCCTTATCAGCATCTGCGCGATCGCAGTCCTCTGTTTCTGTCCGCCGGAGAGCGTGACGCCCCTTTCCCCGACATAGGTCTCATACCCTTCGGAGAAGTGTTCGATCGTATCGTCCAGCGCGGCGATATCCGCACTGCGCTTCACATCTTCCATCTCGATCCGGCTCGATGTGATGGCGATATTCTCTTTCAGCGTGCGTGAGAAAAGGTACGGTTCCTGCAGGACCATGCCGATATTCGTGCGCAGCCAGTGCATCTTTATATCCCGGATATCCACGCCCCCGATCGTGATCGTACCGTCTTCTTCCGGCAGTTCATACAGGCGGTCCAGCAGATATGCGAGCGTGCTCTTGCCCGAGCCCGTTGCGCCGAGTATGCCCAGTGTGCTTCCTGCTTTGACAGTGAACGAGACATCGTTCAGTATCTCTGCGGAATCATCGCTGTAGCGGAAGGAGACATGGTCGAATACGATATCCTGATGCATATCCGGCTCGCACGCAGCTTCCCTGTCCTTTTCCTCTTCGGCATTCATGATATACATGATCCTTTCGATGGATATGCCTGCCTTGGACATGTTGGCGATCACCCTGCCGAGCATTCGTACCGGCCACGCCAGCATCAGGTTATAGGAGATGAACTCGATATACCTGCCTGCAGTCAGTTCCCCGTGCACGCACAGGTACGAACCGAATACCGTCACAAGCAGCACCTGCATATACGAGAAGAAATCATTGCTGGACCAGAATGCGGCCAGCAGGTTGAAAAGATGCACCCACATCCCCGTATAGGCGGTATTCTGCTTTTCAAAGCGTTCCCTTTCATAGCTCTCCCTGCCGAACGCCCTGACGACGCGGACGCCGGTCAGGTTCTCCTGGGCGATCGAGGAAAGCCTGGCTTCCTCGTTGTCCACCTTTTCAAAGGCGCTTCCGATCCTGTGATGGAAGAAATAGCTGTAGGAGATAACGACAGGTATGAATATAAATGCCGCAAGCGCAAGTTTGACATGGATCCTGAACATGAAGTATACAGCGAAGGAGATCAGGACCGTTACCCTGATCATCATCGTCAGCTGTTCGGACAGGAACATCTTCACCTGTTCGACATCGGATGTGCTCCTCTGGATGATCTCGCCCGTGTGGTTCTCGCTGTGCCAGCGGAACGGCAGCCGCAGGATATGCGAGAACAGGTCGTCGCGCATCGTCCTGACGAGCTTCTCCGCACCCCTGGCATTGAGTGTCCGGAATAGGAACCGGCAGAGACCGCTCAGGCAGGCTGCAGCCAGCACCGCACCTGCCACATAGCCCAGATGCGTCCTGAGGAACGGGATCCCGCCGATCGAATCGATAAAGTCATTGATGAACGCAGGCAGTGCGGAAGGTTTGTCCGAAAGAATGCAGTCGATCGTATAGCCGATGATCTTCGGGTTGACGAGGTCCAGCACTGAGACAAGGCACGCAAAAACGACCGCAAGGAAGAAATACCTCTTTGCGCCCCTGAGGAAGTGCATCACCATCTGCAGTTTTGTCTCAAATCTCTTTTCCATATAAACCGCCGTGCGTTTGTAATAATACCATACTTTACTGCAATTACCTAATGCAGTGACTGTTAAAAAGCATCCTTTCCAGGATGCCTCCGTCATTTCTGCAGTCTCTCAAGAAGATACGGGATCGTCTGTTCAAAATTGACGCCGTATGTATTGTGGTTCTCTTCTGCCAGCGTCACATGGATCGTTTCGCGGACATAGTCGCATGCGATGCGGATCGATTCCTCAAAGCCCTTGTTTCGAACCATCGCGCCGAGGAATGTGCTTGCCCAGATATCGCCTGTGCCGTGGAAATGTTCCGGTTCCTCGCCTGCTTCATAGAAGAAGAACTGATCTGCTTCCCTGTCATATGCATACGCACCGAGCTGGCCCTTTGTCATACTGATGCCTGTCAGCACGGCTTTCTTCGCACCGCCTTCTGTCAGCTTCCTGAGGACATCCCGGATGTATTCCTCATCGTACTCTTCGGTATACGGGATATCGAGCAGGAAGGAAGCTTCCGTCAGGTTCGGGCAGATGATATCCGCTTTATTGCAGAGCAGTTTCATCGACTGTGCAAATTCCTTTGTAAAGCCTGCATAGAGCTTCCCGTTGTCCGCCATGCACGGATCGACGAGCTTCAGCCTGTCCTGACCGAATCTCTCAAACAGTTCTTCTGCGAGCTTCAGCTGTTCGAATGAGCCCAGATAGCCTGTATATACCGCTTCAAAATCAAAGCCTTCCTTTTCCCAGTGATCCATGACAGGTCTGATCTGCGATGTCAGGTCATGGAATGTGAATCCGCTGAACATCGTATGTGTTGACAGCACTGCTGTCGGAATAACTGCAGTCTCGATCCCCATTGCGGAGATGATCGGCAGCGCAACTGTCAGTGAGCATTTTCCCACACAGGATATATCCTGCATCGTAACGATCTTTTTCATATCAGCCTCCTGTTGTTTTGAATTATTATAAGTTTATGTACTATAATGAATAGTGTCAGTTCAAAGAATAAAAACAAGACCAGATCAGATATTTGACGCTGATCCGGTCATGCGGAATTCATTTATCATCATCAAAGAAGTCACATCTGCGGATACCGTTTATATGTACGATCTTTTCGAATACCCGATCGATGAGGCACTGGCGCAGCGCCTGGTCCGCTCGTTCCGTGCACGGATGAAGAAGCGGGATTCGCTCGTACTCGGTATCTTCAGCGTAACGGAAGACCGTCTTGCCGGCGTGATCGAAGCGTATGACCTGCAGGATGACGGATCGCTCTCCATCGGCTACAGGGTCTGTCCGTCCATGCGGAAAAAAGGATACGGCAGCGCCGCGGTGCAGCTGTTCTGCGAATGGCTCCTGGCACACGGCGTGAACCTGATCACGGCATCCGCGAAAACGACAAATACGGCTTCCTGCAGGATACTCGCAAAAAGCGGCTTCGCAAAGATACGCGAAGAGCGCGGACATATCATTTTCAACAAATACCAGTGAAAGGATGGGAGATTATGTTAGAGCTGGAAATCTTATTCCCTGACGGCAAAGCGTTCTGGGAGACCTATGAAGGACCTATTACACTGAGACAGATCCTGAAGATCCATAAAGACGATCACAGGTATCAGATCCTCGCAGCCACTTTCAACAATCTGGATATCCGACTCAATGAAACGATCACTTCCAGCGGAAGGGTGGAATTCTTTGATCTGCGTACGCCGTATGCGAACATGTCCTACCAGTCATCGCTTACATTCCTGTATCTGAAGGCTGTTCATGATGTTTTCGGCAAGAGCGTCAAGGTCACGATCGCCAACTCCCTTTCCAAAGGTCTTTTCACTGTCATCCATGCCTCCGGCGTTAACGACAAAAAAGCACAGGAGATCGAAGACAGGATGAAGGAACTTGTCCTGGCGGATATACCGATCGAAGAAGAGACGATGACAAAGGACGAGGCAATGGTATACGTCCGTGAGAACGGTGACAAGGATGCACTCAGGCTTCTCAAAAGCGCACCGGACCTCAACAAGGTCTATGCATGCAGCCTGGACGATGAGAAGAGCCTTTTCTATACGCATCTGCTCCCTTCCACGCGCTATATCAAGCTGTTCGACATCCACCGCTACCGGAACGGCGTGATCTTCCGCTTCCCGCATCCTTCCGATCCTTCTTCCATCCCGCCGTACGAACACCAGAAGATCCTGTACGACGCATTCTCGGAAGAGACCCACTGGGGCAGACTGATGGGCGTCAGCACATCGGCGGAGCTCAACGAACTCATCAACAAGAATGAATACAGGGACCTGATCATGCTGTCGGAAGCGCTCCATGAAAGAAAGATCAACGATATCGCCCTGGCGATCCGCGAATCGGGCAGACGCATCATCCTGATCGCAGGACCTTCCTCCTCGGGAAAGACGACATTCGCCAAGAGACTGTGCATCGCCCTGCGCGTCCTCGGCATAAGGCCGCTGTATCTCGGGACAGACGATTACTTCATCAACAGGGCGGATATGATCCCGGATGAATTCGGCAACCTTGACTTTGAAAGCATCGATGCCGTGGACATCGACCTGTTCACGGACCATATGAACGAACTGCTCGCAGGACAGAAAGTAGATATACCGGAATTCAATTTCATCACCGGGGAAAAGGAATTCGGAAAACGCATCACCTCCATCGACAGGTCGCAGCCGATCGTGATCGAAGGCATCCACGGACTGAACCCGAAACTGACGGAGGGCATCGATGATGACGAGAAGTTCCGTATCTACATCAGCCCGCTGACACAGATCAACCTGGATATGAACCACCGTGTCCCGACGACCGACGTCCGCATGCTGAGAAGGATGATCCGCGACTACAGGACAAGGGGCAGGTCTGCCCGCCAGACGATCCATGACTGGCCGAGCGTAAGGGGAGGCGAAGAGATCTATATCTTCCCGTTCAATACGGAAGCGGATGCCTTCTTCAACAGCCAGTGTCTCTATGAACTGAGCGTTATCAAAAAATATGCGGAACCGCTTCTCAGGAAGATCACACAGGACATGTCAGAATATGCCGAAGCACAGCGCATGTTAAAATTCCTGTCCTTCTTCGCACTGATCGAAGATGACTCCGTCATCGCAAACAACTCCATCCTGCGTGAATTTACCGGCGGCTCCATCATTATGGACTGACCCGTATAAGGCAAAGCGATCCGGGACCCGGATCGCTTTTCTTTACTTTCTTATTTGGAGAATCTGCTGAGCAGGCGCGCCATGGCATCATCCATGGTGACTTCCTTTTTCTTCGGCTTTTCTGCCTGCTGTTTTTTATTTGCCTTGCCCTTCTTCTTGCGGTACTTGTACTGTGCTTCACGCTCTTCCAGTTTTTCAAGAGGCAGGAAGCTGAGCGAGACCCTGTTCCTGGCTTCATCGATCTCATAGACCCATACGTCAACGATGTCATTGACGGATACGATCTCCGAAGGGATCACATTCCTGCGCATGGACATCCTTGAGGTATGCACAAGGCCGTCCTCGTGGAGGCCGATATCGACAAAGGCACCGAAATCGACAACGTTCCTGACGGTGCCGCTGAGCTTGTCGCCGATATGGAGATCGGAGATCTCAAGCACATCGCTGCGCAGCAGTGCGCCTTCGAACTGGTCACGGTAGTCACGCAGCGGCTGACGGATCGCGTCTTCGATGTCGCGGAGCGTATATTCATCGATGCCGAGGTTCTTCAGCTTCTCATCATCGAACTTCGCATCGGGCGTGCCGAGGGAAGTGATGCCGCAGGCAGCCATGACTTTTCTTGCGGCTTCGTAGCTTTCCGGATGGATCGAAGTCTGGTCCAGGGGCTCTGTGCCGTCCTGGATGCGCAGGAATCCCGCACACTGCGTATAGGCTTTCGGACCGAGCTTCTTGACGTTCAGCAGCTGCTTCCTGTCTGTGAACCTGCCGTTCTCATTCCTGTAATTGACGATCTCCTTCGCAACAGCGCTGTTGAGTCCGGAGATATGCGTCAGAAGTTCCTGGGACGCCGTATTCAGGTCTGCCCCGGTCCTGTTGACGCACTTCATGATCGCTTCATCCAGTTTCAGGGACAGTGCCTTCTGCGGCAGGTCATGCTGGTACTGGCCGACACCGATCGATTTCGGATCGATCTTGATCAGTTCCGCAAGCGGGTCGAGAAGCCTTCTGCCGATGGAGACGGCTGATCTTTCCTCAACTGCCATATCGGGGAATTCCGCACGTGCGGCTTCCTGTGCGGACCATACGGAGGCACCTGCTTCCGATACGATCGCATAGGACAGCTGAAGGCCTTCTTCACGGATGATATCCGCAACGAAGCTCTCGCTTTCACGCGATGCCGTACCGTTGCCGATGGCGACGATCTGCACGCCGTATTTCTTCACGAGGCTGATGAATTTCCTCCTGTCATTCTCAAGGTTCGCGTTCTTACGGAACGGGAAGATCTTGTCTACCGTCAGCATCTTGCCGGTCTCATCCACGACAGCGAGCTTGCAGCCATTGTAGAAACCAGGGTCAAAGCCGAGGACTGTCCTGCCCTTCAGGGGCGGCTGGAGAAGGAGTTTCTCGAGGTTGAGCGAGAATACTTCGATCGATTTCTCATGCGCCCTGTCGCTGAGTTCCGAGCGGATCTCCCTTTCGATGGACGGGAACAGGAGCCTGTCGCAGCCGTCATAGGCAGCCATGCGCAGATTATCGTCTGCGACGCTCTTCTGCCCGTGCGTCAGGTTGCTGTATGCCTGCTGTCTGAGACCTTCTTCATCAAACGAGAATGTGACGGTCAGGATCTTTTCCTTCTCTGCCCTGTCGATCGCCATAATCCTGTGATCCGCGATCTGCGAGACCTTTTCCGAACGGTCATAGTACATCTCATAGACCTTGTTCTCATCGACAGCGTCCTTCTTGAGCTTCGTGACGATCACGCCTGCTTTCATGATCGTATCCTTGAACGCCCATCTCTGCTTCGGATCATCGCTGACTGCTTCGGCAATGATATCCATCGCACCCTGGATCGCTTCCTGCACATTGATGACCTCGTCATTGACATATTTGACGGCTTCCTGGATCAGGTCGCCTTCCTGCGGCAGTGATCTCATCCAGTCCGCGAACGGCTGCAGTCCCTTGTTGATGGCCGCGGCAGCCCTTGTCTTTTTCTTCTGTGCGTAAGGCCTGTAGATATCTTCGACCTGTGAAAGCTTCGTACATTCATTGACAGACTTTGTGATCTCATCGGTCAGCTTGCCCTGCTCTGCGATCAGCTTCAGGACGTTTTCCTTCCTTTCCTGCAGCCTGTTCTGATAGTCATACTGCTTCTGGATAAAGAGGATCTGCTCTTCATCCAGTCCGGATGTCTTTTCCTTGCGGTATCTGGCAATGAACGGGACTGTATTGCCTTCCTCCAGAAGTGCAAGTGTATTGCTTACCTGTTCTGATCTGATCTTCAGTTCGGCAGCGATCGTTTTGATAATGTCTTCGTTCATATAAACTCCTTTCGCCCTGCTATCATACCACTAAGCACCGAAAAATAAATCCTGACATTTCAAATATCATTGATTCTCAAACCTGTCCCTGTATACAGGAAGCTCCCGGATATGCCTTACAAACGCAGGTGTCAGATAAAACGGATTCTCATTGAAGGGGTTGATCACGATACCGGTGCACTCCTTTTCCATCAGTGCGGCGCACTCCGCAAAATCCAGCACCTGCGTCATGCTTTCCTTCGTTTCCATAAACGTCGTATATTGTTCCAGCGCTTCCCAGTCCGTAAACAGGGGAAGGATCCTCTGCGACGCGTCGGCGCTGCTGGCCACTTTATAATATCTGGATACCTTCAGGTTCGGATCGGTGACATCCTGCCATCCGCCGCCTTCCGCCCTTGCCGGCACAAGGAAATACGCCCTGCACAAGGAAGCCAGCAGCACAGGCGTGATGCCTGTATCCACGAATGCCTTCCGGTAGCTCCGGATCATCTCCTTCAGGAACGGGTTGATCACGTTGTTCTCATGTTCATCCCTCATTTCCTTCGCGCAGGAAAGCACAGCCCCTTCCGGGACGGATCCCGTATTCTTCAGACTGATCATGCCGGTGCTGTCGCTGATCCTGCGTACAGACCTGCCGTCCTTTTCGATGGAAGCGATCTGGTCCCGGATCACGCTGCCCTCGGGGGCGGTGATATAGACACAGTCGTTGACGCGCGCCATGCCGTGGACTGTCATGCGGTCCCGGAAGACAGAAGGCAGCCACAGGGCGGTGAACCGGCTCAGGGACGCAAGCCTGCCGACTTTCCTGAACCGTTTCAGCCTGAGCAGGTTTTCCCGCAGGAACAGGTAAGCCCCTGCCGCTGCCAGCAGGCACAGGACCGTCAGCCTGCCTGCCGGGACATGGTTTTTCACAGCGTATGCGATATTGACTGCCAGGAAAATAAACAGGACCATGAATACCGCATTCTTTGTCCACAGGGACAATGCAGCCCTGCGCTTCTCCCTGTAGGGATTCCCGCCGGAGCGGATCCTGTACCCGGTCTCGATGACAGCTAACGGCAGCAGGGTCAGGACCGGTATCACAAAAACAGCCTCAAACGGCTGACTGCCGACTGTTTCCGTTATATACCGCATAACGAGCCAGCTTCCAGTCGCAGCCATGACGAATGCCATGCCGAAACCGAGTATTCCGAATATCCATCCTGCTGTTTTCTTCACAGCACATATCTTAACACAATTCAATATATGCACTCTTTAATTTACAGATCCATGCCGTTTTGCCGTATATCGGCGCTTCAGGACCAGGAGATCCTGCAGCGTAAGCCCGGGAAACAGAAAAAATCTTCTTCCGGATCCCGGGGGAATGAAAGAAGATTTTCTGATTCGTTCAGCTGCCGGAATGACTGTTATCCCAGATAGTATCTCTGATAGTAGCTCAGTCTTAACAGGTCAAAAATCTTCATGACCTGATAATTGCCGTTGATACCGTCAAATCTGCCCGGAAGGATAATTGTGAAATCAGATACCCTGAATTCATCTTCATCATACTTCCTGTTCTGTGTGATGATCAGGGATTTTGCGGCAGACGGATTGATTTCCTTTTTGTTCTTAATGAAATATTCGGCACTCCGCCCGGTAGCTGATATCAGGATCAGCATATCGTTTTCATCGAGTTTCAGTGTCTTGTCAAAAGCGTGGTACTGCTGCACATCCTTGCCGAAGATATTCAGGTCCGTCTGGAATTCAGTGGCGATCGCCATCGGATAGACTGCACCGACAAGAAAGATCCTCTTCGAGCGGTCAAGACAGTCGCAGATCGCTTCGATTTTCACACGCATTTCCGCATCCGTCTCATTCTTTTCCATGTCCTGCATGATATCTTCAAGCGACAGTCCGATCATACGTGCCCTGATCTGATCCAGTCTGATGGACTGGTACTGCCACAGACGTTTCTTGAAAGCCTCAAAGTCTTCGGATTCTTCCAGACCCCGCAGTACTTTGTGTACATCCTCTTCAGATGCGCCTGTATCCTTCATCAGATTTTCCATGGAGAAAGAATCTTCATCCATTTCAATATAATGATCCAGCATCCACTTCAGAATGATATAGGTCATGTCATAATACATGCAGCCGTTTAAGTATTTGATAATTTTCGCTAAGATCACATCCATAAATCAACCCTCTTCAACTTCTTTTCTTTTTATGCTTACTACTGACAGATCGTCGAGACACAGGCAGTTCAGCTGGCCTTCTTCATAGTTTGCCAGGCCTCCGTCTATGCCGATCTTGTCCTTATATACGGGGTCATTCCAGATCCCGTATTTCGTACGGGAATCTATGTTGACCGTCGGCGTATGGCCAAAGATGATCGTCTTTCCTTCCAGGCCTTTGTTCAGGAAGAACCAGTCCCTCATCCAGACACATTCTTCCTCAGTCTGTTCATACAGTGTTTTCTCCGGGTTGATGCCGGCATGGATCAGGACAAAGTCTTTTCCGTTAACCGTCAGTTCGATATACTCGGGAAGTGCGTTGATCATCTCAACCAGATGGCGGCAGTATTCCTCGAATTTCTTCTGGGATTCTTCACTGTATTCCCCATCGATATTGAAATGTTTCATAAACTGTTCAACAGTTCTCTTGCCGCCGTTCTGTTTCCATAATCTTCCGTTCGGACTGTCCCAGTCACCATTGACAAGTGTATCCCTCATCATGACTTCATGGTTGCCCTTGAGCAGGAAGATATTCTCCCGGTGTTTTTCCAGGTAATCATAGATCTCATACGCAAAAGCACCGCGGTCATTGCAGTCACCAAGTACATAGAGTTTATCACTCGGGTCAAATTCGATTTTTTCGAGCATGGACATAAATACCTTATGGTGACCATGCAGATCTGATATACAATACGTCCTGTTCATAAAAGTTATCCCATATGTATTATTCGAAAGCTGTGCTTCAGTTCTGCCGCAACTGAAGATTATCCTGAAATAATCAAAACATATGCCGGATGAATTGTAAATACTTTGGCAGTTTATTTCGTTCCGGCAGTTCTTAACACGATTCAGCATCTTTGTTCCTGAATTGAAAAACTATATTGCATTACAATATACCATGTGTTACATTACTGGTGGAGGCATGCTATGGACGCACAGTTTAAAAAAGGAGCATTGGAATTATGCGTGCTGTCACAGCTGCTCAAGAAGGACCAGTACGGTTATGAACTGACTGAGACCATTTCCGAGCAGATGGCCGTTACCGCCGGCACACTGTATCTGATACTGAAGCGTCTGAAGGACAACGGCTATGTGGATACATACCTTGTGGAGAGCAGCAGCGGACCGGCACGCAAGTATTATCACCTGACCGACAGCGGCAGGGATCACCAGATCAGACAGAAGGAAGAATGGACAGGTTTTATTGAGAAAGTGAGGAATCTGATATGACAAAACAGGAATATTTGAACAAACTCTACAGCGGATTATCCGGATATTCGTATGAATTCCGCAGGGATATCATCGAGGCTTTTGAAGGTCATTTCGACGAAGGCGCGGCACAGGGGAAGAGCGAGGAGGAAGTCATCGACGAACTCGGTCCCGTCAGCGATGTGATCGACAATATCCGCATGATGAACGGCGACCACGGGGTGACAAGGAGCACCAACGATTCCATGAACGACCTGTGGAAATCATTCGACCAGCTGGCCGGCACACTGAAGGATACGCTGAAATCCGTCGGCGGCATCGTATCGGAAGGTGTCAATACAGCCGTACAGGAAATACGGGATGTCCAGTATACGACAGGCTCTGCCAACGGCGTATCCGGAAGCTTTACAGACTGCAATGCGCTGCTGATCACGATGGAGATGTGTTCCGCGGATATCCGGCTGATCGCTGGCCCGGAACTGCGGTATTCCTTCAGTCCGTCGAACTCCCTCTTTTCATCCAGGATCCCCGAACTGATGACACACACCGATAACGGGACGGCAGGCCTGCTCATCCGCAACGGCAGCGGGAAACTGAATATCACCGTTCCTTCAAGTATCCGTTCGATCCGCATGGGTGCCCTTTCCGGGGACATTACCATCAGCGGCATCAAGACCGACGAGGTCATCATCAAAGCTTCTTCCGGCAATATCATCCTGGACAACGCTGCGGCCAATGAATTCACGCTGCAGACGTCCTCGGGCGACCTGGACGCGGATCATACCTATTTCTCCTCCCTGCGCTTCCAGACAAAGTCCGGCGATGCGAATCTGAAATATACGAACGGCAACCCGTTCATCAAGACCGTATCGGGAGACATCGACATCAAATACCATGAGAGCAGGCAGATCCTCGCAGAGGCTGCTTCCGGCGACATCGACATCGAATGCACATGCAGTTCCATCAGCGCCGCAACGCTCTCCGGCGATATCGACATCAATACCGACGCCCCTGTCAGTATGGTCAGCGCCGAATCGAAATCCGGGGATATCATCTGCATCCTGCACGATGAGAACTATACCGCGGAGATGAGCACGGTCTCCGGCAGTCTGGAAAACAGGACCGGCATTCCCGAGCTCAGGCAGTCAAAGCGTTCCCTGCGTGTCGGCATGGGAAGCGGCCGGGTCGAGCTGTATACAAAAAGCGGAGATATCGAACTCCGCTGAGGAAAACACATTTTGTAAAAAAGACCTCTTCGATGAGGTCTTTTCATTCCGGCTGACTGCTGCTTATTTAACAGCGTCTTTCAGTGTCTTGGATGCCTTGAACTTAACAGACTTGGAAGCAGGAACATCGATCATTTCGCCGCTTCTCGGATTGCGTGCCTGGTGAGCGGGCTTCTCAACTGCTTCGAACTGTCCGAAACCGTTGATGGAGAGCTTACCGCCTGCGATCAGTGTGTCTGTGATCTCTGCAAATACTACGCTTACTGCATCGGCAGCTGCTTTCTTTGTGAGACCTGTCTCTTCTGCGAGTCTGTCGATAATATCTTTCTTTGATTTAACTAAAATTGCCTTGCTCATAATTCCTCCTATTGACAACGCTCTTATTGTATATCAGCGGCTGTTAATTGCAACGAAAAACGCTGAAAACCCTATATATTTATTGATTTTTTAAGTATTTCCGCAGCACTTCGCGCACGGCGCCGTAAGAAGCGATCTCTTCCCTGAAGATATCTTCGATCTTTTCGCCGATCCCTGCCTCCCAGAGATCGATGCCGAAAATGTTCGTATTCGCCAGCAGCGGCTTCAGCTGGTCCTTCAGTGTTTCAGGCCTGCCGATCTCGATATCCTTCAGGATCTCCTTCAGTTCATCGTTCATCGGATCCGGTGAAAGTTCGAAATCGTTGCCCCTGACGTCCTTTGCGAGCAGGTAGCGCAGCCATCCCGCGATCGCCAGGGGGATGCCGACAAGCTCTTTCGCCGAACCGAACCGGTTCACATATTCCCGGATCGTTTCCCCGAAACGGATCGCGACCATCTGGGAAGTATCTACAGCGATCCTCTGCGGTGTATCCGGGACGTATTCATTCGGGAAACGGACGTTGATGCATTCCTCGATAAATGCCTTCGGCGAGAGGATGCCCGGATCCCTGACGACTTTCATGCCTTCCTGCAGGCCGACCTGTTCCGACAGTGCCTTCATCTCGGGATCCTTCATGACATCCGAGAAGCGCTCATATGCCAGTACGCAGCCATACGGCGCAAGGGCTGTATGCAGGGGGTTCAGGCAGACGGTGACCTTCATGCGCTCCGACGCATTGACGGTCTCCCTGTCCGTCATGTATACGCCCGCTTTTTCAAAGGGAGGCCTGCCCGCCGGGAAGCTGTCCTCGATGACCAGGTACTGCGGTCCTTCCGCATTGACGAACGGTGCGATGTACGTCTTCTTGTCCGTGATCACGATATCCATGTCCTCGACGCCTTCCTCTGCAAGCATCTTCTGCACAGTTTCGGAAGGTCTCGGCGTGATCTTGTCGATCATCGTCCACGGGAATGCGACCTGCGATTCATCGCTGACATAATCGATGAATTCCTCATCCACGAAACCGTTCCTCTCCCATTCGGAAGCGATCTCGATCACGGTGTCGCGCAGCTTCTCGCCGTTGCGGGATACGTTGTCCATCGATACGAGGGCGATCTTCCCCCTGTTCTCCGAGTATCTCTCCCATAACATCGAAGTCAGCAGCGTCATCGCATGGTGCGGCTTCGCAGGCCCCTTTCGCAGGTCTTCGCTTACCGCATCGAACAGGTTGCCCGACGCATCGCGCAGCGCATAGCCCTTTTCCGTGATCGTAAAGGATGCCATCTGCAGGCTTTCCGAAACGAAGATCTCCTTCAGCCTGTTCATCGCTGCCCTGTCATCGGGGCGGACTGCGAGGGACTCGGAAAGGGAACCGATCACCTTCTGCACATTCGTGCCGTCATTCAGCAGGGTAACACACAGTGCCAGGTTGTCATGCGGCGCATAGACTTTGTCAACGACCTCATAGTCAAATGTCTCCACACAGGTGATGCCGTGTCCGATCTCGCCGGCACGGATCAGCCTGTCGGCGATATCACCCATGAAGATGCGGAAAATGTTGCCGATGCCGAAGTGTACCCATACCGGGTCTTTCCTTGTTTTTTCCGCGATCCCGGCAACATCATAAACAGGAAGCCGGATGCCTGCTTTTTCCCAGGCCTCCTTCTCCTTTATGCCTTCAATTGTAAGTTTCATATCGTATAGTCCTCTTTTATTTATCATACCATTCATGCACATATATTTCATGTGCCTGAGCGCAGTATGGTACCATCATTATATATGGAGGCAGTTTATGAGCAGTTTAGGCATTTCCGTTTACCCCGACCTCGCAGATATAAACGATATCAAAGCATATATGAAACTCGCTTCGTCATACGGGGCGGACAGGGTATTCTCAAGCATGTTTTCCGTTGAAGGCACGAATGAGGAGATCCTGGATTATTTCCGTGATCTCATCACAGCCGCGCATGAATGCGGTCTGAAGGTATCGCTTGACGTCAACCCGCCGTTCCTTGCAAAGCTCGGTGCTTCGTTTGATGACATATCCCTGTTCCATGAGATCGGCTGCGATATCCTGCGCATGGATATCTCCTACGGCAGGGAAAAAGACCTGGTCCTGTGCCGGAACCCGTATCATATACAGATCCAGCTCAATGCATCGTCAGGCATTGAAAAAGAACTCCAGTATCTGAAAGAGAACGGCGTCACGGATGATATCCTGCTGCTGGGGCATAATTTCTATCCGCAGCGCTACACCGGTCTGCGGTGGGACCAGTTCCTTGCGGTAAACAGGTCCATGAAGAAGTACGGGTATCCGGTCGACGCCTTTATCGCTTCGCATGCGGAAGATACGCACGGCGTCTGGGATGCGAAAGACGGGCTTCCCAGCGTTGAAAGGATGCGGGATATGAACTGTGACCTCGCCTACAGGATCATGGATCATACAGGCATCAACAATATCTTCTTCGGCAACGCTTTCGCCTCGGAAGAGGAGTTTGAAGCGATCCGCAGGATCCGCAAGCCGGAAAGGAAGGCATCGGATTCCCCCCTGTACGGGCTGATGAAGCAGTTCGGGCTGCCGATGCCTGAAAAACTGAAGGAGACGGTGCTGAAGATCGAATGCGCGCCCGGCGTCACGGAAGAGGAGATGTTCTATCTTACAGATGTCTGGCCGCAGACAGACTTCGGTGATTCCAGTGAATGGATCTGGCGTTCCCGGGCAGGCAGGTTCCTGAACAGCACCCATCCCGTACCTTTCCGCAGGGCAAAGGGCGCCATGTTCGAGCGCGGTGATGTCGTCATCGTCAATGACAGTTACAGGCACTATGCCGGCGAGATCCAGATCGTGCGCATGCCCATCCGCAATGACGGTCAGAGAAACCTGCTCGGCAGGCTGGCGGAAGGTGAGAAGGATCTGTTCGAGCTGATCGAAGACGGTACATTCGTCCGGTTCATGCCGGTATGACAGACGCAGGCGGAATGCCTGCATTTTTTATGAAGACAGAAAAGATCCCCCGGGCATTAAGCCCGGGAGATCCAATGGGACATATCTTTTACTTTTTATAAGCAATGATCGTCTCGTAGGGACGCAGGACGATACGGTCCGCGAGCACAGCGTCTTTGTAGTTGGACAGCAGGATCTCATATCCTTCAAGGGGAAGTTCAGCTTCTGTCTCTTCCCCGAAGAAGTTGTTTATGCAGATCAGGCTCTCATCGCCGTACTTTCTCTCATACGCGAAGACTTTCTCATGGTCTTCCAGCAAAGGACGGAAGAGTCCTTCCTGGACAACAGGCATCTCTTTGCGCATCCGGATCAGCTCCTGGTAGAAGCGGAAGATCGAATCCGGATCCTTCAGTGTGTCTTTGACATTGACTTCTTTATAGCTGCCTGCAGTACGCAGCCACGGCGTTACATCGCTGAAGCCTGCGTTCTCTGTATCATCCCACTGCATCGGCGTGCGGGCATTGTCGCGTGAGCGCTCCTGCAGGATATGCAGGACTTCTTCTTCGCTCTTGCCCTCTTTGAGCAGCACGTCGTAGATATTCGTGCTTTCCACGTCGACATATTCATGGATATCCGTGAAGTAAGCGTTAGGCATGCCGATCTCTTCACCCTGGTAGATGTACGGCGTACCCCGCAGCATATGTATGGCTGCTGCCAGCATCTTTGCGCTTTCCTTGCGGTATTCTTTGTCATTTCCGAAGCGGGATACGGATCTCGGCTGGTCATGGCAGTTCCAGAACAGTGCATTCCATGCATTTTTCTCCTGCATGCCGAGCTGCCACTGTGTGAGCAGACGCTTCAGCGCCATAATATCCGGATCCTGCAGTTCCCATTTCATCTGGTTCTTGTAGTCGACCTTCAGATGGTGGAATGAGAATACCATATCCAGTTCATTGCTGTCTTCACCGGCATATCCCACGCAGTTTGCGATCGTTGTCGAGCTCATCTCGCCGACGGTCAGATGGTCTTCATCCTGACCGAAACTGTTTCGGTTCAGTTCCTTCAGGAATTCGTGTTCACGCGGGCCGTCCGTGTAGAACTGGCGTCCGTCGTACTCGTTGGGATCGTCATCATAGCCGCTCTTTGAGATCAGGTTGATGACGTCGAAGCGGAATCCGTGCACGCCCTTGGAGCGCCAGAAGTTGACGATATCGGCACATTCCTTCCTGACTTCGGGATTCTCCCAGTTCAGATCCGCCTGCGTTACATCGAACAGATGCAGATACCATTCATCGAACTTCTCCACATATTCCCATGCGCTGCCGGCAAACTTGGACTGCCAGTTGTTCGGGGGAACGCCCGGGGCCTTGCCCTTTTTCCAGATGTAGTAATTCTTGTATTTTTCCTCTCCCGCAAGGGCACGTTTGAACCATTCATGTTCGGTGGAAGTATGGTTGAATACCATGTCGAACATGATGTCGATGCCTCTTTTCTTAGCCTCGGAAGCGAGTTCTTCAAAATCTTCCATCGTGCCGTAGCGGGGGTCGAAATTGCGGTAGTCCGCAACGTCATAGCCGTTGTCTCTCTGCGGGGAAACGATCATCGGGTTAAACCAGATATAATTGATTCCCAGCTCTTTGAGGTAATCCAGACGTGAGATCACGCCCTGGATATCACCCCACCCGTCATGGTTGGAATCCTGATAGGATTTCGGATAGATCTGATAAACAATTTTATCTTTCTTTGACATAGTTTCACCTTCAGCCGAGTTTGACCACGTTGGTATCTTTTGCCTTTACGTCCCCGCTTGCCAGCAGTTCAACTGCAGTTCCGTCTGTGAAGATGACCGGTGTTACGACAGGCTTTCCCTGTGAGCGGATATAGTCCAGATCGACTTCTGTCAGGAGGTCGCCCTGCCTGACGATGTCACCCTGTTTAACGCACGGTTTGAAACCCTTGCCGTCCAGTTCGACAGTATCCATACCGATATGGATCAGGACTTCCTTCCCGTTGGCAGCCTTGATGCCGTATGCGTGTCCTGTCGGGAATGCAACCGTGATCTCACCGGAGAAAGGCGCATAGATCTTTCCTTCAGCCGGATCGATCGCGATACCGTCGCCCATTGCCTTGGAGGAGAATACCTGGTCAGCTACTTCTGTGACAGGCATGATCCTTCCGGATACAGGTGCTGCGAATGTTTCATTCATCTGTTCTGCTGTGAAAACAGGTGCTGCGGATACTTCCTCTTCTTCTTCTGCATCATTTTCATACAGATCGCCTGTTTCCGGGTTGATCTTGCCTCTGCCGATGATGACAGTCAGGATGAACGGGACGACCAGGGCGACGAGCATTGCGATCGCGAAGATCAGCATGAATTTCGGGAAGATGGAGATGATGCCCGGCAGACCGCCGACACCGATGGAAGCAGCTGTTACGCCGAACATTGTGGAGATGATCGCCGCAAGGCAGGAACCTGTCATGGCGCAGAAGAACGGCCACTGGTATTTCAGGTTGATACCGAACATAGCGGGTTCAGTTACACCGAGCCAGCAGGAGATCATCGAAGGATAGTTGACTTCCTGTGCTTTTAAGTTCTTTCTCTGCAGATAGGACATACCTGCTACTGCAGAACCCTGTGCGATATTGGAGAGAGCGATCATAGGCCACAGCATCGTTCCGCCTGTGGAGTTGATCAGCTGCAGGTCGATCGCATTGGACATGTGGTGCAGACCGGTGATGACCAGCGGTGCATAGAAGAAACCGAAGATCGCGCCGAAGAGGACCCTGAACTTGCCGGAGATACCTGCCATTACGAATGCGGATACCCATTCACCGACCTTCCAGCCGATCGGACCGAGGACGAAGTGAGCAGCCATGACAGCCAGCAGCAGCGAGCAGAACGGAACGAGGATCATCTGCAGTACCTGCGGTACGATCTTCTTGAAGAACCTCTCCAGATAAGTCAGTGTGAAGGCAGCCAGGATCGCAGGGATGACCTGTGCCTGGTAACCGATCATACGGAAGCTCGCAAAACCGAAGTTCCATACATAGTTCGGTGCCCACGCATCAGCAGCCATGCCGGGAACGCCGTAAGCGTTGACGAGCTGGCCGGAGATCAGTGTAAGACCGAGGACGACACCGAGCATCGGAGTTCCGCCCATCTTTCTCTGTACGGACCAGCAGATACCTACGGGGATACCTGTATGGAATACAGCTTCACCGATGATCCAGAGGAATTTGTCCAGACCGGCAAGGAATGTACCGTCCTGGAGAACGACTGCTGTTTCCAGGATGTTACGGAAACCTAAGATAAGACCTCCGCAGATGATCGCAGGGATCAGCGGTGCAAAGATCTCGGCAATGTTGGACATGACTTTCTGCAGCGGTGTCTGGTTATCCTTCGCAGCGCTCTTTGCGGCATCCTTGGATACACCCTCGATACCGGCGATGGAAGTGAATTCCTTGTAGAAATCCGCCACTTCGTTGCCAATGATGACCTGGAACTGACCAGCCTGTGTGAATGTGCCTTTGCAGGAAGGAAGTGACTCGATCTTTTTGATGTTCGCTTTCTTCGGATCTGCCAGGACGAAACGCATCCTGGTGACACAGTGTGTGATGGCGTTGATGTTTTCCTTACCGCCTACATACTCAAGCAGCTTGGTCGCATCCTCTGTGAATTTACCCATGTGTGCTCCTTTCACTTGTTTATACAAGTTATCTGTACACATAATATACCCGACTTGTTTAAACATGTCAATATAAAAATGCATATTTGTTTAAACAAGTTCGGATAGACAAAAAATGATCTGCAGCAATTATCTTGTGCTTCGGAAATAGAATCAGTAAATGAATGAGGAATGAGTCAGATCGGCAGAAACAGGGCCGCCTTTCTTTCTGTATGTATAAATATACTATATCGAAATCCTGCAGCATTAGTCCACGCTAATGCTGAACTCTGCACAAAATGTACAAATTATCGTTCTTGTTTAAACAACATGCTCCATTTATACTATTAGTAACTACAGAGGTTGATCATGGCCAGTGCAAAATACGAACCCATATACAAAGAGATCAAGGACGGTATCCTCAGCGGACAGTATCCGTACGGGTCTTTCCTGCCGTCCGAAAACGAATATGCCGTGCGTTTCGGCTGCACCAGGAACACGGTCCGCAGGGCCCTGTCGATCCTGGCCGCGGAGGGGTATGTCCTCCCCCAGCACGGCAGGGGCGTACAGGTCATCCTGCAGCCGCTGCCGAACCGTTCGATGTTTTCGATCGGCGGCATTGAAAGCTTCGCCGAAGCTGCGAAGCGCAACAACATCAAAACAGAAACAAGGCTGATCACGTTCGAAGAGACCAAAGTGGATGAAAAGATGAGCATTCAGACAGGCTTTGACACCGGTACCGAACTGTACCATATCGAACGCATCCGCTTTGTGGAGGGCAGGGCTGCCGTTTTCGATACGAACTACTTCATGAAGTCGGAAACGCCCGGACTGACGAAGGAGATCGCGGAAGGCTCTGTCTATCATTACCTTGAAGATGAGCTCGGCATGACGATCACGGTCAGCCGCAGGATCATCACTGCCGAACAGGCATCGGAAAAAGACCTCCGTTATCTCGATCTGGGCGCTCTGGATTTTGTCCTTACCGTATCCGGACAGGTATTCAATTCCCGCGGCGTGATGTTTGAATACACACAGTCACGCCATGTGCCCGGCCAGGTCTGCTTCATCGAAGCCGCCATCCGCCAGAAAATAAAATAAAGCCCTCCCCTTGAAGCATTGATATAGTCCCACTGAAGTAGACAACGCAAATAACCAAAGCGTTGCCCACGGAGGTGGGATTTTATCATGGGAAGAAAAGCAAAGTACACATTCGAGCAGAAAGTACAGGCATGCGAGGATTATTTAAGCGGACGAAA
>JAILQT010000087.1 GCA_024698805.1 Solobacterium sp.
TCGAAGTTCGGGACGACCTCCTCATCGATGTATTCGCCGGCGTTGTATACATTGAGCACACGGCAGCCGAACATCTCCTGGGCGTCGCCCACCTTTTCGAGCTCGTCATCCTGTGCCCCGGCGCATGCGCACAGGATGCCTGCACAGGAAGCGATCGTGACCTTCAGGATCTTATCAGGCAATCTCTTCATTCTTTTTAGCTCTCCTCTCACGGATCATCGGCACGACATTGACGACGATCAGGACGATCGTAACGACATAGACGATGATCGCGGACAGCGCGTTGATCGTCGGGTTGACGCGCTTTACGTTGGAATATACATAGATCGAGATGTTCGTGACACCCGGACCGGTCGTAAACATGGAGATGACGAAGTCATCGAAGGACATCGAGAAGGCAACGAGCGCACCCGCGATGATGCCTTCCCTGATCTGCGGGATGATGACCTTCCACATCGCCTGCCAGGGCGTGCAGCCGAGATCCAGTGCCGCTTCGGCGATGTTGGGATCCAGCCTCCTGTGTCTCGGCAGGACGGAAAGGACAACATACGGGATACAGAATGCGATATGCGCCAGCAGCATCGTGAAGAAGCCTGTCTGTACGCGCAGCGATGTGAAGAACAGCATGAACCCGATGGCGGTTACGATCTCGGGGTTCAGCATCGGCAGGTTGTTGACCTGGTTGACCAGTTCCCTGACGACCTTTTTGGATTTGGAGAGACCGATCGCCGTGATCGTGCCTACGATCGTCGATACGATCGTTGCGATGACGGCGCAGGCTACCGTATACCAGATGGCATCCATGATCGGCCTGGAGGCGAACATGTTCTCGTACCATCTGAGCGAGAAGCCCGTGAACCTGGTCAGGGACTTGGAACGGTTGAAGCTGAAGAAGACGACGTAGATGATCGGCAGGTAGAAGAATGCCATGACCAGGCCGAGATAGATCTTGTTGAAAACAGAATTCTTCTTTTCCATCAGTCATTGTCCTCCGTTGCCGTGATATCCAGTTTCCTCGTAACGAACATGGAGATCAGGATGATGATCGCCATGATCAGCGAGATCGCGGAACCGAAGTTCCAGTCGCCTGTCGAGACGAAGTATTCCTCGATGAGGTTACCGATCAGGACATACTGGCCGCCGCCGAGCAGCTTCGGGATGAAGAAGCTCGATACTGCAGGCAGGAACACCAGCGTGATGCCGCTGACGACGCCGCTCAGTGAAAGCGGCAGCGTGACCTTCAGGAACGTCTGCCTGTCATCGGCACCCAGGTCGTGGGAAGCGATGATCAGGTTCGGGTCGATCTTGGACAGCGCCGTATAGACCTGCAGGATCATGAACGGCAGGAAGTTGTATACCATACCGATATAGACCCTCATCTCGCCGCTTAAGCCTGTGCGGGAGAGGATGCCCCTCCACGCATAGGTGCGCACGAGCATGTTGATCCACATCGGGAGCGTGACGAGCAGCACCATCAGCGCGGCGCTGGAGGGCTTCATCTTCGCCATGAAGTAGGCGGCCGGATAACCGACAGCCACACAGATGAGCGTCGTAATGAATGCCATCTTCAGCGAGCGCCACAATACGCTCGGGAAGATCTGGTCCTGGAAGAAACGCAGGAAGTTATCCAGCGTGAAGTGGAACGTCAGGACATCGTTCCCCTTGACTGTGAAGGCATACAGCACGATCAGCAGCATCGGGACGATGATCATGACGACCATCCACGCGATATACGGGTAAACAAGTTTGGCAAAGCTCTTCATGGACTACACCATCTTTCTCATGACATGGATGTCTTCCGGGTTCCACTTCAGTCCGATCCTTTCGCCGACCTGGATATGGTCGGTCGTCTCGATCTTGATCTCGCGGCCCTGCGTGGAGAATGTGACGGGATAGTCGCCCTCTGTCAGGTCGTCTTCATCGAAGTCATACTTGACATCCCAGATCTCGACCCTGGAATTGTCTTCCATGTTCCAGGCATAGGCGTCGGCCCATCTGACAAGGTCTGTATCCAGTGCGAGGGATTCGCGGATCTCGTCGGCGGAGCGGTAGAAATCGAACGCCTGGATGCCTTCCTCGTTGGCTTCGTCTTCGACGACTTTCGGTACCGTGACGTTGATCTGGATCGTGATCTCCGTGCCCTTGTCCGTTGCGAACGTGCAGGGATAGGAACCTTCCGCTTCCTTAACGTCATAGGTGACCTTCGGGATGGAGACGTCTTCGTCATCCGTTGTCCACGCCTGGGCGTTTGCCCTGGCGATGACCTCGGAGTCGGTCAGTGTCGGAACGTCTTCGATATCCATGTAGAAGCTCGAAGCGCTGATCTTTTCGCCGGCTTCGGCATTCTCGATGTCCCTGCCCTTTGTGACATGCATCGTGACGGTCTTGGATGTACCGGAGCTTGTCTCGACGATGACTTCATAGTGCATGCCCTTGAACAGGACGGACTTGACTTCGCCGTTGAGCAGTCCCTGGTTCCTCGGGACGATGTCGACGTCTTCCGGACGGATGACGATATCGACAGGCTCGTTCTCATGGAAGCCGTAGTCGACGCATACGTAGTCGACATCGTCGAAGTTGACGAGGTTGTCCTTCTTCATGATGCCGTCGATGATATTGGAGTCGCCGATAAAGCGGGCGCAGTATTCGTTGATCGGTTCGTTGTAGACTTCTGTCGGGGAGCCGATCTGTTCGATCTCGCCGTCCTTCATGATGACGATCTTGTCGGACATCGTCAGGGCTTCTTCCTGGTCATGCGTGACGAAGATGAAGGTGATGCCGACTTCCCTCTGGATCTCCTTGAGTTCCAGCTGCATCTCTTTTCTGAGGTTCTTGTCCAGCGCCGAGAGTGATTCGTCCAGCAGGAGGACGCGCGGTTCGTTGACGAGCGCACGCGCGATCGCGACACGCTGCTGCTGTCCGCCGGAAAGGGATGTGACGTCCCTGTGCTCAAAGCCTTCGAGACCGACAAGCGAGATCATACGCATGACCTTCTGGTCGATCAGGTCTTTGGCCATCTTCTTGATCTTGAGGCCGAAAGCGATATTGTCATATACATCCAGATGCGGGAAAAGCGCATAGTGCTGGAAGACCGTATTGACGTCGCGCTTGTACGCGGGCACAGTCGCGATATCTTCACCGTCCATGATGACATGTCCTTCTGTGGGCTCGAGGAATCCGGCAATGATCCTCAGCAGCGTCGTCTTGCCGCAGCCGGAAGGTCCGAGCAGCGTAACGAATTCATTTTCATAGATATCCAGCGAGATACCCTTCAGAACGACCTGTTTGTCAAATGTCTTGACAATGTTTTTGACTTCAATCAGTTTCTTCATGTTTCCTCCCCTTAAAACACCGGCGGTGTACTGACCCAGATCACTTTGGCAGGAGCGTTTGTCCTGTTTGCGAGGTAATGCGATTCATTGCCCCGGATATAGAATGTGTCGCCCTTCTTCAGCTGCTTCCCTTTCGGGTCGCTTTCCAGCACAAGCGTCACCCTGCCGCTCAGCACATAGCCGAGCTCTTCCCCTTCGTGCGGTTCGATATACATCGATTCCGACTGCGGTCTGAGTTCCAGTATGATCGGTTCCATCTCGTTTTTCTGCGCGTTGGGAACGATCCAGTGGATGGTCATGTTCTCCTGCACATCGATGAATGCGTCCTCCTGGGTGAATACGATCTGTTCGTCCTTCTCCTCGATGAAGAAGTTGGACATCGTCGTGCCGAGCGCCTCGCATATGTCGTCGAGCGTCTGCAGCGAAGGCGACGTCAGGTTCCTCTCGAGCTGGGAGAGGAAGCCCTTCGTCAGTTCCGTCCTTGACGCAAGTTCCTGCAGCGTCAGCCCGCGCTTTACGCGCAGCTGTCTGATCCTTGAGCCGATATCGATCATCGCATCCTCCTTTGTTTAGCAACAGTAAACTAAAACTTACTTTTTATGAAACCTACTTAATTATACTGAAAACATGCGCATATGCAAGATGATAATTAACATTTTGTTTACAATTCCTAAACATCGGGATAAAAAAAGACCTCTGCGTGAAAAAGCAGAAGCCTTCCGTTAATGCATGTATCTGCGCATCAGGCGTCTTCGGCGATCCTTACCATGTCTTTTTCCGAAGGCAGGTAGCGGATCCGCACATGCATGCCTTCCTCATATTCGGCGTCCTGCGTCAGTGCCATGGCGCTTTCCCTCTGAACGCCTTCCTCATCCGTATAGACGACATAGGTCGTATAGGAATCGGACGCCGTATCGGGGTCATAGAACTCTTCGACCCTTGAGACGACGGCATCCGTGACGATGCCCTCCGCATCGATCTTCTTTGCCTTCTTCAATACCGTGAAGAGGCGGAAAGCAAAGATACAGACCGCGAAGGCGCAGAGGAGCAGCTCGATATGATCACTGATCCATCCCATATCCAGATATCCTTTCTGTCCGGGACAGACTCACTCGCCAAGCCGGAATGTCCCGGAATACAGATAGTCGTTCCAGCCGAAATCCGTCTTCCAGTCATCCAGCAGCGGCAGCAGGTTCGGCTTGTCGTTCTCGTCTTCACCGGTATAGTTCAGATTCAGTGTATAGCCTTCCGATTCGATCGTCTTGGTCTCGGGATCGTACATCTTCACATAATAGACTGCTGCCTTGTAGGCAGTAGCTTTGCCGTCTTTTTCCGCGACGAGGCGGTTCATGGAATCGAGGGAGAGCGCATAGGTCCCGCCGTCGTATACCAGGCCGTCGGCACTGATCGTGAAGGTGCCTTTATCGGCTTTCCATGTGCCGTAATACGTTTCGATGGCGATTGGGGAAGCCTTGATGGCTTCGCCGGCATTGCCCTGCTCATCCGCCTTATACAGCGGGATGACGGAACATGTGTAGGACGAGAAGGTCTCGTCCGTGTTCTCAACAGTGCTGATATACAGCGCATTGTCTGTCACTTCATAGGTGCTGTAGGCAACGACCGGGGTCTGTGTGATATTGCCGTCCGTATCATAGTGATCCAGCACCGTATCTTCGCAGACGACCTTCTTCCCGTCGATCTCGATGCATGTATAGGTCACGTCGTTCTTAAGGTCATAAGCGGCCAACTCGGCGCTTGCGGTGCCGTCGGCGTTGTAGGTGTAGATGATATCCCCGTCCGCGCTTACCCATGTGCCGACGAGCTTTTCATCGATCTTCCCGTCCGGGATCTCCGTGATCGAAGCGTATTTATCCGCAAGGCCGAGTTCCTTTTCACTCGTGACCAGCGCGTCAAACTTTGTCCTCATGTTCACGCCGGACGCTTCCGTGCTTCCCGGTGCCTGGCCGGAACAGCCGGCAAGGCTGACGAGCACTGCCGAAGCGATCCATGTCTTCAGTGTTGTATTCATAGCAGTTATCCTCCTTTGAACGTATGTATTATAAGACATTTCAAATCATATGGCGAAGTTGTTTTCCTTCCTGAGCATATCGCGCCTGCTTTGTTTCACATATGATAGAATTTGATTAACAGAAGATCTTAACGATCCATAATTGAGATTCATGAATAAGGAGGAACATCATGAAAAGAATACTTACGATCCTGGACGAGAGTTTTGAAGACCTCGAATTATGGTATCCCGTTTACCGTCTCAGGGAAGAAGGCTGTCAGGTAGACCTCGCTGCGAAAGAGAAAAAGACCTATATCGGCAAATACGGTGTCCCCTGCACGGCAGAGATGACATTTGACGAAGTTGATCCGGATGATTACGACGGCCTGCTGGTACCGGGCGGCTGGGCTCCCGACAAGATGCGCAGGTTCCCTGTCGTTCTCGATATCGTACGGAAGATGAACGCCGACAACAAGGTCATCGGCGAGATCTGCCATGCCGGCTGGGTA
The DNA here is from genome assembly GCA_024698805.1 of Solobacterium sp. Lineage (GTDB taxonomy): Bacteria > Bacillota_I > Bacilli_A > Erysipelotrichales > Erysipelotrichaceae > Bulleidia. The sequence continues at coordinate 5,850 of JAILQT010000087.1, forward strand.
CTCATCTCCGCAGGCATACTCAAAGGCAGGAAAGTCACGAGCACGGTCGGTATCCGTGACGATATGACAAATGCAGGCGCCGAATGGTTCGATGTGCCTTCGATCGTCGACGGCAATATCGTTTCCGCGCAGGTGCCTTCCAGCCTGCCCGACTACATGAAGGACTATATCCGCGTCCTGAACAGCCAGGACTGATCATGGAATATATCTGTCAGATCTTTACGGGCGGCTGGCATAATTCGAACTATACGGCACGGCAGATCATTGAACGTCTGGAGACTGTGACTGCCCTCGTGCCCGTAAAGAAGGTCATCATCGGCTGGAATATTGACAGTGACCTGTACCGTGCGGTCGGTACGTATCTGCACGATAAGGGTATTGCCATGCTGTTGTGGCTGCCGGCCTTCTCCGAGATCCAGTCGCTGAAGGAAGCCGATGACGCGCTGGATATCTTCGGGAAGCCGATCGCGGACTTCGCCCTGCAGGAGGGGGAGAGCTTCGCGTTCTGCTGTCCTTCATCAAAGAAGAATATCCGGAATGTCTTCTCTGTCTATGAGGAATATTTTTCCGGTATCCCCTTCGACGGCGTCTTCCTCGACAAGATCCGCACCCAGTCGTTCGCCGCAGGCACGATGGGCGTATTAAGCTGCGGGTGTGAGCGGTGCAGGAAGATATACAAAGACAAAGGCCTCTCCCTTGACATGTTCGCGAAGAAGTATGCGGACACAAAAGACCGGATCTTCGATATGGAGGAGTATGACCCTGTTAAGGGCTTCCGGTTCAGGGACAAAGATACACAGGCATTCTTTACGATCAAGAGTGAGATCGTAGCAGACAGCGTGCACGAACTGTGCCGGTATTTCAAAGCGAAAGGAATGGAGGTCGGACTGGACCTGTATGCGCCCCTGATGAGCGGCATCGTCGGACAGGACTATCCGTCGATTGCGGCGGAAGCGGACTTCATCAAACCCATGCTGTACCGGAAAACAGAAGCCCCTGCCGGCATCGGCTTCGAGTATGGACTGTTCCGTAACAGCGTCCCAAAAGCACAGGGCATGCCTGCATTCACCTATGACGAATCGTTCCTGCAGGAGCAGCTGCTCTCCTTCCGCGATGTCCGCTGTGCGAAATATCCCGGCATCGAGATCAACTACCGGGAAGATATCGCAAGGACAGACCCGGAGTATATACGCTCTTCCCTGTCGGTATTCAAAGAATGCGGGATGGACGGCGCCGTCCTTTCGTGGGACGTCATGTTAGCACCGGACAGCCATCTGCAGGCAGCGTCCGAAGTCTGAATCCAATATACCGAAAGAAGCACTGCGGCCTGCAGTGCTTTTCCGATACCCGGGTGCCCCCTGCCCTTCTGCGGGCATTGGAAACAGCAGGAATAAATATCAAAGGGTGATGCCTCTGACGAGGTCATCACCCTTTGAAGTATGGAGCGGATGGTTTCTTATTCTGCGAGTGCTTCCGCGATGCTTTCCGCAGCGAGTTTGCCGGAAGTCACTGCCCAGCCGTTGTTTGCGCCGGAAGGTGAATCGTCACCCATGACGCCGCCGACCAGTTCGCCTGCAGCGAAGAGGTTGCCGATCACATTGCCGTCTTTGTTGAGGACATGGAGGTCTGTGTCGATGACAAGGCCGCCCATCGTCGTCGCGAATCTCGGCTTCTGCTCAACGATGTAGTACGGACCGTCGCCGATGGGCATCGTCATATATTCGGGCAGCCTGCCGAATTCAGCGTCTTCGCCTGCTTCGACATAGCCGTTGTAGGTCTCGATCGTCTTTGCGAGTTCCGCGCCGTCGACACCTGCAGCTGCAGCTGCTTCTTCGATCGTGTCGCCGTGGCCGAATACAGGTGTGGTCGAACCGTTGGCATCCAGGTATTCCTGTACGTCATAGCCGAGGGCGTCTTTCCAGACGTCGAATGTCTCCTGGTCCATGACGAGGTACAGCTGCTGTCCTGTCTGCTGGAGCTCTGTCTCAAGGATCGTACGGTTGCTTGCCTTTTCGTTGACGACCCTCTTGCCTTCTTTGTTTACGAGGATCGCGCTCATCGTCCATGCGGGGATATTGCCGTTGATCGTGGATTTTGCGATGCCTTCGGAGACTTCGATGCCGTTCGGATAACGCTTGCCGTATTCCAGCAGCCTTGTGTCCGCATTGATGCCTTCCGCTGTAGCCATCAGCAGGCCGTCGCCTGTGGAGGATACAGGACCGTAGTACAGGGCATTCTTCATATTGCCTTCCAGCAGGTCCTTGTTGTAGCCGTAGCCGCCTGTTGCGAGCAGGACAGCTTTGGCATTGATCGTATACTTTGTTGTCTCGTCGGCAGCGATGACGCCTGTGACGTTGCCTTCGCCGTCTGTGAGCAGTTCGGATGCGCGTGTGTTGAGCAGTACTTCCGCACCGCTTTCTGCGACTTTGTTCCGGAGGGCTTCGCCTGCGCCTGCACCGCCGCCTGTGTAGGCAAGCTCGCGGTCATGCGAGTATTCTGCCAGCTTGTGCAGTCCGCCTTCGAGGTTGTAGGTGACGCCGATCTCCTGCAGCCAGTCGCTTGTATCACCAACATTGTCCGCATACAGCCGGATCAGTTCGGGAACGTTCAGGTTGGCACCGTTCTTCATGAAGTCTTCGACCATGCTGTCGCTGGAGTCATCTTCAACACCCAGGTCCTTCTGCATCTGGGAACCCATGACGACCTGGTTGCCGCCGGAGATGGAGAGCGCGCCGCCCATGAACGGCATCTTCTCGACAAGGACGACATTCAGTCCGAGCTCTTCCGCACGGATCGCAGCGACCATGCCTGCACCGCCTCCGCCGACGATGGCGAGGTCGGTATCGATCGTCTTCTCTTCTGTCGGTTCGGCTGCTTCGACTTCGACGTTCTTCAGGGCTTCGGGATCGCCGCCTGCCTGTGTGACGCAGTCAGCGACAGCAGCGATGATCGCATCGGATGTGATCGTCGCGCCGGCAACAGCGTCAACGCCGAGGGACTGTGTCTCAACGATCTTTGCGGGGAGATTGTCCGTAGCGTTCGTACCGATGCCGTCTGTTTCCGTGTGATCGGTGACCCTGATCTCTTCGATCTTATCGGCACTGAATGTGACTTCAACGGTGAGGTCGCCGTTGCGGCCTGCAGTCGTCGCTGTGTATGTGCCGGGCGTATAGATGCCGGCAGTTTCTTCTTCCGCTGTGGATGCAGGTACGGAAGCCGGTGCGGATGAGCCCGCAGCGGAGCCGGAAGCACTGCAGCCTGCAAGGACTGCCGCAAGAATGAATACCGCAGCCTTAAAAACCTTCGTGGATCTCATTTTCTTTCCTCCATTTGTTATCAATTGCATTCTATCATTGTACAGGCTATGATAATCATGGTTTTTATATATGAAATAATAGCCTCAGACTATCAATAGGAGGAAAATCATGAATTATAACCACCTGGTCTATTTCCAGGCGCTCGCCGGCCTGGAGAATTACCGCAAAGCCGCGCAGCAACTGCATATCACCCAGCCTTCCCTGTCCAATGCCATCCACAATATGGAGGAGGATCTCGGCGTACAGCTGTTCGAGAAAAAAGGCCGCGGCATCCGCCTGACGGCACAGGGCATCAAATTCCTGGAATATGTGAACCGCGCCATGAAGGAACTGAACGAAGGCGAGCTCATGCTGAGCTATGAGCTTGCTTCCTCGGATCATTTCCTGCGTCTTGGCTATGTGATGTCGGTCACCAACGATGTCATCCCCGAATGGCTGGCAGGCTTCCGCCGGCAGTACAGGAAGAATGTATTCTTCTCCTGCATCAACGATACCTCCGATGCGCTCGTCAACGAGCTGCTCAACGGGAATGTCGACCTGATCTTCTGTGCGGATATGAAGGACCCGCGGATCATCCAGACGCCTCTGTTCCGCAGGGACCCGGTCCTCCTGACGCCGAAGGACCACCGTCTGGCGAACCGGAAGAGCGTGGATATCAGCGAACTGACCGGGGAACCCTTCATCGCCCACTCGAGGAAGACATCCTTCCACAGGATCATGGCGGAGGTATACCTGCGCAGCGGTACCCATGTCCGGATCGTCAGCGAAGCGGATGAAGACCGCGCGATCATCGGCATGGTCCGCAAAGGCCTGGGCTGCGGCGTCGTACTGGAGAGTCCCGAGATCCACGGCGAAGGTTTTTCCGCGATACCGATCACGGGCACAGGCTTCCAGGGCGAGCTGTGCATCGGCAGGCGTGCCAACGATACCCTGCCGGATGCGGCAGAAGCGTTCTGCCGGTATGTGCTGGAGAATAAAGAAGGCATACAGCAGTCCGAACATAGTTAAGGTGCAGCAGCCTTTTGGCCGCTGCACCTTTTATGCAGATATCAATACAGATACGTCAGTGTCAGATGACACGGGCTGCGTGATAGCCTTCCGCGGTAGCGCTCATGATCTTGCGCGCACCGTTGGTGTCGCCTGCCGTGAATACGCGGATCTGCGGAGCGATCCTGCGCAGTTCATTCGCAAGCTTGTTGTTCGGTGTCAGGCCGAGTGCCAGTACGACTGCACCGCCCTTCAGGACTTCTTCTTCACCGTCTTTGTTTACGGTGACGACTTCACCCGGACGCAGTTCTTTGATCGTACGGCTGAGGGCGAATTTCACGCGTGCTTCCGCAAGGCGGGCATTCAGAACCCACTTCGCGTAGATCGGCATGTTCGGCGCATGTTCGGGCAGCTGGTCGATCATCGTGACCTTCTTGCCTGCTTCTGCCAGCACCAGTGCCGCCTCACAGCCGACAAGGCCGGCGCCGCAGACGAGGACTTCTTCCGCTTCCGGCAGCTTGCCGTCGATGACGGGGATCGGGTCCAGCACGCCGCTTGTCCCGATACCGGGGATCGGCGGGCAGGATACATGCGAGCCTTCCGCGACGATGACGGCATCATAGCCGATCGCAGCGAGTTCTTCCGCTGTCGCTTCCTTGTTTACGATGATCTTGGCTCCGCTGTTCTTTACAGCGAGCTTGATGTACTGCGCGTAGTTGCGGAAATCTTCCTTGAACTCGGGATTGCCGATATGGTTCAGCTCGCCGCCGATCTCGGCATTCTTTTCATACAGCGTGACATCCAGTCCGCGCTTCCTTGCGGTCAGGACCGCCTGCATGCCGGCAGGACCGGAACCGACGACAGCGACTTTCTTCTGCGGGCATCCCGGATATACCTGTCCGAACAGCTCCGCTTCACGGCCTGCTTCGGGGTTGACCTGGCAGGAGATCTGGCAGTTGGCTTCGACCTTGCCGAGGCACTCGTTGCAGCGCAGGCATCTGCGGATCTGCTCCGGATGACCGGCATAGATCTTGTTCGGCCAGTCGGGATCAGCGATCGTCTGACGGCCGACACAGATGAAGTCGGCTTCCCCTGCCTCGAGGATCTCTTCACCCATTTCCGGCGAGATGGATCCGACAGCGTCGACAGGGATCGTAACGCTCTTCTTGATCGCGGCAGCCAGATGTTTGAGGGAGCCCCTCGGTGTGAAGTACGGCTGTACCCATACGGATGTACCTACACCCAGCCTCAGATCCAGGCCTTCCGGATCCTTTTCACCGGCCAGCACTGCACCGTAATCGGCAGCCCTGGAATCCCATGTACCGGCAGATACGTTGATCGCATCGGCACCTGCCTCTTCGCACATCTTCGCGAATGCGCATGCCTCTTCGACTGTTACGCCGTTGGGTACATACTCGGATGCGGAAAGACGGATAATGACGGGATAGTCTTTGCCGCAGAGCTCTTTTGTCTTGCGGATGATCTCCAGACCGAATTTCGCACGGTTCTCGAGGGAACCGCCGAATTCATCGGTACGCCTGTTCGTATAGCCGGACAGGAACTGCAGCGGCATATACCCGTGCGCGCAGTGGATCTCGACCGCGTCGAAACCGCACTTCTTGCCCCTGAGGGCTGCTTCGGCATACTTGGATGTCAGTTCATGGATCTCATCGATCTCCATCGGACGCGGCGTATCTTCCGGGCGCTGGAAGTTGCCTACGGAAGACGGTGTCTTCGGGCGTACGCCGGTGATGCGCGCAGACGCGTAGCATCCGCCGTGCGCCAGCTGCAGGCAGGCCTTGGCGCCGCCGGCATGGATCGCATGGGGCAGACGGCTCATCGCATTCATGTACTTGTCGGAATCGAGCACGAGCTCACCGGTGATGACACGGCCTTCCGCTTCGGGAGCCACGACCTCGGTGACGATCATGCCGACACCGCCCTCGGCTCTGCGCAGGCAGTAGGCAACGAATGCGTCTGAAACAGTGCAGTCGGAATTGTTCAGGTTGGTACCCATCGCAGGCATGATGATGCGGTTGCGCAGTTCCATCGTGCCGATCTTTCCGGGCTGCAGCAGACGGGAATAATTATCTTTGAACAGCATGATTACACTCCTCCTTCTCTGTTCTTTCTTTTATTATAATTCCATGCATTACAGCAATACAGGACAATGCCCGGAATATAGAAAGCGGTTACAGATACAGTCCGGGAATAAGAAAACAGGACCGTCAGATCTTCAGATGATGTCCGTATCCTGTGCAGTTCACATTGCTGCGTATCCCGACAGCACGGACGAATACCAAAAGGGGTGTAACAGTTGAATAAGCTGCAGAGGTCCCTTTTCCCCCAGCCAAGTCCGGGCTTAATAGAGAAAGCCGAACATCCAGAGGGGGATTCTGTTATTTCTGCCTGTTTCCACATCATCTGTTGCAAGATAACTGTACGGAAGATCCTTGTGTTCAAATGATTTCTTTTTTCCTCCAACTTCGAACAGCCATTTTTCGTTGATGATGAAGTCTCCCTGCTTAGGATACATTACCTGATATTCTGCAGAACGCAGCTGATTAAGGAAAAATGTTTCCCGTTTTGTTCCAGTATCTGGATTTTCTGTTAATGCATACATCAGATTCGTATTATCGCAGTATATCTTATCCGGTCTGGACATATTCTTCAGTGTTGCTTTTTCTGCAGACAGCAAATTGAGTAGATTCGCCCTCTGCAGAGTATAAAGCATTTTCAGTCCCTGATTCCTGTCTGTATCCAATTGTCTATACAGTTCTACCATATTTGGGGTCTGCGGACAGGTCTGAGCAAGTATATACAGCATTTTTTTTATCTTTTGCACAGTAGTATAGTTGATTGACTCGATTGCCGGATAATCACTTTCAAGAATCTGGTTTACAATTTGAAGAAGGCGAATATCATATCCTGAATGAACTTCCTTGTAAAACGGATAATATCCGCCGGACAGATAGCTGGAAAAAAACTTCAGAATCCTGATTTTCCCGGTTATCTCTTCAGCAATCTGCATATGATTATGCAACAGTTCATCCAAAGAAACAGAATGCGTTTTATATACGCCTTCAAACATTAAATATTCTCTTAATGAGAGCCCGGGAAGATGGTACACGATCTGCCTTCTTGACAGATCACCGCTGTTGTAATCAATCTGCAGTAAAGAAGACCCTGTGTATACAATATTCAAATCCGGATAATCATCATATAAATTCTTAATGACAAGCTGCCATTTTTTCATGTAATGAATCTCATCAATAAAAACATGCGATCCTCCGTTCTTTAAATGCATATCCACAAGCTCATCAAGTGAATGTGTCTCAAACCATAGATGATCGAGGGAAACATACAAAGCATCGTCAGGCCTTTCAGCAAATGCGTCTTTGATGTGCTGAAGTATTAGTGTTGTTTTTCCCGTGCCTCTGGCACCGGTTACAGCAATCAGACGATCATTCCAGTCAATTTTTTTATACAGAAATCGCTTAAGTTCCAAGGAGACTGATCTCACCCTTCTGCGAGACAGATCCAGCATTTTGTAATATTCATTCATTTCCATAATCTATCACCTGTTGTTT
>JAILQT010000095.1 GCA_024698805.1 Solobacterium sp.
GGATGACACATCGATCGCAGAAGTCGCCGAAGACGGAACGGTCTCCGCGAATGCAGTCGGCACAGCCGTGATCAGCGTGATCTCGGCTGCAACAACGAACTACAAGAAGAAGACAGTCAAGCTGACGGTCAATGTAGTACCGGGTGCCACGACAAAAGTTGCCGTCGCAAACAAGTCAAACGGCATCAAGGTCGCATGGAAGGCAGTAGCCGGAGCGACAGGCTATTACATCTACCGCAACAACAAACTGGCGAAGACGATCACGAGCGGGACAACGACAAGCTGGGGCGATACGAAAGCAACATCGAACTGCACGAAATATACCTACAAAGTTGTCGCATATGCGGATACAGGCAAGAGCACACTGTCCAAGTCCTTAACGCCATACTGGCTGACAAGGCCGGCGATCAGCTCGCTGACCAACAGCGCAGCAGGCAAGGCAACAGTGAAGTGGGACAAGAACGCGGAAGCGACAGGCTATCAGGTACAGATAGCTGCAGCAAGTGACTTCCCGGATGACAGCGTCAGGACAGCGACGATCCGGGATATCGCAACGGTATCCAAGGTGATCGGCAGTCTGAAGAAGGGTACAACGTACTATGTAAGAGTCAGATCATTCCTGACGAAAGACGGGAAGAACTACTATTCCATGTGGAGCGTTGTGAAGGATCTGAAGATCACGAAATAAACAGACACAGGAAAAGGACCGCTTCGGTTGAAGAATGATACATTCTTCCGGACTGAAACGGTCCTTTTGTACTATATCTGTTATATATGTTCACATCATGTAAAGGCCATTCAGATTCAGAAAGAATCGGAAGATGCTCTTACTATCTGCGGATTTGACAAAAAAATGACCGGATCTTACCGGCTTATTGCAAATGAATGAATATAGCATGTATCATAATTTATTAGGATAAAACCGCAAAATCAATAAATCCGTGCATATGATACGCCGTAAGCGTACTGATGGTCCGAATTCAGAAAGGGAAATGAAACTATGAACAGAAAAATCCATGTCATCCTGATGTCGCTGCTTGTGACAGCGATGATCCTGCCGCAGAAGATTCATGCGGAGGAAGAAACCGGAGAAACAACAGAAGAACCGGCAGAAACGATCGAGGAAGAGATTGAAGAGGGAAGCATTGAAATACCTGAAGCGGAAACAGTGATCGAAGAGGATCAGGAGTCCGAAGAAGAGATCATTGAAGAGACGACTGAGGAAACAAGTGAGATCTCAGAAGCAAAGAACTATAAAGGCTTCGAGTATACGGTCAATGAGGACAAGGTAACGATCAATGGGTATAACGGAGAAGATACCAGTCTGGTCATTCCTTCCAGTATTGACGGTATCCCGGTCACAGAGATCAGCGATTATGCCTTTAGAGCCAAAAATCTGACCAGCGTAACGATCCCGGAAGGAATACAGAGTATCGGAATGGATGCTTTTCAGGATTGCAGCAGTCTGAATAAGGTGATCATGCCTGCCAGTGTGACAAAGATTGGACCCGATGCGTTCGATAAATGCAATGGTATAAAAACAGCTGGACCTGCCGGAAGTAGTGCAGACTATCAGTTCGGATGGAAACGTACTATCCCGGGAAATGCATTTTCCGGGATCCGGAGCCTTACGTCCGTTGCTTTACCGGATACTATTACAAAGATCGGTGCAAAAGCATTCTTCTGGTGTATCGCACTGGAAGATATAACAATACCGGACGCAGTCAAAAATATTGGCCATGCTGCATTTTTTAACTGTGTGAGTCTGAAGAGCATAGAGATCCCGAAAAAGGTTACATTAATTCGTAATGATTGTTTTGGTTCGTGTGAAAATCTCTCAGAAATCAAGATACCGGAAACCATAACGAGTATCGGAATAGATGCATTTAAAGGCTGTGAAGCAATAACAGAAATGACGGTTCCTGAAAGTGTCAAATCAATTGGACGCGGTGCGTTTGTGAACTGTAAAAAACTGAAAAGTATAAATATACTTTCATATGACGCAGAGATCTCCAAGTTTGCCTTCGGATATGACTATGATTATGTAAATGTTATAGAAAAACTGAATTACAGCCGCATAAAGACGTTTATCGTGCGCGGCTTAACAGGAAGCACAGCTGAGCAATACGCAGAAAAATACAAATTCAGATTTGAGTTAATCGGTGAATGGGTCAGTGTCGGAGATAAACGGTATTATTATGCAGACGAAAACCCGGTAAAAGACTGGCATTATATCGATGGAAACTGGTACTGGTTTGACGCAGACGGTGTAATGGTCACCGGCTGGAAGAAGCTGAATAAGAAATGGTATTACTTTGATGAATCCGGTGCTATGAAAACAGGGTGGCTGAAGGACAATAATAAATGGTATTACCTCGGGTCATCCGGTGCTATAGCTAAAGGCTGGCGGAAGATCGATCAAAAATGGTATTACTTCACACCTGCCGGAACAATGGTAAAGAGCTGGCAGAAGATCGATGACCAGTGGTATTACTTCGGATCATCCGGTGCTATGGCTAAAGGCTGGCGGAAGATCGGCGGCAAGTGGTACTGGTTTGAATCCAGCGGTGTAATGTTCGCAAATGGCACTAAAGACGTAAAAGGCAGGCCTTATCAGTTCGACAGTGACGGTGTCTGCCTGAACCCGTAAGGAATAATGGAATAATATACATAAAACTGACAAATACCCGGAGAGGTATTCACCTCTTAAGGGTATTTTGTTAATAAGTATCTGCAATGCAGATACGGGACACGCGGGAACGCATCCTGCATACAAGAATTACTGATGAAATATAAAATGACCGGATTGCTTTAATTGAAAGGACACAGTGGCCATGTGTAAAAAAGTATATGCAGTGTTAATGTCGTTGTTTCTGTGTATAACTATTCTGCCGCAGACTATTTATGCGGAAGAAGAACCTGCAGAAACAACCGAAACGGAAGAGATCAGCCAGGAAAAAGAAGCGATACCTGAAGAGATCATCGAAGAGGAAGAACCTTCAGAGACTGTTCCGGAAGGGAATGATGCTGAAAAATCTGAAGATGAAGTACAGGAAACAGATACAGAAGAATCGGAAGAGCAGGATGTCCCAGCAGAAATTGAGCAGGAACCTGCGGCTGAAGAGACTGCGGAACCGGAACAGGAAGAAGAGGTAGCGGAACCGGAAAAAGAAGAAGTCTCTGAAGAAACACCTGCTCAGGAAGAAGTTGGTCCTGAAATAACAGAGGAAACAGAAGATAGTCCGGAAGACAATACAGAGCAGGAAGAAACAATCGAGTCTGCTGAAACCCCTGCTTCAGAACCTCAGGAACCTGAAACGGAAGAAGAGATCATTGAGGAAACAGAAGAAGAAACTGCTGAGACCGAAGCATCTGAGGATGTATCCGGTGATTTCGAGTATTCAGTCAGCGGTTCATCTGCAACGATTACAAAATATACCGGCAGCGACACAACAGTAGTGATTCCTTCGGAAATTGATGGAAATACAGTAACAACGATTGGGAAGTCAGCCTTTTCAGGGTGCACAGGGATCACGGGTATCGAGATCCCGGACAGTGTGACGAAACTGGGTGCATATGCATTCGGCAGCTGCAGTAATCTGAGCGAAGTGAAACTGTCATCGAATCTGAAAGAGATGACATACGGAACGTTCTACAACTGCAAGGCACTGACGAATATAACGATCCCGGCATCCCTGACAACAATCAATGAA
>JAILQT010000130.1 GCA_024698805.1 Solobacterium sp.
ACCAGCTGTTCTCGTTTTCCAACATCATGATCCAGTCGTCGTTCAATACATTCGGGTCTTCCGTCATCGCCGCGAATACGGCTGCGCTCTGCGTCGAGGAATACGTCTACGTATTCGTCGATGCTTTCCCGCAGGCCTGCGTCACCTTTACCTCGCAGGCATTCGGCGCAAAGAAGTATGACCGGATCCGGGATATCCTGATCCTCACCTTCCTGCTGTGCGGTGCAGGCGCACTGCTGATCGGCTTCACCGCGTATCGGAACGGGCCGTTCTTCCTGTCCTTCTTCTCCAAAGACGCATCCGTGCTCGAAACAGGCATGTACAGGCTCCGCTATGTCACGCTGTTCCTGTTTTTGAACGGGCTGCTGGACTGTGTCGTCGCCGGTATCCGCGGCATCGGCTATTCCGCCCTGCCGACCGTGATCACGCTGATCGGCGTCTGCGGCTTCAGGGTCGCCTATGTATTCTTCTGGTTCCCCGCCCACAGGGAACTGCTGCAGCTTTACCTCTGCTTCCCGTACAGCTGGACGATCACGCTCCTCATACAGTCATGCATATGGCTGCACCTGTACCGGAAACTGCCGCAATGAACAGCTTTATGCTGTTTTTTTCTCCGGGATCGGCTTCGCGTTCTTCATCTCATCCTTCGTACCGAAGTTCCTGCGTATGACAGATTCGACATACCTGCGGATCAGCGCTTCATCTTCAAAGGGCACATACACCGTCAGCACCCTCGTCTGGTTGTACCAGACGATCTTTACCGGTGACTTCAGCACCCGGCTGAACCCGCCGGCAGCGAGCTGTCCCCTCTCTGTCTGCAGTGGTTCAAAGTGCTTCAGGTCCGTCCCGCTTTCCCTGTATGCTTTGATCAGTTCCGTTTCCGGCAGGTTCGCCATCTCGGAGGCGGTCAAAGTATGCAGCGGACCGAGATCCGCCCCTTCGAGATACGCTGCCGTATCAATCATATATGCCCACCCGTAGCCGGATGCGGCGAGAAGGATATCCCAGCGGTCCCAGGCGCCTGCCTTTGTATGCTTCATATCCTGGATAAAGGTGATATCGTCGATCACATCTTCCGATGTTTCTTTCCTGCCGAGTCTGATCAGTCCCATGTTATTTCCTCCGTCTCATTCATTCTATCACTCACGGGAATTGAAAATATACGCATAAACCAATATGATTGGCTTATGCCGATATGGAATCCCTGGCACGGATGCCACAAGATCAGTGCCGGATGCGCACACTGCTATATGTACAGAAGGGATGCGATGTTTGACAAGGACAGCTCGATCGTCACGCGGACATCGTCTTTTGACCTTCCCGTGCAGAAAAAAAGGGACGGCAGCTATAAGCTGCAGTCCGATGCGCCGGTATATACCTGCATGACTTCCGACTTCTTCGTCGAGGAAGCGGACGAATACAGGAAGACGGCATGGGAATACATCCGCATCCGCAGCGACCTGCATTTTGTCATCATCACGAAGCGCATCGACCGGTTCACGGTCTCGCTGCCCGATGACTGGGGCGACGGCTATGAGAATGTCACGATATGCTCCACATGCGAGAACCAGGAGACCGCCGATCACAGACTGCCGATCATGATAAGCCTGCCGCTCAGGCACCGGCATATCATCCATGAGCCGATGCTCGGCCCGGTCGATATCCGCAGGTATCTTGCGACCGGGCTTTTCGAGCATGTCACCTGCGGCGGGGAGTCCGGCGACGGCGCGCGGGTATGCGATTACGACTGGATCCTCGACACGAGGAAGCAGTGCCTGCAGTACGGCGTCCCGTTCTATTTCAAGCAGACAGGCGCCTGTTTCCGCAAAGACGGGAGGATCTACCATATCGAAAGGAAATACCAGCTGTCCCAGGCCCGCAAAGCCGGGATCAATACAGAATAAAAGCGGCCGGCGCTTATGGGCACCGGCCGTTCTTTTGGCTCAGATGAAGGAAAGTGTGTGCTCATTGACGTCCACTGCGTCTTTGTCTGCGGTCTTCGTGATCCGGACCAGGTCGCGAATGGCGTC
>JAILQT010000025.1 GCA_024698805.1 Solobacterium sp.
TCGGCTTCCCCGTATGTGCCCCAGTTGTTCTGCACGGACTGGAGCGGTGCATACATCCGGTCGAGCCAGGCGCAGACAAGTGCAGGATCCTGTGCAGCAGCTGTAACGACGCAGCGTCCGCGGTCGAAACCGGAAGTGAAGGAGCCGTTGTTCGGGGTGATATTCGTGACATCCGCCGCAAGTGCAGGCAGCGGGATCCAGCCGTTTCCGGCGATCAGGTCGTCCGTACTGACCTGTACGACGTTTGCTATATCCCATGTGAAGCATACGCCGTAGCGCCCGGCTTTGCCTTTCGCCACATAAGCTGACCATTCCTGTGTGAACGCTTCCGGGTCGATCAGGTTCTGTGCATAGAGTTTATGGAGCCATTCCAGCCCCTTTCGGAAACCTTCCTGTGAAGCCGTGCAGATAACATTCCTGTCATCGTTAACAGCCAGATGTCTGAGTTCATCCGCATCGCCGATGCCTTCGCCGAAACCGTTGACCAGGATCATCGGATCCTGTCCGCCGTCGTTCATGATGCAGGACATCGGGATGACGCTTCCGCTGATATTGAATTCCCTCTGGAGTGCAGCGGCGTTGTCGCGGAATGCGATCAGCACCTGTTCGAATTCATCGGCAGTCTCCGGCACTTCAAGGCCGAGATAGTCGAGCCAGGCCTTGTTGATATAGGGCATGTTGTCGACAGTCTGGATCGCAGTCCTTTCATAGCCGAGCTGCTCGATCCACGGCAGGGCCCAGATGTGCCCGTCCGCATCTTCCATCAGTTTCCTGTAATCCGGCACCTGTTCCAGGATCTTCTTCAGGTTCGGCATGTACGCATCGATATAATCTTCGAGATTGAGGATGACCCCCTGTTTTGCATATTTCAGCAGGTCTGCATCGCCGAAGCCTGCATTGAAAACAAATTCGGGAAGTGTCCTGATACTGGACATTTCGAGAGCGATCCTGTCGGCCCACTGGGAAGCCTGGTATGCATTCCATTCAACATGGACATTCGTCTCTTCTTCCAGACGCCGGAAGATCGTACGGTTGTTCGGTTCGGGTTCGGTTCCGTCAGGATAGTATGTCATGCCCCGGATCACAGCAGTCTGCGCAAGCGGGAAGCTGTAATAAGCGTTGGCTTCACCCGCATTTCCTGACTGTGTGCTGCTTTCATCAGGTCCTGTTACCGGTGTTTCTTCCACAGCTGATTCAGTCCCGGGCCCAGCCTCCTGTTCGGTCCGTGCCGCTGTCTCTTCCATGGCTTCCGTGATCCCGGAGACAGGTTCTTTCGGATTCCCGTTCAGCCGGGGGAACAGCACTGCCGCCCCGACGCAGACTGCGAGCGCAGCGACTGCCGCGACCAGTCCCGTTTTTTTCGGGGAAGATGCTTTCTCTTCCTGTGTCCGGACCGGGATCTTCCCGGTCCTGCCGGAAAGCGGATCTTCCTGATCCGGCCTGTTCAGGTCTTCCAGAAGCTCTTTCGCACTCTGGTACCTGTCCTTCGGATCGAACTTCGTACACTTTTCAATGATCTTTTCCAGTTTTTCGGAGATCTGCGGATTCAGCTCCCGGACAGGTATGTAACCGTACGGTTGTTCATGCGGGTTCTTGCCTGTAGCGAGATAATGCATCGTCATGCCGAGCGAATAGATATCCGTCCTGCCGTCCGACTGTGCCGCACCGAACTGCTCCGGCGCCGCAAAGCCTATGGTTCCCAGATACATCGTATCATTGGAAGCCGTCTGTTTGAACTCACGTGCAATCCCGAAATCGATCAGCACCAGCCTGCCGTTCTTCTGCAGAATGACATTGGAAGGCTTCATGTCCCTGTAGATGATCGGGGGTATCCTGCTGTGCAGGTACTGCAGGACTTCCGCCAGTGTGATGAACCATCCGGTGATGGTTTTTTCCGGGATCACCTTTTCCCGTCTGATGACCTGCTGGAGGTCTTCTCCCTCGATATAATCCATGACGATATATACAAGCCTGCTGTCTTCAAAAACATCAATCACCCGGACAAGGTTCGGGTGATTGAGTTTCTTCAGGATACTGACTTCCGCAAGCAGGTCGCCGGCCTGGTCCTTCCTGACCGACTTGATCGCGACCGGTGTGTCCAGACGGATATGCCTCGCCTTGAAAACGGTGGACATCCCGCCCTTGCCGATATAGTCAAGGATCTCGTATGTATTATTCAGTATCTGTGCCATATAGATGATCAGTTGATTGTCTGGATCGTGAATGACTGTCTCTTTGACTCGCCGTATTCCGAATTATAGAGATTCTCGGCGTAGTCATCGTCTTCGATGCGCTCCATGTTGTCCCATCCGGAATCATACGGGTCATGATCCCCCCGGAACCACATGCATGTATCGCTCTGGTTCATATCGTTGACCAGTGTCTCGATGAACTTAAGTCCGGATCTCGTTTCGGAAACGGTGCACTTCCCCCTCATTTTTATCGAACCGCTGACATATTCATATTCCAGATACCCGTCATTCCTGAGATACAGCTTCTTTTCGCTGTCTGCAGCGAATATGACGGACGGTTCGAGATTATCCTTGAGCGTGACCAGGCACAGGATCATGCCTTCATCCGCCCTTGTCTTTGTCGTGATGATGACTTCGTCTTTTCCATCCGAATCAAGGTCGGTCAGTTTGTATCCGAAATCTGTCAGGGTCCCTTCGGAAAGGATGAATTCCACAGCGGGATACTTCTTGTTTATAAAGGCATCCGTAAAGAATTTCAGTATGACTTCCGCAGGATCCGCAGCCTCTGCGGGTTCTTCGGACGCCTTCGGTTTTTCCTTATCTTTCTTTCCGCCCTTTTTGCCGGTCTCTTCCTGTTCTTCGGGATCGGTGGCCTCCGGTGAAGGCGCGGGTGTTTCTTCCGGTTCCTTTGTCTCGGGCCCGGCGCTTTCTTCCGGAACGTCGATGCCGAACATCTTCGCATTCGGGAATACGCCGGCAGTGGCAGTCGCCTTCAGGTCGATGATGCCGTACTTCCCGTTCACTTTGATGAATGCTTTCCCGTCGCTGACATAGCTGGCTTCTTCAAAACAGTAATCCGTAATGAATTCACCGTGTTCATCGACATAGCCCCAGTAACCGTTTTTCTTCACGGCACAGTAGCCGCCGGCGAACGAAGCCGTATCCTCGAAAACATCTTCCAGCAGCGGCTGGTCTGTTTTCGCATCATAGATCTGGTATTTCTTCTTGCCGAGCTTGACGGTATAGAAGCCGTTGGCGAAATGACCCGTACGGCTGACGCCGTCCAGTACGACGACAGTGCCGTCGCTCTTTACATGTGCGGCAGAGCCGGTTTTTTCGCCGTTACTGTCGATCACATCCATGATGCATTCCCGGACATCATAACTGAATGCTGTCCAGCCGCCGTCCGCATCCCAGACGACCGCGTCATCCATGACTTTCAGATAATAGGATGCAGCCCCGGAAGTGCGTCCGACTGCTGTCGCCATCTCGGTAGACCGGAAGTCCTCTGTATAGACGCGCATCATCGAGTTCATATCGACGTTCTCTTCCGCCGGGTAATACTGACCGGACCTGTCCCACGCGATCGGGCATTCCTTGCCCCTGTCGCCCTGGTACACTTCCAGCTCAGGCGCAATGATCTCATTGCCTTCGTAATCGTACAGACCGTATTTCCCGTCTTTGATGACGATGAGGACATCGTTATAGTTCCTTCCGGAATAGCCTGTCTCAACTTCCCCCCAGATCACAGGCGCGCCTTTTCTTGCATAGGTGACGTCGTTCTTCTTGTCGTCGCTCAGACTGCCGGTCAGTGTATATACCTCACTGAATTCCATCTCCGGTTCCGCGGCCCAGGTGATCTCCGGCGTCGGCTCCGGTGTCGGTTCGGGTGTGGGCTCCGGCGTAGGTTCCGGCGCCGCTTCTTCGGTCGGCTCCGGCGTAACCGCAGGCTCTTCTGCCGGTTCTTCGGAAGGTTCCGAGCCCCTGGAGATGATGTCATCCCCCTGCTTTGAACTGTTCAGTTTGGATATGAGCAGGAAGAGCCCGAGGCCGAGTGCGATCAGCACGGCTGCGATGATGCCGAGCGTCTTTCCGCTGACGCCCTTTTTCGGCTTAGCGGGAACGGGGCCTGCTGTCCTGGGTGCCTGCCTCGGCGTCAGTTTCTGCGTCGCGTCGGACTGTGCGGCAGAACGGTAGAAAGCAACACCCGGATCATCACGGAAGCTCAGCAGGAAAAGCGCAAGCTGCGAGGCTTTCGCCGGGTAATTCTTCTCTGTCATGAGGTTCGTGATCTTTGTCTCGGCGCTGTTCAGCAGGTAATTGACAGTATTGTCGTCGAGGCTTGTCCTGGATGCGATCGCCCCTTTCGCAAGGCCGTCATGATAATACATGATCAGGGCGTTGCGCTCTGCCTCTGTGAGCTGCCCGAGCATCTCAAATACATCCTGCTGGGAAATGATCTCCGGATATTTTGCGCCGCATTCATCCAGGATGAGCTGTTTCATGAACAGTTCGAAATCATCCGCGTTGCTTGCGCGCAGGTTTTCAAATCCGTCTTCGTAGATGACCCTCATCAGGGCGTTCCTGTCGGATTCGTTCGTAAAAGTTTTATTCACTGCTTCCGTGATGACGTCATAGTATTCCTGAAACAGATCATCATAGGCACTCTTATTGCCTGCAGCAGCCAGTTTGATATCAGCCATATCTTCAGTTCCCCCGAATCTACCTGTCAATTCTAACATATGCGCCGGACCGGTGCATATCCGTCCGAAGCGCACATGAAAAGAACTTAACCCATTCAAATATACCACAATCCATGAGGTCTATGCACTGCCGTAAGGCATGCATGGCACAAAAAAGGATATCCTGAGGACACCCTTTATACGGAACATTTGCAAAAACAGGAGAAAGGCAGGCCGTGCGGCCTGCCCTCTGTATTACCTGGATCCTTTGTCGTACGGTATGCCTTCCGCCTTCGGAGCCTTGGAATTCTTGGATGTGAATGCAAGGATGATCAGCGAGATGATATACGGCATCATGTTGTAGACAGTGCTCGGGATACCGAGGTTTGCCAGCCAGCTGAAGCCTGTATAGACATTGGAGAGCGCCCGGAAGAAACCGAACAGCAGCGCCGCAAGGGCGATATTTGTCGGTTTCCACTGGCCGAAGATCATGACCGCGAGGGCAAGGAAGCCGAAACCGGCAACGCCGACTTCGAATTTCCATTCGGATACGCCCGCGAGGATGTAGACGATGCCGCCGAGGCCGCCGAGGGCGCCGGAGATCAGGACACCGCTCCATCTCATCCGGTAGACATTGATACCGACAGAGTCGGCTGCCTGCGGGTTCTCGCCGCACGCCATCAGACGGAGTCCGAAGCGCGTCTTGTAGAGGACGACGTAGGCAATGACGAGGAGGATGACTGCCAGCAGCATGTACCAGTTGAACTCAAAGTTCCCGAGACGGACGATGAAGTTCGTCTTCTGCCTGATATACTGCAGCGTCGAGGATGTATTGTCCGGATTCTTGGCTGCGTTGAACGCGGATACGAAGACGGTAGCGAACGCTGTCGCCAGCATGTTCATGGCTGTGCCGACGAGCGTCTGGTCCGCCTTGAAGTTGATGCTCGCAAGGCCTAGCAGACAGCTGTACAGCATGCCGAAGCCGACAGCAGCCAGCGTCGTGCATACCACCATGACGAATCCGCCTGTGTTTGCGGGAAGCAGGTTCATGATCAGTGCGCCGCCGAGGGCACCGATGACCATGATCCCTTCAAGGCCGAGGTTGATGATGCCGGAATGTTCACTGAAGCATCCGCCGAGGGCAACGAGCATCAGGACAGATGCGAACAGGATCGTATACTGGATCAGCAGGATCATTATGCATTACCTCCCTGAGCCTTGTTCAGCTTCTTTTCCGCATTCTTCGCGATGGTCTTGTTCATGACGGTCTTGAAGAACAGTACGAACGCGCAGAGATAGATGATGATCGCGGTGATCAGATCGGAGATCTCGGCAGGATACAGGGACCTGTTGATCAATGACCCGCCGTCGGTGATCGACTGGATGAAGAAGGATGAGAAGATCGTACCGATCGGGCTCAGACCGCCGAGGAACGTCGCGGCGATGCCGTTGAAGCCCATGCCCGGCACGGATGTCTGTGTCGTTGACCACTGCTGGTAGCCGGAGAGGAACAGGAATCCTGCGCCTGTCGCCGCAAGGGCGCCGCCGATCGCCAGCGTGACGATGATATTCTTCTTTTCACGCATGCCTGCGTATTTGGCAGCGTCTTTGTTGTAGCCGGTAGCGACGAGCTCGTAACCGAATTTCGTCTTTGTGAGCACGACCCAGATCAGGATCGCGATCAGGATCGCAAGGGGTATCGCGATCGTGACATATTTGTTGCCGGCGAACATGCCTTCCATCCCGAGGGAGGGAAGCACGCCGCCCGGATTGACGCTGCTGATCACCTTTGTATAAGGGCTCGCGGGATCCTTAACTGCGGGCGTGGAGAGCACCATGTTTGTGATATACAGGGTGATCCAGTTCAGCATGATGCCCGAGATGACCTCGTTGACGTTACGGAACGCTTTCAGGGCACCGGAGATGGCGCCTAATACAGCGCCGCCCAGGGCTGCGCAAACAAGGCACAGGATCCACGGGAGCTTCAGCGAGACAGCTGCGAACAGCGCCAGGCACGCGCCTGCTTCGTACTGGCCGGCAGCGCCGATGTTGAACAGGCCGACCTTATAGCAGAAACATACGGACAGGGCGCACATCAGCAGCGGCGCTGTCTTTGCCAGCGTATTGCCGAGCGCCTTCAGGACCGCCGGTGTGCTCGATCTCGACATGAAGTTGATCAGGATCGTCGTGATCGCCTTGCCGGCACCGGAAGGATTGATGATCAGGAGGACGATATAGCCGATCAGGAGTCCGAATATAATGCATATGAGCGAAGACAGCAGCGTCTGCACCGCAGGCTTCTTAATGAAAGATTCTTTTTCCTGCATCATCCAGCCTCCTTCCCGGTATTGCGCTTCGCGCCGGCCATGTACAGGCCGAGTTCTTCCGAAGTCGTTTTCTTGGGATCCAGTTCACCGACGATCTCGCCTTCGTACATGACGAGGATCCTGTCGGATACATTCATGACTTCTTCAAGTTCAAGTGAAACAAGCAGGACTGCCTTGCCTGCGTCGCGTTCTTCGATCAGCTGGCGGTGGATGAACTCGATCGCGCCGACGTCAAGTCCGCGTACAGGCTGCACCGCGATCAGCAGCTTGTGGTCCTTGTCGACTTCACGCGCAATGATCGCTTTCTGCTGGTTTCCGCCGGACATCGAGCGGGCGATCGTGATCGGGCCCTGTCCGGAACGGACGTCGAACCGCTCTTCCAGCTTCTCGGGGTATTCACGGATCTCCTTCCGTTTGAGGAAGCCGGCAGGCGTCGTGAAGTCCGGCTGGTGGTATTCCTGCAGGACCATGTTGTATTCCAGGGGATAATCCAGGACCATGCCGTGCTTATGCCTGTCTTCCGGGATATGGCTCATATCCTTCGCACGCTTGCGGATCGGCATCTTCGTGATGTCGACGCCGTCGACCTCGATCTTGCCGGATACGAGCGGTTCAAGCCCGCTCAGGCCGTAGACAAGCTCCGTCTGGCCGTTGCCGTCGATGCCGGCGATGCAGACGATCTCGCCTTCGCGCACCTGGAACGAAACGTTCTTTACCGCATTGTTCGCATGCGTCCTGGAAGCGACTGTCATATTCTCGACATTCAGGATGACCCGGCCGGGTTTCGCAGGCGTTTTGTCGACGACCAGCTGCACGTCGCGGCCGACCATCATGCGGGAGAGCTCCTCCTGCGTCGTATTCTTTACTTCAACTGTACCGATATACTTGCCCCTGCGCAGGACACTGACGCGGTCGGCGACCTCCATGATCTCGTTCAGCTTGTGCGAGATGAACAGGATGGATTTGCCTTCCCTTGCAAGATTCTTCATGATCTGCATGAGTTCCTTGATCTCCTGCGGCGTCAGGACCGCGGTCGGCTCGTCAAAGATCAGGATCTCGTTGTCGCGGTAGAGCATCTTGAGGATCTCCGTCCTCTGCTGCATGCCGACCGTGATGTCCTCGATCTTTGCGTCGGGATCGACCTTGAGTCCGTATTTTTCCGAAAGGGCCATGACCTTTTTCCTGGCCTCGTCCATCTGCAGGATACCGTTCTTAGTCGTTTCAACGCCGAGAATGATATTCTGAAGAACCGTAAAGCACTGCACGAGCTTGAAGTGCTGGTGGACCATTCCGATCCCGAGATCATTGGCATCGTTCGGGTCATTGATCTTCACTTCAACTCCGTCTTTCTTGATAATACCCTCTTCTGCCTGATAAAGCCCGAAAAGAACCGACATCAAAGTCGATTTACCGGCACCGTTCTCGCCGAGCAGCGCTAATATTTCCCCTTTTTTCAGCTGAAGAGTGATATTATCGTTGGCAACAATTCCTGGGAAACGCTTTGTGATATTCAGCATTTCAATTGCATATGGTGCATCCATGACTGCTGTCCTCCTTCCTCCTCATATTCTTCATTTATTATAAAAAAAAAGACTGACGGATGTAAACGCATCCAATCAGTCTTTTTCCAAGTTTAACGGGGATTAACCCTTGATCGCGCCCTGGTAGTCGACCTTGACGTTCTCAACAGCGGGTTCTGCTTCCGTGTTGTTGTCGATCTTGATCTCGCCGCTCAGGACCTTCTCTTCGAGAGCCTTATAATCATCCTGTGTGAAGCTGTCAGCCCACTGTGTGGAATCCGGCAGGGAAACGAGGTTCAGAGTCTGTACCTGGCCTTTGTAATCATCCCATTTGCCGTCCCTGATCGCGCTGAGCAGGAGTTCGACTGTCGGAGCCAGACCCTTCATAGCGGATGTGACTGTCATGCCTTCGCCGTAGTCGCCGTCGATCGTCGGAGCCTGGTCTACGTCAACGCCGATGACCTTTCCGTTGACCTTCTTGGCTGCTTCCGCTGCGGATGTGTAGATGCCGCCGCCGCATGCGAAGACGACTTCTGTGCCTGCACCGTACCATGTGTCCATAACAGCTGTGATGTCCGCATCGCCGAAGAACTGTCCGCCGTAGACATACTTGATCTCTACGTCTGTGAGGCCGAGTTCCTTCGCTGCTGCGTCAGCACCCTGGACATAACCGTAACCGTAACGGACAACTGCCGGAACTGCCATGCCGCCGAGGAAGCCGAGCTTCTTGTAGCCGAGCTTGACTGCTGCGTAGCCTGCAAAGTAGCCGGCGCCTTCTTCTGTATAGACTGCGCTGTATACGTTGTCAGCCTTGAAGTCCTTCTCGCCGTTGGCAGTGAACAGGTCATATTCGGAAACGTCAAGGGCGACGAACTTAACATCGGGATATGTCGGAGCTGTCTCAACGATCGCTGCTGCGAATGCGTAGCCGGGCATAACGATGACGTTGTAGCCTTCTTCGATCGCCTGTTCGATGGAAGCGACACGGTCCGCGTCTGCGTCTGTTGCGGGCTGCTTGTATGTGAATTCGATGCCGTTGTCATCAGCGAATTTCTTACAAGCTTCGTAAGTTGTCTGGTTGAATGACTGGTCTGTGATCTTGCCGTAGTCCGTTACCATCGCGACCTTCATGTCGGATGCAGCTGCTTCGGATCCGCCTGCTGCGGAACCGCCGCCTGTGGAACTGCAGGCAACGAGGCTGACTGCCATAATGCCGGCGATCATAGCCGAAACGATTTTCTTCATTTCTTTTCCTCCTTCAAATGCGAAACTTCGTTACATTAACATTTTAATGTCTGAAACAGTTCTTTTCAATTGTATTTCTGCCCCTGCCCCGCCCGCGGGCAGGGATTATCGGCGATTTTGTAAAAATCATATATATGTATTGCAGAAAATATTTCATCCTTAACATCTGCCGGGCGCATTCACTGGTATAATGTTTTCATGGATCACGCAGGCCTTTTATTTATTCTGACATTTCTGCCTGTATACATGCTCGGGTGCGCCCTGTGCCCGGCGAAGTACAGGAATATCATGCTGATGATATTCAGTATCTTTTATATCTGGTACGGTTCGCCGCTGTTCGTCTTCGCGATGGCTGCAGCTGCCGTTTTTTCATATGTCTCCGGCGCGATGATCAGCCGCTACCGGAAGAAGAACAGGCCCCAGGCACTGCGCCTGCTCAGGATCACAGCCGGCATATACCTGGTCCTGCTGTTCGTCATGAAGTTCCTCGGCCCGATCCTGACCGGTCTCAGGTCGATGGGGCTCTCCTTCCTGCCGGATCATTTCATCCAGGTGCCCCCGGGGTTCACGTTCCTGATCCTCGCATGCATCTCCTATCCGGCGGACATCTGTTTCAACCGGTGCGACCCGGAGAGATCCGCTGCGCAGCTGCTCGGATGGATCCTTCATTTCCCGAAGCTGCTGTGCGGGCCGTTCGTGGCGAAAAAGGAATTCACCCCCGGCAAAGACAGCAGGGGCGTGAATATTTACAGCGGCCTGCTCCGCTTTGCGGCCGGACTGTTCAAGAAGACGGTCATCGCCGCGAAGGCATATACGCTGTTCATGACCGTTTCCACGCTGCAGGCAGGCTCTTCCGTCCTCAGCGCCTGGACCGGTGCCTTCGCCGCACTGACGGCATTGTATTTTGAACTGAGCGGCTATGCGGACATGGCCATCGGCCTCAGCCGCATGGCGGGTTATGTCCTGCCCGAGGAATTCCGGATGCCGCTGGCTTCGAGGGATATGAAAGAGTTCACGGAACGCTGGAGCGTCACCCTGCAGAACTGGTTCAGGACCTATGTCCCGTTCGGGAACACTTCCGTACGGACGGTAACTGCCATCCTCCTCACCGGTCTGTTCTACAGGCCTTCCCTGAACGGGCTGGCATGGGGGATCATCCTGGCATGCACCGCCCTGCTCTCGAAACTGATCCCGGAGCGCATCCCTGCCGTTAAGCGCATCCTGCTGTGGGCGGCGCTGCTGTTCAGCTCCGTATTCATCCTGTCGCCGTCCTTTGCGGACGCGCTGCATTATACCGCGATGATGTTCTTCAACGCTTCCTCCTTCGCTGATGCGCTGACAGGCAGCCTTGTCTTCATGAACCTGATCCCTGCCGCAGCGCTGTGCGCGGCAGTCATCCCTGTCCTGCGGCCGCTGTTCCGTCGCATCCTGAATTCGGATGCCGCATGGATCATACCCCCGGCAGTCATCCTGCTCTTTGTCTTCGCCGTCGCAGCCGCCGTATCCGGTGCCTCGATGCCTTTCATCTTTCTGAGGTCGTTATGAAAAAGAAGATCCGGCTCGCAACATGTGTATCCGCTGCGCTGCTGTGCGGCAGCCTCGGCGTGATGAATTATTACCGTGCGGAAGGAAAGCCTTCGTTTTCCGTCTTTTCGCGTGCCTCACATGAAGATACCGAAACATGGACGGCAGAGGAGTTCTTCCTGAAGGATACGCTGCGTGAAGGCTATGCAGCCCTGATGCAGGATACAGGTTCATCGGGGATCGGCGGCGTATACATCGGCAGCGGCACGCTGATCGAACAGTTTGCGGATTATGACCCGGCAGTGCTGGAGCACAATATCAGCGCGGTGCAGGATTTCGCAAAGGAACATAAGCTGAACCTGGTCCTCGTACCGACAGCCTCACAGACGGAAAAGCGGTATCTGCCCCTTTTCGCTGCGGGGGTCAATGAAAAGAAACTGCTGGAAAGCATCCGGGAACAGATACCGGACGCCGTCTTTGCGGACCTGCTGTCCACGATGGCATCCAGCGGCGGCTACTGCTACAGGACAGACCCGCACTGGAACGCTTCCGGCGCCAAAGTCGGCTATGAAGTCATCTGCAGGGATATCCTGAAGCACAAGGCTTCCGACTTCCGGTTCCAGACGAAGAGTTCTTCGTACCGCGGTCCCCTGCTTGAAAGGACCGGCGCCGCATGGATCGAAGCGGATGAGATCGAGGAGATCATCCCCGCCCACCCCGTGCAGCTGACCGTGAAATACAGCGACGGCACCGTCAGTCATTCGCTTTATGACGAAAATGCCCTTGAAACAGAGGACATGTACGGTTATTATCTCAGCGCGGCCGAAGGCAAGACAGAGATCGAGACATCTGTGAATACCGAGAGGAACGCCGTGATCATCTGCGATGATTACGCCCTGATCCTCGTCCCGTATCTGACGCAGGAATACAGCCGCCTCACGATCGTCAGGACCGGTTCCTATACAGGTTCCCTCAGTACGGTCCTCAAAGATGAAGGAAATACAGATATCTTCATGGTCATGTCCCTGAAGAATTTCTGTAATGAAGAAATAGAATTCAGGTGAACTATGATATTGAAATGCGTGAAAACAGGCATCAACGGCGAAGGCATAGCCTATAAGGACAAAAAGCCTGTTTTTATTGAGGGCTTCTTCCCGGACGAAGAAGCGGAGGTAACGATCACGGCCGAACATGAGACATACTGCTACGGCGCGGTCGAAAAGCTGCTTCACGAGAGCAGCGAGAGACGGAAACCGGAATGCGGACACCAGGCGGAATGCGGCGGATGCCCGCTGATGCCGCTGAAATACGGCGCCCAGCTCAAATACAAGAAGAGGCTCCTCGAAGAGTCCCTGTACAAATACGGCAATGTCCGTCGGGAGTTCATCCGCGACGTGCGCACGGCTGAAAAGATCACCGGCTACCGCAACCAGTGCAAGCTCCCTGTCGGCACGGCAGACGGAAGGCCCGTCACCGGCATGTACAAAGTACGCTCGAACCATTTCGTTGAGATCGACAGCTGCCCGATCCATGAACCGCTGATCGAGAGCACGCGGAAACAGGTCCTGAAGCTGGCGGCAAAGCACCGCATCGGCGCTTATGACCAGAAAGACGGAAAAGGCCTGCGTTACCTGATCCTGCGCGTCATGGACGAACAGATCCAGTGCGTGCTCGTGACCGGGAGGGATACGCTGCCGGAAGCATTCATCGATGACGTGATGAAGATCCGGCACATGTGCTCCCTGTTCCAGTCCGTCAACACCCAGAAAAATACGCCCGAGATCTTCGGTTCGAAACTGAAAAAGCTCGCCGGTACGGATACGGTAAGCGCAGGGATCTGCGGCATCCGGCTCCAGCTGTCGCCGCAGTCGTTCTTCCAGCTCAATACGAAGGCTGCAGAAGGCCTGTATGAACTTGCCGTATCGAAGATCGATCCGTGCGATGTGCTTGCGGAAGCCTACTGCGGGATCGGCGCGATGTCGCTGCTCGCTTCGAAAAAGGCAAAGCGCGTCTACGGCATCGAATCCGTCAGCGACGCTGTCATCAATGCGGCGCAGAACGCTGCCGCAAACGGCATCGAGAACTGCGAGTTCATCTGCGCGGACGCTGCCGAAGGCCTGCGCCAGCTCGCTTCGGAAGAAAAGATCGATACGCTCCTTCTCGATCCGCCCCGCAGCGGCCTGGATGACAATATGGTCAGGACGATCCTGAAGGTCCTGCCTGCCAAGATCATCTATGTCTCCTGCAATCCCGCAACGCTTGCGAAGAATCTCAGGGAACTGAAAAAGGAGTACCGCCTCGTTACGGTCATCCCGTATGACATGTTCCCGAATACGCCGCATATCGAATCCGTCTCGGTCCTTGTCCGCAGCGGCTTCAGCGATGCGAAGCGCAGAAGGAAGAAGAGAGCGCAGGATTAGCATTTGCTTATGAAGGGGCTGTCCCGCATGGGTCAGCAGACCAGAAGCAGGCACAGTCCCCGGATACATATCTTTACAGCATCATCCTTACCATACAGAGGTAAACATATGACCAAAAACTATTCGCTCAGAAAAAAGATACTGCACGCGATGATCACACTTGTGAGCGGCATGCTGGCAGCTGCCGTCACGATCGTTATGTTTACGATGAGAAGTGTTTCAGATACACTGGTCGAATCCAACCGGAACCTGAGTGAAACGATCGGGAAACAGTCAAAGGCTTATATGTCCGAGCAGTCGCAGTACCGGATGCTGGAACTTGCCGGCGAGAAAGCACAGATCGCGGACAGTATCTTCGCGGAATTTGAAAGCAGTGTAAATACCGCCGCATCCGTGGCAGGACAGATCTATAACCATCCGGAGCTCTATCCCGCCAGATATGTCCCCCTGCCCGATGCGTCCAAAGACGGGGAGCTTTCCATACAGGTCCTGTATTCCGCAGCCGCCGATCCTTCCGACCCTGCAGTCATCGAAGAGCTCGGACTGCTCGGAAACGTCCAGGATACGCTGATGGCTGTGAACGGCAGCCAGGAGAATATGGCGTCCATCTATGTCGCTTCCGAATCCGGCTTCATGGTGCAGGCCGACTATATCTCCGCAAAGAAGTTCGATGAAAACGGGGAACTCATGCCGCTGGAGGCGAAGGAGCGCCCCTGGTACAAAGGCGCAGCGGAAACAGGGAAGCCGTATTTCACGCCCGTCACGAAAGACGCGCATACGCCGAGGCTCGGCATCATGTGCGGCATCCCGGTCTATGCCGGGGATAAGCTGATGGCGGTCGCCGGGGCAGGCATGTATCTGGATGACATGGAAGAACTGGTACGCAGCGTCGAACTCGGTGAAAGCGGCCATGCCTGCATCCTCAACGCCGGCGGCCAGGTACTCTTTTCCACCTACAGCGAAGGCACCCTGGCAGCTGTCGCAGACGCACCGGACCTCCGTATGTCAGAAGACGCTGCGATCGCTTCGATGGCAGCCGAAGCAGTCGGGGGCGGCACAGGCACGGCGCAGCTGGAGATCGACGGGGTCCTGAATTACGCAGCCTATTCGCCGATGAAGACGGTAGGCTGGTCAATGGTCGTATTCATCTCGCAGGATGCCGTCGAAGCACCTACGGACAGCCTGGTGAAGAGTATCAGCGGGATGACCGACCAGACATTCCTTGACGCGACAAACCATGCCAGGCGCG
Organism: Solobacterium sp.; assembly: GCA_024698805.1. Classification (GTDB taxonomy): domain Bacteria; phylum Bacillota_I; class Bacilli_A; order Erysipelotrichales; family Erysipelotrichaceae; genus Bulleidia. The sequence goes on from JAILQT010000025.1 coordinate 14,940, forward strand.
CATCATATATGCTGCTGTGGTTGCTGCTGGCAGCTGTGCTGATCGCAATCGCCGTATCGTTTGCGCTTTCCAACCGGATCGTTAAGCCGATCCGTACGCTCACGGAAGAGATCAGGGCGATCGAAGGAGATAACCTTGACTTTACGTGGGACCTCGACACAGGCGATGAGACACAGGTGCTGGCAGAATCCTTCCGTTCGATGACGGAACGCCTGAAGAAGTATGTCAGCGATATCGAGTCCATCACTGCCGACAGGGAGCGCATACAGACGGAACTGTCCCTAGCCACCCGCATCCAGGCGGCGATGCTGCCGAATATCTTCCCCCCGTTCCCGAACCGCTCGGAATTTGATGTTTATGCGGCCATGGACCCGGCAAGGGAAGTGGGCGGCGACTTCTATGATTTCTTCCTCATCGACGACGATCACCTGTGCCTGGTCATGGCTGACGTATCCGGCAAGGGAGTCCCTGCCGCGCTGATGATGATGGCTTCCAAGATCACGCTGCAGAACCTGTCGATGTTCGGCGGGTCCCCTGCAGATATACTCAGCAAGACCAATGCCGTGATCTGCAGCAACAACAACGAAGATATGTTCATCACGGTATGGCTGGGCATCCTGGAGCTGTCAACAGGCATACTGACAGCCGCAAACGCAGGCCATGAATACCCTGTCATCAAAAAGCCTGACGGCAAGTTCAGCCTGTACAAGGATAATCATGGCTTCGTCCTCGGTGCCCTTGAAGATATAAAATACAGGAATTATGAAATCCGGCTGGAACCCGGCACAAAGCTCTTCCTGTATACGGACGGCGTACCGGAGGCAACGAATAAGGATCTCAAGCTGTTCGGGACAGACCGCATGCTGGATGCCCTGAATAAAGATACCGGGGCGACACCGGATGAAGTCCTGTTCAACATACGAACAGCCGTGGACAGGTTTACAGAGGATGCCGAACAGTTCGACGACCTGACGATGCTGTGCATGGAGTACAGGGGCAGGGACAGTTCGTCCGGTAAGGAAAAGGAATAGGAAATGAAATATACCATATCACCGGACATGATCAGCATCGAGCCGAATGAGCAGCTGCGGAAAAAGACCGTAGGATCTTTCCTGGACGATTACTGCATATCTGCCTCCAGGCAGAATGACATGATCGCAAAGAAGAGGATCCTGCTGGGCGGTGAGCCCGCAGCTTCCCCGGAAGAGGTCATCGGTGCAAACGTCCTGGGCATACTGTTTGAAAAAGGAGAACCGGACTGGGTGCCGGCGGATAAGCCGTGTACGGTCGTGTACGAAGACCCGTTCGTCTATGCCGTGCACAAGGAAGCCGGCGTCATCATCCACGGTGAGGAAGACGATGCGCAGTGCCTCAACGCGATGGCAGCGAGATACCAGCTCGATCACGGCATTCATGCGCCTGTCCGTCCCCTGCACAGGCTGGACAGGGATACAAGCGGCCTTGTGCTCTACTGCAAGATCCCCTTCTTCCAGCCGTGGTTCGACCGGCAGATGAAGGAGAAGAACATAACGAGGTATTACCTGGCTATCAGTATGGGCAGATGCGAAGCCGGCAGGAAGTTCACGGTCCGCAAAAAGCTGGCGCGCGACAGGCACAGGAGCGGCGCATACAGGGTATCGCCGAACGGGAAAGACGCGGCTACGCATTTCGAATGCCTGGATTCCAGGGGCGGCTATGTCCTCTTCGGCTGCACGCTGGAGACAGGAAGGACGCACCAGATCCGTGTCCATCTTGCGGATGCGGGCTATCCGATCGTCAACGATATCCTGTACGGGAGGCCTTCAAAGCATTTCACCGGCATGGGGCTCTGGGCCCAGAGCATCACATTCCGGAACCCTGTATCGAACAAGAAGCACAGGATCAGGGATTTTGACAATCCGATGTATACTTATTTTGAATCTGGAGGAAATAAACGATGAAGTATGATTTTACATGTCATCTGGACCGTCTCGGCAAAGATGCGATCGCAGTCGACTCACCTGCCGCAAAGACCGGCGGATTTACCGGCTTTGAGAGGAAAGAAGGATTCGATATCATCCCGATGTGGGTCGCGGATATGAACTTCCCGGTCGTCCCGTCGATCCAGGAAGCGATCACCGGCAGGGTCGCCCACCCCGCTTTCGGCTATTTCTCCCCGCGGGATGAATACTATGACGGCATCATCCGCTGGCAGAACAGCAGGAACGGCGTTGAAGGCCTGACAAAGGAGAACATCGCCTATGAGAACGGCGTGCTCGGCGGCGTCATCAGCGCGATGAACGTACTCGCATCCAAGGGCGACAACGTCCTCGTCCATTCCCCGACATACATCGGCTTCACGATGGTCCTGAAGAACAACGGCTACAATATCGTCCACAGCCAGATGCACAAGGATGAGAACGATATCTGGCGCATCGATTATGAAGATATGGAGAAGAAGATCGCCGAAAACAATATCCATGTGGCGATCATGTGCTCCCCCCACAATCCCTGCGGCCGCGTATGGACAAGGGAAGAACTCGAAAAGTGCATCGAAATATTCGAGAAACACGAAGTCTGGATCATCAGCGATGAGATCTGGAGCGATCTGACGCTGGAAGGATATAAACATATCCCGACACAGTCCGTAAATGAATATGCGCGCACGCACACAGCAGCATTCTATGCGCCTTCCAAGACGTTCAACCTTGCCGGACTGATCGGTTCCTACCGCATCGTTTACAACAAATGGCTCAATGACAGGATCACGAAGGAATCCTCCCTCTCCCACTACAACAGCATGAACGTGCTGTCCATGTACGCCCTGATCGGCGCCTATCAGGAAGAGGGCTATGAATGGCTCGGTGAACTGAAGCAGGTCCTTACGGAGAATGTCCGCTGGGCAAGCGATTTCGTCAATACGAAGCTTGACGGTGCATGTGTTTCCACACCCCAGGGCACATACATGCTGTTCATCGACGTGAAGGAATACTGCGAAAAGAACGGCATCACGCTGGATGAGCTGCTGAAGAGGGGCTGGGAATACGGCGTCTTCTGGCAGAGCGGCGAGCTCTTCAATACGCCGTATGCGATCCGCATGAACCTGGCGCTCCCGCTGGACCGCGTGCAGGAAGCCTTCGGCAGACTGGAAAAATACGTATTCCTGTGATGCATCAACAGACGCTGCGGCGTCTGTTTTTCAATGCATTACACATTCCGGAATGGTACAATAAAGACAGCAAACAGGAGGAAATATAATAATGGGTTTACGCAAAGACTTTTTGTGGGGCGGCGCAGTAGCGGCGCACCAGCTTGAAGGCGGCTGGGACCAGGGCGGCAAAGGCTGGAGCATCGCGGACGTGATGACAGCCGGCGGCAACGGCATCCCGCGCCGTATCACAGACGGTGTTCTCGAAGGCGAGAACTACCCGAACCACGAAGCGATCGATTTCTATCACCATTACAGGGAAGACATCGCCCTGTTTGGCGAGATGGGATTCAAGGCATTCCGTACATCCATCGCATGGACCAGGATCTATCCGAACGGCGACGATGAAGAACCCAATGAAGAAGGTCTCGCATTCTATGACGACATGTTCGATACATGCCATAAATACGGCATCGAACCTGTTATCACGCTGCAGCACTTCGAGATGCCCTACAACCTGGCAAAGAAGTACAACGGCTTCATGGATAAGAGATGCATCGATTTCTTCGAAAGATTCAGCCGCACATGTTTTGAAAGATACAAGGGCAAAGTCAAATACTGGATGACTTTCAACGAGATCAACAACCAGTCGGCAGCGCCGAACGCGCACCATATGCTGCAGGAAGGCGGCGTGCTTCTGAAGGAAGGCGACAATGCCGAAGAGATGATGTATGTTTCCTCGATCAATGAACTGCTCGCCAGCGCAAAGGCTGTCAGGGCATGCCATGAGATCGACCCGGACGCGATGATCGGCTGCATGATCGCGATGTGCCCGATCTATGCGCATACATGCAACCCGAAGGACGTTATGGAAAAGACATGGGCGGACTACAAGAGATACTGGTACGCAGACGTTCATGCAAAGGGCAAAGTCCCTGAATACATGTTCCGCTACTGGGAGAGGAACAACCTGAACGTCCCTGTCACGGAAGAAGACAAGGCAGTCCTGAAGGAAGGCATCGTCGACTACATCGGCTTCTCCTACTACATGTCCTTCGCCGTCGCCGCAAGGGATGACAACCCTGATTTCAATTTCTATGAAGGCGGCGCTCTCCTCGGTGCAGGCGGAAAGAGCGACTTTGTCAAGAACGAATACCTCGGCGCGACAGACTGGGGCTGGCCGATCGACCCGCTCGGACTGCGCTATGCGCTGAACTGGTTCCAGACAAGGTATGACCAGCCGCTGATGATCGTTGAGAACGGCATGGGCGCATACGATAAGAAGCTGGAAGACGGTTCTGTCGACGACAGCTACCGCATCGACTATCTGCGCAACCATATCCAGGCCATGATCGACGCTGTAAACAAAGACGGCGTTGACCTGCTCGGCTACACGATGTGGGCACCGATCGATATCGTTTCCGCTTCCTCCGGTGAGATGGACAAGCGCTACGGCTTCATCTACGTAAACAAAAACAATGCCGGTGAAGGCGACCTCTCCAGAAGCAGGAAGAAATCCTTCTACTGGTACAAGCACGTCATCGAGACGAACGGCGAAGAACTGTAAGTTTTGGATGATGTGAAAGGAACTGCCGCGGCAGTTCCTTTTTCATCGTATATCCCTTGTTTCCAGATAATAGCGTTTGTCATTCGCATGACCGATGGAGAACGTCTTCCTCGGATAGACGCCCGAAGCCGCGATATGACCGAAGAAGCCGTAATTCGTGACCGGCTGGAGCAGGAAGCCTGCCTCCCTGCCGCTGCCTTTCCTGACCAGCTGACGCAGGGTATCTTCCCCGTGGATATAATCCAGCTCGCCGCCGTACTGCAGGATGTAATCGTCGAGGAATCCCTGCAGGTCCGCCAGTACGAGCTTTCCTGTGTAGACCAGTTCCCCGTTCGCGTCTTTTGTGATCCATCTGACGCCTGCGCCTGCTTTCCATCCTGCCTTCTTCATCTCGGCGATCAGATGTTCCGGATCGACATCACGGATGATGCGGTGGATCGGTTCGAATGCCTGGACCGGGTCATAGACATTCTCCAGTTCGACGAGCGCATAGCGGGACGGGTGGTCCTTCTGCCCGCTCTGTTCGTAAACGGTCTTTGCGGAAGCCAGGGAATGATTGCCGTCACCGACCGCATAGATCATATCCCCTTTTCTGTTTTCATATGCCTGCAGTGCGGATTCAAACCTCTCCAGTTCGCTGCCGGTGAGCAGCCATCCCTTCACAGAGCCCCCGTCAAGCATCAGCCTGATGTCATAGACCAGCGGGAGTTTCCTTGTATCGATCTTTTCGATCAGCTCCCTTCGTTCGTCATCGCAGAACAGGATGACATGGGACATATCCAGCGGCGCATGCTCGCGTACAGCCATGCGGGGAGGGATCCTCTCCATGACTGTTTTTTCCGTTGCCCGCACCGGCGCATCCGTTTCATCATGAAAGTCGTATGCCTCCAGGTCCAGACAGCCGACGACGCCGCGTCGTACTCTGCCGCTGCTGAGCGTCCTTTCCGTACAGATGTAGGCGTTCCTGTATGTTTCGAAGATATCCCCGTCCAGGTATTCCTGCATCGCTTTATGGATATTCGCGATCACTTCCGTATTCTCTTCACCGAGATATACTTCCGGCAGGATGCATCTGTACGCAGACGCGTAAGTGCCGCATTCCCTGCGCACCTCTTCCCAGTATTCCGGCTGGGATGTGAACTGGTCGCAGGCAATGACCGCCCATTTGTCCATGTTATGTTTCGGCAGAAGGATATCTGCCGCCTTGAATATCGAAGCCATTGATTACCCCTTTCAGATATGCGCCGTTTCCCCGTCTGCAGGCAGTTTCCTGTAGGCGGTGAAATACATCGCTGTAAAGCATGCCATGCCGCCGATCAGGTTCGAGACAGGCTCTGCAGCGAAGACGCCGTTCACGCCGAGGCCCATTGCGGGCAGCAGGACCGTAAGCGGCACGACGATGATGACCTTGCGGAAGATCGAGAAGAAGATCGCCCTCTTCGAACAGCGCAGGGATGTGAAGACTGCCTGTCCTGCCAGCTGCATCGTCATGAAAATGAAACCGATGAAGTAGAGCCTGCAGGCGTCTGCGCCGAGACGGATCATTTCCGCATCTGTCGTAAAGATCCCGATCAGCATCTGCGGCAGCAGCAGGACCGCAGCCAGCGCTGCGGCTGTATAGATGCCTGCCGAAGCTGTCAGGAAACGTATACCCTCTTTTACACGGCTGTGCTGCTTCGCGCCGAAATTGTAGCTGAGGACAGGCTGTGTCCCCTGCGACAGGGCGGAAGCCGGCAGCGAGAGGATCTCGCGTATGGAATTCAGGATCGTCATGATGCCGACATACAGGTCGCTGCCGTACTGCCGCAGCATGACGTTGCACATGATCTGCACGAGGGCATTGGTCCCCTGCATGACGAAGCCGGCGATGCCGAGCGGTATGATCTGCTTCAGCAGCGGGAAGTCCGGGATCATATATTCTTTCCGGATATGATACACTGCTTCACGCCGCAGGAAGAACGAGACTGCCCAGAAGGCCGAGACGACCTGGCTGATCACGGTCGCGATCGCCGCACCGCTGACGCCCATATGGAGTCCGTAGATAAACAGGGGGTCCAGCACAAGGTTCAGTGCCGCGCCGATAAAGATCGTCATCATGCCTACCTTCGGATAGCCGGAGGCGTTGATGAACCCGTTGAGACCCGTCGAGAGCATCGCAGCCGTTGTGCCGAAGATATAGAATTTCAGATACTGGTCCGCAAAGACATACGATGCGTCGCTCGCGCCGAACAGGTACAGGATCGGTCTGCGGAACAGCAGGCCGATCACGAACAGGACGACAGACGTCCCCGTCAGCATCCCTGCCGCCTGGCCGAGGACACGCTCTGCCTTGTCCTCATCCCCTTCCCCTCTTGCGATCGCGAACAGCGGCGCGCCGCCGGTCGCAAAAAGATTGGTGAACGCCCCGACGAGCGCCGTGATGGGGAAAGCCAGTCCTACGCCGGTAAGGGCCATTGAGCCGATATCCGGCAGATGCCCTATGTAGATCCTGTCTACGACGTTGTATAAGAGATGCACAAGCTGCGCGAACATCAGCGGGATGCTCTGTGAGAGGATGACCTTCCACATCCTGCCTGTACCGAAATCGTTCTGTCTTTTTCCTGCCATGTGTACAGTGTAACAGAAAAAAGGGACATGGGAGTCCCTAAATGATGCCGAGTTCTTCCAGGACAGCGGCTGCGCCGTCATCCCTGCAGTCCGGTGCGATGATATCCGCTTTGTTCTTCAGACCGTCTTTCGCATTGCCCATCGCCACGCCGATCGCTGCTTTTTCAACGAATGCCGTATCGTTGCCGGCATCCCCGAATGCGATCACATTGTCCCATGCAAGACCGTATTCCTTCAGTGCCGCCTCGACAGAAAGCGCTTTGTTGATCTCCCTCAGGAATACGTCAAAGCCGTTGCGGAACGACCATGCGAATTCGAATTCCCTGCGCAGTTCTTCAAACGGTCCCAGTTCGGAATCCCTGCATACGATGAATGTGCCGAGCGGGTAACCCGCTGTCTCATGATGCGTCCTCTTTTCGCAGTCATTCAGGATCAGCGGTGCAAGATCCTGATCCGACAGCAGATAGCCGTTCATGAATCTGTCGTTATTCGCATAGGTGACGATCCTGTCTTCAAATTTGAAGCCGAGACCGATCCCGTTCTGCAGGCAGATATCCGTGATCGCACGCATGTGTTCGCCTGTCATCGGATGCTTTGCGATGACAGATCCGTCCCTTCTGCTGAGACATGCGCCGTTGATCGTGCCGATCATATCCATCGGCAGATCATCAAACAGGGATTTCTGCAGGAATGTATAGTGCCTTCCGGTGTTGATCATCACATGGATGCCTTTGTCGATCGCTTTGTGAAAAGCTCTGCGTGTGCGTTCGCTCAGTGCATTCTCCCCTGCCGGGATGACTGTGTTGTCCACATCGCATACGATGAATCTGATGTTTTTCTTTTCCATATTTGAAAGTATACCATAAAGTGCTAAAATATTTGTTGCACGTGTGCTTGTAGCTCAGTTGGATAGAGTGTTCGCCTCCGAAGCGAGAGGTCGTGAGTTCGAGTCTCATCAAGCACGCCATACAGTCCGCAGATCATCTGTCTGCGGTTTTTTATTTTTTCCGCAGATGCTAGAATATGGCAGAAAGGTGTTTTATGGCAGGTCCTGTACTGTATACAAAAAAAGAAAAGGAAACAGTGCGCAGCGGCATTGAAGCGGTCCGTCAGGTCCTGAAGAACGGACAGACAGGGAAGAAGCGCTCCCTGCTGTTATGCCTGGACCGGTTCATGGATCCGTATTACGGTCTCAGGGATGAGATCCTGCCTTTTCATGAGGATCTGAAATCCCTGCTGCAGGAAGTCATTCTTGAGGAAACCGATCCGGATGTCGTTACGGATGCGGTGCAGCTGCTGACGGATCATGAAGACCTGCCGTTTGACCTCCTGACGGAAGGGTATGACTCGCTCCCGGCATACATCCGTGAAGATGTATTTGTCCTCCTGCATCCGCAGGAACAGAAGGAATACCGGGATACCGGGACGCTGTACCGTGACCTCTGCGAAGTGAAAGACCTTATGGGAGACCTGTCTTTCCGTGACGGCCTGATCTTCTGGCAGCTGCCGAACGGCATCCTCATCGATATCCACATCAACGAGGCGGCACAGGAAGGCTATATCGGTACGGCATATTTAAAAAACGGCAGGAAACATATCCTGGCGCACTGGCACCCTGCAGCGGAAGACGTATGGGGCGATCTGATGGACATCCGGGACGGACGGGTGTTCTGGGCAGTTAAAAAGACAGTATTCGGGGAATCCCTGCCCCGGATCTTCGAGCGCAGGGAATTCGCAAAACTGCCGGAAAAGGAAAAAGAAAAGTACACGGTCCTGGAATGAGTTCAGCATCCATAGCCGTGTATTCTTTTTTTCAGTCCCTGATCATCGTGTACATATGGATGCCGCTTTTGAGGACTTCATCCTTTTCGATCCGCATGCCGGTATGTTCGTATTTGGCTGCCTTCAGGGGCGTATCCGTATCCAGGATGCACGGTATGCCTGCCTTTTCCGCTTCCGCAAACGGTTCCTCCAGCAGTTTCCGCAGATAACCCTGCCCCTGGTATTCCCTGCGCACGCATACGAGGCATACGTCCACAAAATCCTTTGTATCAAAATGGAAGATGGTATAGTCCGTCCATCCCTGCCGGACCAGCAGCATCTTCTGCATCGCCTTCGCGGGGATCGCCTTCATATACCTGTACATCAGGACAAGATCCATATACCACGGCAGGCCTTTGTTTTTCCGGTAATATACGCAGTACGCTTCCTCCTTTTCGGACAGCGCGTAAAGCTTCCCGCGTTTCTGGTACGCATCCAGGGTGACGTAAAAATAATGGTAAGCCTCTTCCTCATTCATGCACGCGGGTATGATGCCGTCATCGCTGCTGAAAGACGCCGCGAATGCGCGGGCGATATCCTCCAGATGTTCTTTCGTGATTTGATGCAGGCATATCATACTTCCGATTATACCGAAAAAAAGAAGGCGTTACAGTCTTTCTGCTGCCCCCTTCTTTCGTGACGGCAGGCATCATCGCCATCCCGCCCTTTCCGCCCTGACTGCTGTAAGAAAAAAGCGTTCCCTCACATGATGAAACGCATTTTGTCCTCAATGATGCGGAAATCCGCATTTGTGACTTCGGCGCAGATCTCGCCGTCGGTATGGAGCCACATGGGGCTTTCACATTCAACAGAGAAATGCCTGGTCTGCAGGACGTCGACGCCGTCGAACTCCACATGCCTGCCGCTGTACGCATACGGGAAGATACGGAAGAAATCCTTCTGCTTCAGCCCTGCTGCCATGCATATGTCCAGTGTCCCGTCTGTCGGGGAGGCATCCGGCCCGAACCTGAACCCTCCGCCTTCATAGGGCTGGTTCATGGCTGCTGCGAACAGCAGCCTGTCCGCATGGATCTGTCTGTCATCTGTTTTCAGCACTGCCGGGATCCATTTCGCCTGGAAGATCACCCGCACGGCAGTTGCGATATAGATCAGTTTGCCCATGGACAGCCTGTTCAGGAATTCCTTGAAGCGTGATCTTTCCGCCTCCTCGCAGATCTCTGCGTCAAAGCCGACGCCGCTGCTGATATTGAACCGGCGCATATGTTCCTGTCCGTCACTGTCCGTCCACCGGACTTCGCCGACATCGAGCTTCCGCACGACGGTCTCACGGGCCAGGATATCGATGACTGTTTCCGGATCGGATGCCAGTTTCATCGACCTGGCGAGATCGTTGCCGGAGCCGCAGGATATGAACCCGATATTCGTCTTTTCAAAATACGTGATGCCGTTGACCGCTTCGTTCATGGAACCGTCGCCGCCGACGATCACGATATTCTTTTCACTTCCCGCGGACGTCAGTTCCCGGACGATAGCCGTGATCCCTTTTGAAGGGGTGGAAAATACAGCCTGGTACGGCACATTCCTTTCCTGCAGGGTCTTCTCAACCCTGTTCCAGAGCGCTGATGTCTGCCCGGCTCCCCCGGCAGGGTTGATGACAAATTCAAGCATCTCATTTCTCCTCAAACTTCAATGTCTTCATCTGGCCGTCCTTACTGATGACGGTATTGCGGAACACTGCCCTGACGTCCTCTTCATAGAGAAGCGGATCGTGCATGGACGGTGAATAATGTGTCAGCCACAGTTCTTTTGCGTTCGCCGAAGCAGCGATGGAAGCTGCCTCGCCCATCAGCATATGCCTGTTCAGTTTTGCTTTTTCGATCTTTTCCGGATCCCCGTACATGCCTTCGGTAATGAGCAGGTCAGCATCCTTCGCATACTGCGCGATATACGGCACAGGCCTCGTGTCCGTCGCATAGACCAGCGAGATGCCCTTCCGCTCTTCCGCGAGCACCATATCCGGCGTATAGACGATGCCGTCGCGTTCTGCCTGCTGCCCTTTCTGCAGCAGCCCCCACAGCCTCAGCGGCACGCCGTTTTTCTTTGCCTTTTCCGGATCGAAACGCCTGGAGCGCTTCAGCTCCATGCGGTAGCCGTAGGTGGGCACGCTGTGCCTCAGGGAGAACGCCGTGACCTCCATGTCAAAGAGACTGAAAACAGAAGTGTTTCCGGTGATCTCACGCAGACAGATATCGAACGGGACATATCTCGCAATGATCAGGACGCCCTGCATGATCTCCTTCAGGCCTTTCGGCCCGATGATGGTGATCGGTTCTGTCCTCTCCTGCTTGGCCATCGTTAAAAGCAGCCCGGGAAGCCCGGCTGTATGGTCGGCGTGAAAGTGCGTCAGCAGGATCGTATCGATCTGCTTTCCGGACAGGCACATGCGGTTCATGGCGATCTGCGTCCCTTCGCCGCAGTCCACCAGTACGGCATGACCGTTCCACCTCACATATAACGATGTCAGATACCGGTTCGGCAGCGGTACCGTGCCGCCGGTCCCAAGAAGACATACATCGATCATACTAAACTCCAGTTATAATCCTAACATATTTCAACGGTATTCAAACGACAGACTGACGGCATTGCGGAGTTCGCTGTGCAGGACGGAATCCATCCACGGACCGTAATTGGCATCGGAAAGACCTTCCAGCATCCTCTCACAGTACGGGTCGTCCAGGATCTCCTGCTTATGCTCGGATAAAGTGCCGAGACCGTAATAATGCAGGAACAGTGAAGCCGTATCCGTCATCGCATCTGCCTCCTCTTCCGTATAGCCTTTGCGCAGGAAAATATCTCTGAACATTGCTTCTGTCGCTTCCGAGGCAGACCGGTCCAGTGTATGCACCAGCGGTGCGATGTCACTGAACGCTTCGAAATCCAGGGGCTGTGCGTCATAGGTCACCTGGTCCCCGTCGATGCGCAGTCTGCCGACCGGATGCGTGCCGCTCATCGGGGCGCCGCTGACGATCTCATACAGGCCGTCATCCTCCAGGATATCCTGCTGGTGCGTATGGCCGCTCAGGCACAGCTGCACATGGTATCTTTTCAGCAGTGCTTCCAGCTCTTTGTTCATGATGCCGTAATTGCCCCGGCCGTCGTCGAACAGCACATTGTGGTGGCTGATGAAGATGACCTTCCGGTGTGCTTTTTCCGCGCGGATCAGCTGCCGGCGGATCCATTCCATCGTATCGTCCGAGAACCTGCCTTTGTTGTATTCGTCGAAGGAACTGTCATCCGCTGCCAGGAACATGACGTTGTTCACAACGCTGACATAGCTCAGGGATGCAGGATCCTCCTCATCGGTCTGCAGGAGGTCACAGAAGACGGTGCGGAATGTATTTTCATCGGTGATGTTCAGATCGTGGTTCCCCGGCACCAGGATGATCCGGATGCCTGCCTCCTTCACTTCGTACAGGATATCGTGCAGGATATGCTCGTCGGACTCCCTGCCCGAGTTCGTATTGTCGCCGCACAGTATGAATACGTCCGGATGTTCGGCAATGACCTCGCGCGCGGCTGTCCGGGCCAGTTCGACGGAATAGGCGGAGAGCGGGATGACGGAGGAGTTCTGTTCCTTTTCGCTTAAATGCAGGTCGGACGTGACCATGACGAAAAGCTCAGCTTCCGATGTCTCATAAGGCTGACCGCAGGATACGGCCATAAGCATGAACAGCACACAAAGCAGCAGTTTTCTGAACATACCCTTATTTAAGCATGTTTTTACCTGCAAAACAAAAGGCCTGCATGGCCTTTTGTTCAGATATTCATCAGTATTTCGGAAAGCTTCGGCATCATCTGCTGTTTCCTGGAGATGATATGCGGGTCGAAGCCGGAATGTTCATCGAACTTTGTCTCGATGACGTCTTCCATGACATAGGACAGGGGTCCGTCATAAACGAACAGGGAACCTTCGCCCATGACGTCCGTGAACAGCATGACAAGCAGGTCGAGTCCTTTCTGTTCCTGTTCCTTTTCGAGGTTCTCCGTAAATGCAGGCAGGATACTCTGCACTTCCTCCATGCGGCTGTAGTTGGTCTGCCCGATCGCAAAGCGGTAATTGCCGATCTCGTAGGACTTGAGGTCCCTGTTGAGGATCTCGTGCGGCGTGGAATCCTTCAGTGCGACAGAAGCGCCGAGCATCTCCCTTGCGTAGGCATCGATATCGTCGATGCCGGCCCTCTCTGCGAGCCATTTCGCAGTCATCCTGTCTTCATCCGTCGTCGTTGCGGAACGGAAATTCAGGGTGTCGGAGAGGATCGCCGAAAGCAGCAGTCCGGACATGTTCTTGTCCGGCAGCATCCCGTTCTCCTGGTACAGCATGCTGAGGATCGTGCATGTGCAGCCGCAGCGGTGGTTCCGGTATTCGATCGGGTGGTCCGTCGTGACGTTGCCGATGTGGTGATGGTCGATGATCGCTGTCAGATAAGCCTTGTCGACATGGTCGATCGTCTGGTTCATGGCGCTGTGGTCGACGAGCGCAAATTTCAGTTTCTGGTAGTTGCGCAGGTGGTAGCGCGATACGGCGCCGGTGACCCTGCCGTTTTTGTCCATGACCGGATAGGCACGGACACGTGAGTTCATCATCTTGGCCGGGAGGTCTTCGACGAATTCTTCCTCATCAAAGGTGATGACATTCCTCGTCATGATGTGTTCGACACTGTAGCTCTCGGTGATGACGCGCGCCGCATGCATCGTATCTTCCTCCGACTCGATCACCGCACAGCTTTTTCTCTTTGCGGCTTCGATGACTTCCGGTGAAGCCGGCTGGCCGCATGTGATGACCAGGCAGGAGATGCCCGCCTCGATCAGGGCGAGCTGCTTGTCGTTCCCGCTGGACAGGATGCATAAGCCGTCTTTGAACATTTTTGCCATGTTGTCGATGTCTTCCAGGGTGATGATGTGGACCCTGCCGTTGGAATGGAATTCCGCAGGATCGACAACGATCTTCCCGCCGATCGTCTTCGCGATATTTGCCAGCGATGCCGTCGACAGGAGCTTGGTGAGGGATGCGTCCGGATGCGTGCGCACGCGGGAAAGGTCGCTTGCCGTGCAGATGCCGCAGAGGCTGCCGTCCGTATCGACGACGAACAGGGACCGGTTCTGCGTGTGCAGCATCACATGCCATGCATGGTGCACCGTCTCCGTCGGAAGGATCGATGTCGGCGCATCCAGGTCGATATCCTTCAGACGTGCCCGGGCGTCTGTCAGAAGCAGCGGGTTCTCCTGGTTGAAGCGCTTCAGGATGAACTTGGTCTCTTCATTCAGGGGGCCCTGCCTGCAGGGGATCGCCTTCTGACCGCACCTGTTCAGGATATCCGCGTATGTGATCGCCGAACAGATCGAGTCACTGTCGGGATGCTTGTGTCCGATCACGTGAATATAGTCGTTCATAACTCCTCCATTGATTATCTGATATAGGAAAAGACATTGAAGTGTCTTTCTGCTTCCGTCTGTATGTCCGCTTCCCCCGCTTTCAGGGCGCCGGTGCATATATATCCGGCAGGTATGCCGCACATCTGTCTGACCTTCATGCTTTCCGGCGCATTGAACAGGCCGCAGAAGGCATCGGTAAACACGCATGCGAGCGACATCCCCTGCAGCTTCAGGGCCATCCCGCCGAGCGTCATCATCGTTTTGCCTGCTGCTTCCGGCTGCGCCGGGTCACAGAAAGCCGCGATGACGAGCGGGGCGCCGCAGAGGTCGGTATCCGCAAGCTCCGCAAGGGCCTGCAGTGTGCCCGGATTTGTGAAAAAAGTGAAAAAATACGGCTGCCCGCTGAATCCGGGCATATCTGCTGCAGCGGATTCCAGTGCGTGGATGACAGACTCATCGATCTGTCCGGCTTTGAATCTTCTCACTTCGTACTTCATATCAGTATGTCAGGATCTCATTGCCTGTTTCGGTGATGAGGATCGTGTGCTCCCACTGGGCGCTGTCGCTGCCGTCTTTCGTATAGACGGTCCAGCCGTTGTAGGAATCGATATAGATATCCTTCCTGCCGGCATTGATCATCGGTTCGATCGTGATGACCATACCCGGGACGAGCACCATCCCCTTGCCGCGCGAGCCGACATGGCTGACAAAAGGATCTTCATGGAACTCGAGTCCGACGCCGTGGCCGCCGAGCTGCGTGACGACGCTGTAGCCTTTTGAATGCGCGTAGCGGCTGATCGCATAGCCGATATCCCCGACTGTGTTCCAGGGCTGTGCGGCTTCGATGCCGATCTCGAGGCATTTCTTCGTTTCTTCGACAAGACGCCTTCTCTCTTCGCTGACATTGCCGATCATGAACATCCTGGACGCATCCGCATAATAACCGTCGAGGATCGTCGTGCAGTCGACATTGACGATATCGCCGTTGTGCAGTTTGACGAGCCTGCTCGGTATGCCGTGGCAGACTTCGCTGTTGATGGACGTGCAGACGCTCTTCGGGTATCCCTCATAGCCGTACGGCGCGCAGACCGCGCCCTGTGCGTGCGTGAATTCCCTTACGATATCGTCGATCTCGCTCGTGCGCATGCCGGCGCAGATGTGCTTTCCGACTTCATCCAGGACGGCGGTATTGATCACGCCCGCCCTGCGGATGCCTTCGATCATCGTCGGCCTCTTGATATATTCATCGTCAATGACCTCTTTATGCCTGCGCCGCAGTTCTGTCATCTTTTCATAAACATGTGCAGGGATCGGTTCCTCCCTGTCGATCTTTTCCCAAATCAGTTCATCCATTTTTTATACTTCTTTCTTATCTGTGCTGCCGAAACCGCCTGTCCTGGCATCCGAGACGTCATCGTCCGCCGTAATGCCGAACGGCAGGAAAATACCCTGCGCGAATCCGGCCCCGGCTTTGACGCAGACGGTCTTATCCTCGCGTGAATCATTGATCATCTTGAGGAAAATATGACCTTCATTGTCCGCGTGATAATAATCACTGTCGATGATGCCTACTGTATTATCCAGCTGAAAACGGTATTTGAATCCGAGGGAACTCCTCGGGAACACCATCAGCACATACCCGTTATCTATTTTAGCACGAATGCCGCTCGGAATGCGGATTTCCTTCCCCGGACGCACTTCGAAGCCGAACGGGGCACGGAAATCATATCCTGCGGAACCGGCAGTCGCGCGCACCGGGAGTGTGATGCCGTCATAGATCCTGCGTACGGCATCTTCCCCCAGTGTTTCGTCATATCCCTGCATTGCCTTGCGGAACTCCCCAAAGCTCACTTTTTCAAATTCAGCTATTCTTTTCATATTCCCTCGCTGCAAGCAGTATAAACCAGGCTGCTGCCGTCTCGAACGGATACAGGCTCAGCAGAACGCTCTGCGGCAGGACCGCGTGTTCCGGGTACGCAAGCGTATGCGTGATCCTTGAGACGATCCATTTCGTGCCGTTTTTGCGGACATAGGATGCCAGTTCCCGGACGTTCAGGGACGGGATCTCTTCCCGTTCCTCAGAGAATGCATCCGCGAACTGTTCCCGGAAGCTTCGCAGGACATCCTGCATATCGTAGATCTTTTCATCGTCACAGCCGCACAGCTCCATGACATAATCGCACATGGCATACAGGTATTCCCTGTCCTCCAGATACGGGAGCTGGGTCTTTTCCTTCAGCCTGTCCGTGACCAGCTGTGCCGAATACAGTCTCTCATTCAGGTTATTCGCAAGCTTGATCTCTGTTTCCAGCATCAGCAGGCGCCGCAGCCAGACGTCCAGGAAACGGGGCTCGCGGAAATGCCGGAACGTATAATGCAGGCCTTCATATCTGCCAAACGCCTTCATGCCGTCCAGGTAACCGAGCTTTCTCGCCTTGCGCATCTTTTCCTTATCGAAATCCAGGAACTTGAACAGTTCGTGGTGCGGATAGATATAGGTGATATTCCTCCGTTTGATGAAGGAAGGGTGATGGGGCACATGCGAAAGGTCGATCGCCGTTACATGTTCAGCGCCGAGACGGAGCGCGAAATCGACCGGCAGGTTGTCAAAATAACCGCCGTCGACGTATTCCTTACCGTCGATCTCCTTCACGGGGAATGCCGGATACGCGCTGGCTGTCGCAACGAGCCAGTCCCTGCCCCTGTCCCTCATCATGTCTTTCGTGACATAGACGGGATCGTGGCCTTTCGCGGTCGCGGTGACGCAGCCGAAGTCGATATCCGACGAAAAAAACTTCTCCGGATCGAAATATGTGTCCACCATCCGGTAGAACGGTTCGATATTGACGCCCTTCTCCCTGCCCCAGCTGATGAGCGCAGGCAGCAGTTCCTCACGGTCCCTGAGCAGCCGGACAAAGCCGAAATCGGACGGCAGATACCCTTCGACGAACTGGTCCGCCGTCATATGTTCATACATATACCGCAGTCTTTCGTAGTCGTTCTGAACCAGGAACATCGCGTTCAGCGCACCGACCGATGTTCCTGTTATGATATCCCAGTTGTCCAGGTTCAGCTCGCGCATCGCTTCGATCACACCCAGCTGGTAGATCCCTTTTGTGCCGCCGCCGGCCAGGACCAGCGCATTTTTCATGTTTTTCCCCATGTGTCCGTATTGTACCACTTTTCCGGAAATACTGCTGTTCTTTCATTTCAGGAAAATAAAGGTATAATGTGAAGGGACCGGAGGTTGTTTATGAAACTGAATGTTGCAGTATTCTTCGGCGGCGAGACCGTTGAACATGAAGTATCCGTCATTTCCGCCAATCAGGCGATCAATGCGCTGAACAGAGAGAAATACAATGTGATCCCCATCTATATCTCCAAGGACAGGAAGATGTATGTGTCCGAACTGCTGGAGGATCTGAAGAACTATAAAGACCTGAACGAGCTGACTGCGAAGAGCACGCAGGTAACGATCGTGCGCGAGGACAACAAAGTCGTCATCAAGCCTGTAAAGGCAAAGATGTTCGGTGCGAAGGAGATCGGGACGATCGACGTTGCGGTCCCCGTCATGCACGGCACGAACGGTGAAGACGGCACGATCCAGGGCTTCCTGGAGATGATGAAAGTCCCCTATGCGGGATGCGATGTCTACGGCGCAGCTGTCGGACAGGACAAGGTCATGCAGAAGCATATCCTCCACGACAATGACCTGCCGATCACGAACTGGTTCTGGGTCTACGGGACCGAGATCGACGACAACAAAGAGGAAGTCCTCCGGAAAGTGCACAGGCTGATCTACCCGGTCATCCTGAAGCCCGCAAGGACAGGCTCCTCCGTCGGCATCTCGATCGCGCACAACGATGAAGAATATCTTGAATGCTTCGAAGAAGCGCGCCAGTATGACGAAAAGGTCATCACGGAAAAGGTCGTCAAGCCCATGGTCGAGATCAACTGTTCTGTCCTCGGCGATTCCTGCCACGCAGAGACGAGCGTACTCGAACAGGTCGGCTTCAGCAATGATGATGAGCTGCTGACATTCTTTGACAAATACCAGGCCAACGGCAAAGGCGGCAAGGGTGCCAAGGGCGTCAAGGGAGAAGGCTCCAAGGGCATGGCTTCCGCAGCCAGGATCGTACCTGCCCCAATCAGCGAGATGCAGACGGAACTGATCCAGAACCTCGCGCTCAAGGCATTCAAGGTACTCGGTGCTTCCGGCGTCTGCCGCATCGACTTCATGATGGACACGGAGACGAAGAAGGTCTACATCAACGAGATCAATACGATCCCGGGATCACTCGCGTTCTACCTGTGGGAGAACAAAGGCATGCCGTTCGAGCAGCTGATGGACAGGCTTATCGAGACAGCCCTCGAAAGGGAAAGAAGAAGGTCGCGCATGGTCTTCTCCTATGAGACCAACCTGCTGCAGAACTACTGATAACGAAAAGGCGGAGACCCCGCCTTTTTGTTTTGTATATATTTTTCTTTTATCAGACGATGCCCGCTGCCAGGCAGAGCAGACGGACGATGCCGGCGGCGATCCAGGCAATGACGCACTGCGAGATGACGACACTGATGGCTGCGAACCTTCCGAGCTCGCGCCGGATCGAAGCGATCGCGGCAACGCACGGCGTATACAGCAGCGAGAATACAAGCAGCGAGGCCGCGGCCGATGCCGTGATCCCGGAAGCCAGGTTCTTCGCAAACAGGATCTCCATCGTGGATACGACGCTCTCCTTTGCCATAAAGCCGCTGATCAAAGACGTGCAGATGCGCCAGTCGCCGAGCCCGATCGGCTTCATCAGCGGTGCGATATAGCCGGAAACGAGTGCCAGGATGCTGGAGTGCGAATCCGTGATCATGTTGAAATGCATGTCGAAGCTGTTCAGGAACCAGATGACGATCGTGGCGATGAAGATGACGGAGAAGGCCCTCTCAAGGAAATCCTTCGCCTTTGACCACAGCAGCTGGATGACATTGCGCGCGGACGGTATGCGGTAATTCGGCAGTTCCATGACGAACGGCACAGCCTCGCCCCGGAACAGTGTTTTTTTATACAGCAGCGCGATAAGGATCGCTATCAGGATACCCAGCACATAGAGTCCTGTCATGATCAGGCCTCCCTGCTTCGGGAAGAAAGCATTCACGAAGAACGCGTAGATCGGCACCTTGGCCGAACAGCTCATGAACGGCGTCAGCAGGATCGTCATCCTCCTGTCGCGCTCCGACGGCAGTGTCCGGCTCGCCATGACGGCGGGAACGGTGCAGCCGAAGCCGATCAGCATCGGCACGATGGAACGGCCGGAAAGGCCGATCCGGCGCAGCAGCTTGTCCATCACGAAGGCAACGCGGGCGATATAGCCGCTGTCTTCGAGCATGGAAAGGAAGAAGAACAGCGTGATGATGATCGGCATGAACGAAAGCACGCTGCCGACACCCGCGAAGATACCGTCTGTCACGAGGCTGCGGATCGCTTCATTGACACCGGCGCTGACCATCCAGGCGTTTACCCCTTTTGATAACATGCCGATGCCGGCTTCCATCAGCTCCTGCAGCCACGCCCCGATGACGTTGAACGTCAGCCAGAAGACCATGCCCATGATCGCGATGAATGCCGGGATGGCCGTATATTTCCCTGTCAGGAAGCTGTCGATCTTCTCCGAGCGGATGCGCTCCCTGCTCTCTTTCGGCTTCTGCACCGTCTGGGCGCATACGGAACGGATGAACGCAAAGCGCATATCGGCGATCGCCGCGCTGTGGTCCAGTCCCCTCTCAGTCTCCATCTGCGTGATGATATGCCCGATCATGTCCGTTTCGTTTGCATCGAGCTTCAGCTGTTCGAGGATAAGGCTGTCCCCCTCGATGGCCTTGACCGACGCGAAGCGCAGCGGCAGGTCCGCCCTGCGCGCATGATCCTGGATCAGGTGGGCAGCTGCGTGGATGCATCTGTGCACGGCGCCGCCGTGGTCGTTCTCGTCGCAGAAATCCTGCCGGAGCGGTTTTTCCTGGTAATATGCCACATGCATGGCGTGGCTGACAAGTTCCTCCAAGCCCTGGTTCTTCGCAGCCGAGATCGGGATGACCGGCACGCCGAGCAGCGCCTCCATGCGGTTGATATCGACAGAGCCGCCGTTGGCAGTCACTTCGTCCATCATGTTCAGGGCGACGACCATAGGTGTCTCCATCTCCAGCAGCTGCATCGTCAGATACAGGTTGCGTTCGATATTCGTGGCGTCGACGATGTTGATGATGCCTTTCGGTTTTTCATGCAGGACGAAATTCCGGGAAACGATCTCCTCGCTGCTGTACGGCGACATGGAGTATATGCCCGGCAGGTCGGTGATGCACGTATTCGGGTATCCTTTGATCACGCCGTCTTTCCTGTCGACGGTGACGCCGGGGAAATTGCCGACATGCTGGTTGGACCCTGTCAGCTGGTTGAACAGCGTCGTCTTTCCCGAGTTCTGGTTGCCGACGAGTGCGAATGTCAGCAATGTGTCCGAAGGCAGCGGTGTTTCCGACTGCTTCTCATGGAAGCGTCCGCCTTCACCGAGTCCGGGGTGCTCGATCTTCTCCACTTTACGCAGCGGCGTATCGTCCGGCTGGTCTTCACCGATCTTCTTTACTTCGATCTGGTCCGCTTCTTCCAGGCGCAGCGTCAGCTCATAGCCCTGGACCAGTACTTCCATCGGATCCCCCAGCGGGGCGTATTTGATCACCTTGACCCGTGATCCCGGGATCACGCCCATATCGAAAAAATGCTGGCGCAGGGAGCCTTCCCCGCCGACCGATTCGATCACTGCTGTTTCACCGATGCCTATATCCTTTAAAGTCATTCCTTCCTTCTTTCCTTATGCAGTCCGGACAGAAGCCCTGTCCTTCCATTTCCCACTGAGCAGGTATACCGAGCCGATCGCAAACGGTACCAGGCCGCTGATGGCATTGCCGTACCAGAAGCCGCGGATGCCCATGTTCAGCGTCACGCCGAGCAGAAGCGCCAGGCCGATGCGGCAGACGATGCCGTCCAGCAGCGCGACAGCCAGGTTCAGCTTGCTGTTGCCCGACCCGTTGATCAGTGCGAAATTGGCGGGACGGAGTGTCGCCCCTGTATACTGGATCAGCGCGACCGGCACATAGGTCAGGGCCAGCGTCAGCACTTCCTTATCGCTCGAGAACAGTCCGAACAGCCATTCCGGACGGAAGATCGTGATGACAGCCATGACGGATGCGGGAATGAAGACGACCCACAGCGCTGTTTTGACGACCATCGGCACACGTTCGATCTTGCCTGCACCGAGCGCCTGCGCGATCATGGCGCCGCCGGCGCTGGATATTGCCTGCGCGACGATATTGATGATGCTCTCCAGCTTGCGCGCGACGCCGGTGACAGCGACGGCGGCAACGCCGTAGGAGTTGACATAGGAGTTGACGAAAAGCATTGAGAATGTGATCGCAGCGGACTGGATGACCATCGGGATGCCGAGCGACAGCAGCGGATGGATCACCTCCGGGTAGATCCGGAAATGTTCCGGTCTGAAGTCAAAGTTATACTGGTCCCTGTTCCGGTACAGGACAGACAGCGCAAAGAGGAAACTGAATCCCTGGCCGATGACGGTGCCCAGGGCTGCGCCGAAAGGACCCATGCCCATGCCGGCAACAAAGACGATATCGAGGATCAGGTTGATGACCGACGCGATCGCGATGAACATGAACGGGTGTTTTGAGTCACCCATGCCTCTCAATATGGCTGAGACAAGGTTGTAGCCGTAGATGAAGACCAGGCCGCAGATGCAGGTGACGATGTAGTCCCTTGCCATATTCCACGATGCCTGCGGCGTATTCAGCCAGTGCATCAGGCCTTTGTAGCCGAACAGCATGACGATCATGATGATCACGGCCGCGCTCATCAGCATCGTGAAAAGCGTTCCGACCATCATGCCTACCTTGTCCCTCCGGTTCTCGCCGACAAAGCGGGCGATCATGATCTGTCCCGCATTGGAAAAGCCCATCGCCACGAATGTCAGCAGCATCAGCAGATCGCCGCCGATCGAAACAGCTGCCAGTCCTTCCGGACCGACGAACTTTCCGACGACGATCATATCGACCATGTTGTATACCGTCTGCAGCAGTCCCGAGAGGAACAGCGGCAGTGCAAATTTCAGCATCGTTTTCGGCACGCTGCCGGTTGTCAGATCCCTGATCAGTTCCTTTTTTTCCATAGTATTCTCCGCGCAAATATGATATCATGCCTGCGGAAATTTGGCAGGTGTTTCATGGTAATCAGGCGAAATATATGGTATCCGCCGGCATGGGAGGAAAGGACCCTCCATATCTGGCTGCCGGATAATTACGACAATACGGACGAAAGGTATCCTGTCCTGTACTTTTTTGACGGACACAACCTTTTCTATGACTACGACGCGACTTACGGCAAAAGCTGGGGTCTGAAGGAGTTCCTCGAATCCTGGCCGAAGCAGATCATCGTCGTCGGGATGGAATGCAGCCACACCGGCAATGACAGGCTGCGCGAATACTGCCCGTACCGGAAGCGCATGTTCGGCGAAGTGATCGACGGCATCGGCGACCAGACGTTCGAATGGATCGTCAATGACATCAAGCCGATGATCGACAGCGAATACAGGACCTGGCCGCACCGCGAAGCGACAGGCATTGCCGGATCCTCCATGGGCGGCATCATGGCGATGCACGGCGCCCTCACATGGAACCGGTATTTCTCGAAAGCGGCTGCCGTATCCGCAGGCGTGTTCCATAACCTCTCCAATTACAGGAAGGACCTGTACCAGGCAGAACTGTGCCCGGATACGCGCATCTTCATCTCCTGGGGCGAACACGAAGCCGGCAGGGCGCCGCACAGCGGCAATCCCGCCACCGACACCAGGGAGGCCAGGAGCGCGCACAAATTCTCGGTCGAACTCAGAGAAAAAGGCATAGATTCCTATACCTTCTTCCAGCCTAAGGGCAGGCACTGTGAAGCCGACTGGGAAAAACAGGTGCCCTTCTTCATGCATTATCTCTGGCTTGACTGATATTCCTCAAGACACAGCCCCGAATCATAGATCTCTGCAGCAGCTTCCTTTCCGACATAGCGGTAGTGCCACGGCTCATACGCGATCCCGGTCAGGGAGCTTTTTTCTTCGGGATAGCGCTGGATGAAGCCGTACAGATGGGCATTGTCCTTCAGCCAGTTGTATGTGCGCAGGCTGCCGGCTTCCTCTTCGGCATTGATATCCACCGCAAGGCCGGTCTCATGTTCGCTCGTACCGGGTGCAGCGACCCATTCCCTGGCTTCCGCTTCCGCAGCTTCCCGGCTGTATCCTTCTTCGATATACTGTGCGATCATTTCATCCATGATGGCCTGCTGGTCTTCCGCTGAACGCCAGCCGCTCCGCACATACAGGCTGATGCCCTGGCTGCGCGCCGTATCGAACATCTCCTGCAGTTCGGGCCAGATCCTCTCGTCGACATATTCGCCGTTGTCCAGCCGCAGCAGCGATACGCTGTAATCCGCAGGGAGCGGGTGATCCGCATTGACAAGGACCGTCTTCCAGTCCCCTTCCGCACGGTATGACGCACTCCCGCGCATATACGGGATCTCCGCAGGCAGCCGCAGTTCACGGATCATGAAAAACACGGCAAACGCTGCCATTGCCAGCGGTATAAACAGGATCCATCTGTGCTTTTTCCGTCTTCTCATAGGACTATTGTATTCTCTGAAGCGGGCAAACAGTATTTAAATTTCCTTACGATCATCGAAAGGTGATATATTAACGGCAGGAGACTGTAATCATGAACAGAGAATTTGAGCGCATTTTACTGCAGGCGCCGTCACCCGGGCTGATCATGCCTGCCGGTGCCGGGGCAGCACAGGTGCAGGAGGACGTATGGGAAGGATCATAGCGATCGGCGGCGGTGAGATCGGCCTGCGGGAGACATGGGATATCGATGCCTATATCGCCTCCTGCACGGTCAGACACCCGAAGCTGCTTTTTATACCTACTGCCAGCCGCGATCCGGACAGCTACATCCGCGTCGTCCACGAAGTATACGGTGAACTGGGCTGCACCGTCAGCGAGCTCTGCCTGGATACAGGGACCTATACCGACAGCGAGATCGAAGGCATGATCCTGTCCAGCGATATCATCTATGTCGGCGGCGGCGATACGGAATATATGATGGACAGATGGAACGAAAGGAACGTCGGCACATACCTGAAGAAAGCATACAGCCGCAATATCGTCCTGAGCGGCCTCAGCGCCGGTTCCGACTGCTGGTTCATCGCCGGCTACGCCGATACCGAATTCATGCGCGGCATCCCCGATCCGAAATTCAAATGGGTCAAAGGACTCGCGCTGCTGCCGTGGCTCCATTCGCCGCACTACAATGACCCTGCCCGCAGCGGTTTTGACGAAGCGCTGAAAGGCCAGCTGTGCGATGCGATCGCGCTCGACAACAATACGGCGCTCGTTTATGAGGACGGTGACATCCGCATCCTGCGGACGGAAGACAGATACCATGCGTGGTACTTTGAAAATGACGGTATAAGCGTACATAAAAAACTGATAGAATAGTGTAAAGGAGATCTTGAAAATGCCTACACCACATAATTCAGCAGAAAAAGGTCAGATCGCAAAAACAGTTCTGATGCCCGGTGATCCGCTGCGGGCAAAGTTCATTGCGGAAACATTCCTTGAGAACGAACAGCTGGTCAACAACGTCAGGGGGATCAGAGGATATACAGGCACATGGAAAGGTGTCCCCGTCTCAGTCATGGCAAGCGGGATGGGCATGCCGTCGATCGGCATCTATTCCTATGAACTCTTCAGTTCCTACGACGTGGATAATATCATTCGTGTCGGTTCCGCAGGCGGCTATACGGCGGACATGAACCTGTTCGATGTCCTGATCGCTTCCGGCGCCTATTCGGAATCGACCTACGCAAAAGTACAGTGCGGTTATGAGGAAGATGTCACATATCCTTCCGCAGAGCTGAACGAGAAGCTCAGGAGCGCTGCCGCGAAACTCGATATCCCCGTCAAGGAAGTGATCATCCACAGTTCGGACGTATTCTACAGGGAATCCTCGGATTATCTGGAAGACGTCATCAACAACCATCACTGCAAGGCTGTCGAGATGGAGAGCTTCGCCCTCTTCTCCAATGCGAGGGTCCTGAAGAAGAACGCAGCCTGCATCCTGACGATCTCGGACAGCTTCGTGACCCGCGAAGAGACGACGCCGCAGGAAAGGGAGCGCAGCTTCACGAAGATGATGCTGGTCGCCCTCGACGCAGCGATCAAATGAAAAAAGAATCAGGTACGGGGCATATCACATTTCCCATACCTGATTTTTTTTCCGTCTTTACCACCGGTTCTTCACTTTTTCCGCAAAGCCGGGCATATCACTGAATGCAACGACTGTACCGTCATCGAGCACGGCACTGCCGGTAAACCTGCCGAATACCTGGTGCTGGTCGGATTCGATGAGCAGGACGTTCGTGTCGCTCGCCCTGTCGATCACAGGGATGAAATCCGCCGTGAACCTGCCGTCGCTCGAAGTGAATGTCCAGGGCGACAGGAAATCATCCTTCCCGTCCTTCTGCGGGATATTGAATGCGACTTCCTCCAGCTTATGCAGCCTGCCGTCATAGAACAGCGCGTTCTCGCTTGCGGCGGAAGTATCGCCGAAGCCGTAACCGAGGTTGAAGCCGAACGGGACCCCGTTCACTTCGGAACTCGCGCTTGCCCAGTACCATGTATTCGAATATGTCCATACGCCCCTGCCCCAGTCCAGGACGCCGTATGTATCTTCAAAGCGGTATACATCCGTGCCGATGCGGACATAGCCGTCCGCCTTCAGGCAGTTGATCTTCTGGTTGTAATAGAAGGCATATCTGTCTTCCTTATACGGCGTCATCATGACGATCGACTCCTGCGGTGCATCCCGCAGCGTAACGGAAGCCTCCAGGGTCTTCCCGCTGTCGAAGCCGTCCCAGCGGCAGAACAGTTTCCTCTCTGTCCCGTCATTGCGGAAGGTGATCTCAGCCTTTTTGTTTTTGAAGCTGACATCGCCCTGTTCTGACGATTCCGGCAGATGCGTCTTACCCAGCGGAAGCACGGTCATGACGGACCGCGTCTCAGCCGTAGGGGCTTCAAGATCCAGCCATGAGACACTGTACATTCCCATATAGCTGTTGTCCGCGATCGTCAGCGCAAGCGCCCTCCTGCCGTCAGAGACAAGGTAATAATCCCACTCCTTGATCCGGAGACGGTTTGCCTTCACCAGTTTCCTTTCATACAGTTTCAGCGGTTTTCTTGAATAACCCGCTTCGTCCAGCCTGCCTGATTCGCTCAGCAGTTTCCCTTTCCTTGTGATCTCTTTCTGCATATGTCCTCCTGTCAGGGCTTTGCGTTGTCCGGTGCGGTCAGGAACGGCCTCTTTGCGAAATAGTCCGTCCTGTAGATCAGTGAACTGACCGTAAACAGGTTCTCGATCTCGTTCGTCACACGCAGGATGTATTCCTCATCCGCTTCTTCCGCGTTTTCAAACGGTTCGAACGTGTCGGAATTGATATAATAGATCCCCCGCTCCGTGATCCAGTTCCCGTCCGGGAAGTAGATCACTTTTTCCTTTTCACCGAAATAATCGGTGCCGAGATAGATGCGCGGGTCGTAGCTCATGTTGTACAGGTTGAGCACGGTCGGCAGGATATCGAAGGTGCTGTTTACCTCATCCAGCTTTGCCTGACCGAGAGCAGTGCTGTAGATCACGAACGGTGTCCTGTCGATGTTTAGGCCTTCCCTCCTGTCAACTTCCGGCGAATAGTCCGCGATCAGGCCCAGATCCGTACGCAGCGGGTGATGGTCCGCAAAGAACAGGATCGCGGTATCGTCCAGCTTCCCGTGTTCTTCCAGCTGCTCCAGCAGGTATTCCATCGCGTGGTCCAGCTCGATCGACTTGGAGAGATACCGCTTGATGATCATCGGATAATCCGGGTGGACCGCATTGATCTCCTCCAGGTATTTCTCGCCGAGGGCGGAATAGGCGTCATACGGGAAATGCGTGGACGATGTCACATACAGTGTAAAGAATTTATCCTGATCGATATATTCGGGGACCGTCAGCTCCATCATCTCTTTATCGCTCGGCCAGCCCGGCATATAGGTATACTCGATGTCATCGTAATTCATATAGACCTGGCAGCCTTCGCTGGCATAGAGCCCCCTCCTGTCGTAGAACTCATCCTTCCAGTTGTGGTAGGCGCTCGTATAATATCCCGCATTGCGGAACACCTGGAAGATGCCGTTTGAGAATGTATTGTACGCATACTGGTTCGGCGTGCATACGTCGCTTTCCGGGATCAGGGATACTTCGGCGATAAACTCGCTTTCACCCGTCGTGCAGCTGTATTTCGGCGTGTAATGATGCGTGAAGTCCCAGCCTTCCTCCTTCATCTTCACAAGCGTCGGCGTCAGCTCTTCATCGAGCGCAAGATAGTCGAACGCCTCGATCATGATGTAGATCAGGTTCTTTCCCTGCAGTGCGCCGGTCATCTCGTTGTAATCCGTGATCTGCCGTTTCATCAGGTACGCATCTGCCGTTTTTACGGATTCATCCTCTTCGCTTTCCATCGCGGCGATCCATTCCGTATCATCGACCGTCCTGTGGTATTCGACTGCCTCCTCCGGCTCCGGTTCTGCCTCCGCTGTCTCTTCCGGCACCCCGGAGACCGGTTCCTCCTCGATGATCAGCGTGCTTTCCGATACAAAGCCGTACATGATGTCGCGGAAGAAGAACATGGACGTGCCGAATTCGCGCAGGCTCTTTTCGATATACTTCGGATTCCTGTACAGGCTTTCCAGACCGTCATCCGCAACCGATGCCGCATTGGCATACTGCGTGATCAGCGCCAGGATGATGAGCGTGACGGAAGCGTATGTATCCTTCGTCTTTTCGACGGGGCGGAAATGGTTGTATACCGTGAATAAAGCAGGCGCCGCGAAGACGAGCCAGCAGAAAGGCCGGATGATCTGGAAGAACGGGATGATATATTCCGTCACTTTCCCGAGCATATCGGAAGTGATGTGGATGGAGAAGTAATTCCCCATCATCGACTTCATGCCCATCTGTATGAGCGCATACAGCGACATGGTCCAGCCGAGAAGGTTCATGACTGTCCTTCCGGCTTTCAGCGGCAGGAACGAACACAGCGCCCCCGATACAGCCGAAAACGTGAACGCAAAAAGGACCGTCCGCAGCAGGCTTGCAGGATCGACGGACGAAAAACTGCAGATCTCAAATACCAGTTCGGCAGCGATCATCACGATAAACAGTTCCGCTGTATACCGGATGATCAGACTGTTCCTGTCCATAAGGATACCTCAATTCGGAATAAACGTAAAAAAAGAAGGATATGCATGAAGAAGGCAGTGCCTTCTTCATGCATATGATCTGTGTCAGACTTCTCCCTTTTCGATCGCATCCAGCGCTTCAAGCAGAGAAGGATAAACAGAGGCGATCCTGCGCATCTCGTCATCGGGCTGCGACAGGTCGGGGATCATGATCGTTTTTGCGCCGCTCGCATATCCGGCACGGACGCCGTTGAACGCATCTTCAAAGACATAGCATTCCGACGCGGGCAGACCGATCTCTTCCGCTGCCTTCAGGAAAATATCCGGTGCGGGCTTGCCGTGGGCTACCTGCGAGCCGCTGACGACAGCGTCTACCAGGTGTTCCGTATTCGTGTTCTTCAGATTCCTGCGGATCTGCTCCGGCGTGGAACTGGACGCAACGGCGATCTTTACACCGTTCTTTTTCAGGAATTCCAGGATCTCGTGCACGCCCGGCTTTTCCGGGCAGGATTCAAGAAGGTCTTCGTGGACGCGGCGTTTGCAGTCAGCCGCGATCGGCGCACCGTCCTCTACATGATAGTATTTTTCAATGACCGCGTTCATCAGGGCACCGTTGGTACCGCAGATATTGAATTTGAATTCTTCCGCGAGTTCAACGCCCATCTCATCGGCGATCTGTTTCCAGTTTTTCTGCCATATCTGTTCCGTATCGAACATCAGGCCGTCCATATCGAAAATCGCACCTGCAAGCATAAAACACCTCCTGTAATGATTTTATCATGACTTTTACGGATTTCCTTTTATTTCCTTTACCCCGGACAAAAGAAAGACAGGAACACTGTGTTGTCTGCTAGTATATTGGTATGCGGAAATACAGAACAGCAGTCCTGTGCCTGATCGGTTATATCCTGATACCGGCATATTACCTGATCCCGGCACTCATGCATATCCACAGCGATCTGAACTATACGGGTGTGCTTCAGCATCCTTTTTTCCTGTGTTCGTCCGTGGCTATCCTGATCTGGTTCCTCTTCCTTCTGCACCGGCTTTCCGTCGGCAAAAAGAAACTGGTCATCCTTGCGGTCATGATGATCCTGCCGCTCGTGCTTCCCTACGGGGGCAGCAGGCTGCTGTCGGAGTTCCATGTGCTCGCAGGCTATGCGCTGTTCGTATATGTCAGCCTGCTCCTCATCCCGCTGTTCCAGCTGTACGGGCTTGCGCATATCTACGCTGCCGTCACCGCGTGCGCCGTGCTCTACAGTTTTTCAATGGGGGAGGTCACATGGCTTTCCGAAGGCGTCTACGGCGCTGCTGTCAGCGTCCTGATGACGCGCTGCGTGCAAAGAAAAAACCGGATCATATGATCCGGCAACGCATCAATTACTGAAATTTCTCAGAATAATAATGTTTGCGTTCAGGGCTGAGGTTGTCGCAGTAGTAGCGGACAGTCAGCGTGTCGGAGATCTTGTTCTCCTCTTTCGGTTCGACGATGAATCCGTCGCCTTCAAGCATGCAGTTGAGCATAGCCTTGCATGTCGCATCCAGGTTGTCAACACCCGCTTCGACCTCTGTCAGAAGTTCGCCTGCATTGATCTCGATATAGAGCCATTCCATACCGTGAGCTTCGCCCTTCTTCCAGTTGATCACATCTTCGTAGTGCTGGACACTCTGCTTATTTACGACCGGTGTTTCGGCTTTCTTAGCAGCTGCTTTCTTTGCAGTTGTCTTTTTCGCTGCCGGTTTCTTTTCCGTAGTCTTCTTGGCAACTGTCTTCTTTTCAGCCGGTTTCTTTTCGGCTGTTGTCTTGGCAGCAGTCTTCTTCTCTGCTGTTTTCTTTTCAGCAGGTTTCTTCTCTGCAGTCTTCTTGGCAGCAGTCTTCTTGGCAGCAGTCTTCTTAACAGTTTTCTTTTCTGCTGCGACTGTTTCTGTCTCAGCAACTGCTGTTTCAGTCTTCTTTCTTGGCATAACAAACCTCCCTATAGAATAATTGCCGTGCTTCATTATAGCACAAAACAAAAAATGACAAGCTTTTTTTATCTGTATACACATTTTTCTGCATTTATGGTGATAATATATTTGGCAGAAAGAAGAACCACTATGATCATTGACAGCAGCGGAATGAAAAAGATCGAAGCCTCAGGCACACTTTCATCCTACGAACTGATGGAACTGGCAGGCAGGTCCGTCGCGGAGGAGATCCGGAAGGAAACATCGGCGTCTGATGTGATCCTTTTCCTTGCCGGGAAGGGAAACAACGGCGGCGATGCCTATGTCGCATGCAGGGAGCTGAAAGACAGGAAGTGTTTCCTGATACCTGTCGACGGGAAGCCTGCAGCAGCGGAAGCCGTACAGGCTGCTTCCCTTCTGAACAGGAAGCTGGTCAGATCCGCTGCGTATTTTGACAAAGCGCTGAAGCAGGCGGATGTTGTCGTTGATGCGGTATACGGATTCAGCTACCGCGGCGAACTGAAGCCGCAGATCCGGCAGATCTTCGACAAGGTCAGCTGCTCGAAGGCGCGTGTCTTCAGCATCGATATCAACAGCGGCTGCGAGGCCGATACGGGACGCTGCGATTCGCATGCGCTGCATTCCGAGATCACGTATGTGCTGGACTGTTATAAGCCGTTCCATATGCTGAAAAAGGATCATCATATGTTTGAGCGCACCGTACGGATCGACCTGCACCTGCCGCATGAGATACAGACGATGTGGCCCGAGATGGACGAGGATGAATTCTTCCGGAACTTCCCCAAAAAGGCGGACAACGCCTACAAGGGGACATTCGGCAAGACCCTGCTGTGCGGCGGCTGCTTCGGCATGGCCGGCGCGCTCAGCCTGAATATCACCGGCGCAAAGACCGTCGGTGCCCCGTATATCAACGCGGCGCTCCCGGACAGTATCTACCCGGTCGTTGCGTCGCATCACATCACGCCTGTCTTCCATCCGTTCGGCTATGACAATGCGGAAGATGTGCTCCGCAGCCTGATCAAAGACGCGGACGCAGCGGCGTTCGGTTCCGGCGCCGTCAATATGTATAAGAGCCGCGAATGCATGGACCTGCTGCTGCAGGAATGCAGATGCCCCGTCATCCTCGATGCGGCGGCGCTGCGCCTTCTGAAGCACAACACCTATATATTCCGTTTTGTAAGGACGCCTGTGATCCTGACGCCGCATATCGGTGAATTCGCGGATCTGATCAACAGGCCCACAGCCTTCATCCTGTCGGACAGGATCACCTGCGCCAAAGAATTCGCAAAAGAAAACAACGTGTACCTCGTCCTGAAGGGACCGCATACGATCGCCGTATCGCCGGACGGACAATGCTATATCAACCAGACAGGGAACCAGGCCCTTGCGCAGGCGGGCAGCGGCGACCTGCTTACAGGCATCATGGCAGGACTGCTGACGATGACAAAAGACGTATACAAAGCTGTCTGCATGGCAGTATGGCTCCATGGTTACCTGGCGGATATCGGCACGCAGTATCACTCCATACAGAACTTTCCGATCGAAAAGTACCCGGAGATCATGGACAGGCTTCTCATGAAACACGGTTTCTGATAGAATTGAATGGCATTTATTCACGGAAAGGAGGCTGGATGGCTAAGAAAACAACCGTCATATCAAAGCGCAGGGCCAAACGGCAGATCAATACGTTAGGCATCGCGCTGATCATATATATCCTCCTTCAGTCTTTATTCCGTTTCGGGGCATCGATCCTTGCGGAGGAATATCCGCAGATCTTCATGGGTTATGATCCGGAACTGGTGACACTGTGCTTCACGATGTTCATGATGGTCTTCACGGCGCTGGTGCCGTTCCGGATCTGCGCCAATAAACTGGACCTGGACATTTCCGATTATATGAAAAACCCGAAGATATCGCTGCTGCGGCTGATCTCGCTCGCATGCATCGGCATCGGCCTGATGCTCGTCGTCACAGCGATCCCTTCGATCTTCTATATCATGGTCCGGACGAACCGCATGCCCTTCGAATTCATCGGCGACTTCACCACGAAGAACAATATCCTGAAGAACTTCATCTATTTCCTGCTCATCGTGATCGTGAAGCCGGTCCTGGATGAGGTCATCTTCCGGGGCATCATCCAGCGCCAGCTGGGCCATTACGGCAGGTACTTCGGCGTACTCGCTTCTTCCTTCCTGTATGCCCTCTCGTGCATGACGATCTCGGATGCCCTTCCCAGTTTCTTCTTCGGATGGTATCTGGCAGCGATCACGCTGCGGTATCATTCGCTGAGACCCGGCATCTTCATCCACATATGCACATCGCTGTTCTCCTGGAGCATATCCGTCATCCCCGACACATGGATCCTCCTGCCGACTGTCATCATCGTGATCGTCTACCTGATCGCGGCGCTGACACTGTTCAACCGGAAGGTCCATATCCCGATGATCAACGCGGCAGCCTTCAGCAGGAAGCTCTGGCAGATCCTGCTCAGCTCATGGTCCGTGACCGTATGCATGATCATGTTTGCCGTCAACGCTGTGCTCTCGTTCTTCCTCTGAACGCACATCCGTCATCAATTCAAAAGCAGCCGCAGCTGCTTTTTTAATTCTCAGAGTTTGTGGAACACCGGCTCCATATGATCGAATGTGCAGAATTCCGTGAACCCGATCTCGTTCTTCAGGATGTCCATCGCATCATCGAGGTGGTCCGCAAGGAATTTTGTGATATGCGCGTCGCTTCCGATCGTGATGATCCTGCCGCCCAGGTCCTTATACAGTTTCAGGATCGCGCGGGAAGGCTGCGTATCGCTCAGCCCGTAATGCCAGGACGACGTGTTGAGCTCGATGCCCTTGCCGTCGCGGATCGCGAGCTTCAGGATCTCGGCGACCATATCCCGGACGTTCGCAAACGGATAGGCACCGAGCGGGTCATAGCGGACGAGCAGGTCCAGGTGCGCGAGCACGCTGTAATCCCGGAAGACCTTCATGACATCGTAGATCTCCTGATAGTATTTCTCGTTGTACTCCTTCTGGGTCCTTCCCTTCATGAAGTCGCCTGTCCAGAACTCAAGGTTGTCGACCTGGTGCATGGACAGCAGCGTAAAGTCGAGCTCATCCCTGTAATCGCGGAAGAGCTTCTCATACTGTGCGACCGTGATCGTCTGGATACCGAATTCCAGTCCCTGCCTGATCGTGATCCTGTCCTTGTATATGTCCTTCATGCGGTGAAGCTTGTCAAAGTATTTCGGGTAATCGACATTGGCAACGGGATCCATGTCCTCGAAGCCGTTCATGCCGTCGCCGCCCCTGTATTCGATATTTCCTTCCGACCAGTCTTTCTTGATGCCGTAATCGACGTGGTCGGTAAAGCAGATCTCATCCAGGCCGAGTTCGATCGCCCGTTCGATCTGGTTCTCCATCTTCTCCCGCGAGTCGTCGCTGAATTCACAGTGGATATGGTAGTCTGTACGCATATTGGGCTCCTTTCTCAGATGATCCTGCGAAGATCATCCATGTAGCGCTGGTGCGCTTTTTTCATGTTTATCTGCAGCAGCGGTCTCGCCGTCAGTTTTTTCGCATCGGCCTCTTCCTCGATCTCGACGACGGTAAGGCCGTCTTCTTCCCGGAATGTGATATACCTGTGTCCGTATACATTTTCGTTCTCGTATTCATATTCGAAGAAATGGTAGGTCTTCCAGTTCGTGATCGTACCGATCGTGCGCATGCCGTCGAGGGAGACTTCGAGGAACTGGTCCTGCGAGATGACGCTCGAATGCATCAGGTCGGTCCTCCACCTCTGGTCATTCATCCCGGTTATGATGTCCCATACCCTCTTCAGGCTGCATCTGAAAACGACTCTTGATGAATACTGTGCCATAGCCTATTCTTCCCCTTCCTGCAGATACTGCAGCGCCATTT
Source organism: Solobacterium sp. (assembly GCA_024698805.1). Classification (GTDB taxonomy): domain Bacteria; phylum Bacillota_I; class Bacilli_A; order Erysipelotrichales; family Erysipelotrichaceae; genus Bulleidia. Next base: position 49,707 of record JAILQT010000025.1, read on the forward strand.
TGTATTTCTCCAGGCGTGCGTAATCCTTTTCCGTCGGATTCGATATCCTGGAAATGTCCATGTTATGTTTGAGATCCGCGATCTTTACAGCTCTGCCGATCGGGTTCTGCGCTGCCCTTTTCACGAATTCCATGTAGCTTTCGCCTTTTCTCCTCGTTACGGAGTCCACTGCCTCGACGACCGTCTCGCTGAAGCCCTGTGCCCTCAGCATATCCAGTGTCAGCTGCGTATCCTCCA
>JAILQT010000085.1 GCA_024698805.1 Solobacterium sp.
GAACTGAGGACGATAGTTGGAAACGAACGGTGTATGACGGCCGCCTTCTTCCTTTGTAAGTACATAGACCTGAGCCTTGAACTTTGTATGAGGAGTAACGGAACCCGGCTTTGCGAGAACCTGTCCGCGCTCGATCTCATCACGGTTGACACCACGGAGCAGAGCACCGATGTTGTCGCCGGCCTGTGCGAAGTCCAGAGTCTTACGGAACATTTCGATACCTGTAACGACAGTTGTACGTGTAGGTCTCAGACCAACGATCTCAACCTGGTCATTGAGGTTCAGTTTGCCACGTTCAACACGGCCTGTAGCGACAGTACCACGACCTGTGATCGTGAATACGTCTTCAACAGCCATCAGGAACGGCTTGTCAAATTCATGAGTAGGTGAAGGGATGTATTCATCAACTGCATCGAGGAGTTCCTTGATTGCAGGTGTCCATTCAGCTTCTCCCATCAGAGCGCCGTAAGCGGAACCGCGGATAACCGGGCAGTTGTCGCCGTCGAATCCATATTCAGAGAGGAGTTCACGAACTTCCATCTCAACGAGGTCGATCAGTTCTTCGTCATCGACCATATCGCACTTGTTCAGGAAAACAACCATGCTGGGTACGCCAACCTGACGAGCGAGCAGGATGTGTTCACGTGTCTGGGGCATCGGTCCATCTGTAGCAGCGACTACGAGGATCGCACCGTCCATCTGCGCAGCACCTGTGATCATGTTCTTGACATAGTCAGCGTGTCCCGGGCAGTCAACGTGTGCATAGTGTCTTGCATTTGTCTGGTACTCAATGTGAGCTGTGTTGATCGTGATACCACGAGCCTTTTCTTCAGGCGCACCGTCGATCTTGTCATAAGCTTCGAATACAGCCTTACCTGCTTCGGGATGCTCAGCCAGATACTTTGTGATAGCGGCAGTTAATGTAGTCTTACCATGGTCAACGTGTCCGATAGTTCCAATGTTGACATGGTCGAGGCTACGGTCGAAACGTTCCTTTGCCATAATACTTTTTTCCTCCAGTTTTTTCAGTCTGTTTCTATTTTAAGTGAATCGTTTGTCAATTGCAATCATTACTTGTCGGATGCACCGTTTTTGGAAACAATTTCCTTTGCGATGTTTTTCGGTACTTCCTCGTAGTGATCGGTCTGCATGATATATGTTCCGCGGCCCTGCGTAAATGAACGAAGGTCGGTTACATATCCGAACATTTCCGAAAGCGGTACAAAGCTTTCGATCTTGATCGCGTTGCCTGTTTCTTCCTGCTGTCTGATCTGGCCTCTTCTCTTGACGATATCGCCCATGACGGAGCCGAGGTATTCAGACGGTGCTGTTACGTCAACACGCATGACAGGTTCGAGAATGACAGGTTTGCATTTCTTCGCTGCTTCACGAAGTGCGAGTGAAGCGGCGATCTTATAGGCCTGTTCGGAGGAGTCTACTTCATGGTAGCTTCCGTCGAACAGCGTGGCTTTGATGTCGACTACAGGATAGCCTGCGACCAGGCCGTTGTTCAGGGCTTCCTCAAGACCAAGCTGCGTAGGCTTGATATATTCCTTGGGAACGGATCCGCCGACTGTCGCATCAACGAATTCGAAACCTTTTCCTTCATTCGGTTCAAAGCGGATCCATACATGACCGTACTGGCCGTGGCCGCCTGTCTGACGAACGAACTTGCCTTCGCATTCTGCCGTGCCTCTGATCGTTTCACGGTATGCGACCTGCGGTGCGCCTGCTTCAGCCTCGACTTTGAATTCCCTCTTCATTCTGTCCATGATGATGTCCAGCTGCAGCTCGCCGACGCCGGCGATGATCGTCTGCCCTGTTTCTTCATCTGTATAGGTACGGAATGTCGGGTCTTCTTCCGCGAGTTTTGCAAGAGCCGCATCCATCTTCTGGCTGTCCTGCTTTGTCTTCGGCTCAACAGACATCTGAATGACAGGCTCGGGGAATACCATCGATTCAAGAATGATCGGATGGTCTTCATCGCACAGCGTATCGCCTGTCGTCGTATTCTTCAGGCCTACAGCACCGGCAATATCGCCTGCATATACTTCCGTAATGTCTGCACGGTGGTTGGCGTGCATTCTTACGAGTCTGCCGAAACGTTCGCGTTTGTCTTTCGTCGCATTGAGAATGTAGCTGCCGGCAGTTGCGATGCCGCTGTAAACGCGGAAGTATGTCAGTCTGCCTACGAACGGGTCAGTCGCCACCTTGAATGCGAGCGCACTGAACGGTTCATCATCGGAAGGCTTTCTCTCATCTTCCTTGCCGTTTTCAAGATGTCCCTTGATCGAAGGGATATCTGTCGGCGCGGGCAGGTAGTCGACGACCGCGTCCAGGAGCAGCTGAACACCCTTGTTCTTATATGCGGAACCGCACATAACAGGGAAGAATTCAGCCGTAAGCACGCCTGCACGGATCGCCTTCTTGATGATCTCTACAGAGGGCTCTTCGCCTTCGAGGACCATCATCATCAGATCATCGTCATAATCAGCGAGCTTTTCAAGCATGGCTTCACGCATGTCCATCGCCTGTGCGAGGAACTGGTCATCGATATCCGTGACACGGATGTCCGTTCCTTCGTCGTTGGCGTACATGTGCTGCTTCATCGTAACGAGATCGATGATCCCGCGGAAGCTCTGCTCTGCGCCGATCGGCATCTGGATCGCTGCAGCCTTGGCACCGAGACGGTCCCCGATGGAGTTGACGGACATATTGAAGTCAGCGCCTGTCGCATCCATCTTATTGGAGAATACGATCCTCGGGACCCTGTATTCAGTTGCCTGTCTCCAGACTGTTTCGGTCTGCGGCTCAACGCCTGCCTTTGAGTCCAGTACTGTGACTGCACCGTCCAGTACGCGCAGGGAACGCTCAACTTCAGCAGTGAAGTCGACGTGTCCCGGCGTGTCGATGATATTGATCTGGCAGTCCTGCCACTGGCATGTCGTCGCAGCGGAAGTGATCGTGATACCCCTCTCCTGCTCCTGTGCCATCCAGTCCATCTGGGAAGCGCCGTCGTGCGTTTCACCGATCTTGTGGATCTTGCCTGTGTAATACAGGATACGCTCAGTGGTCGTGGTCTTGCCGGCATCGATGTGAGCCATAATACCAATATTTCTTATTTTATTCAGCGGAAATTCTCTGGGCATATACAGCTCCTCTCTTTCTCAATACTCAGATATATATAGTTTCTGATAATTCTGATTACCAGCGATAGTGAGCAAATGCCTTGTTTGCTTCAGCCATCTTATGAGTGTCATCCCTCTTCTTGACAGATGCGCCTGTTCCGTTAGCCGCATCCATGATCTCTGCAGCGAGTCTCTTTTCCATCGTAGGCTCATGACGGAGTCTTGCATAGTTGACGATCCAGCGGAGGCCGAGTGTGAGTCTTCTCTCAGCGCTGACTTCTACAGGTACCTGGTAGTTGGCACCGCCGACACGGCGGACCTTCAGCTCGAGCATCGGCATAACGTTGCCGAGTGCCTTTTCAAATACTTCCATCGGATTCTGTCCTGTCTTCTTTTCGATGTCTGCGAATGCATCGTACAGGATCGTCTGCGCTGTTCCGCGCTTGCCGTCGATCATGATCTTGTTGATCAGTTTTGTGATCAGCTTGGAATTATAGATCGGATCAGGCAGTACTTCACGCTTTGCAATATAACCTTTTCTAGGCATGTTCTAACTTCTCCTCTCTTTAATCCTTGGGCTTCTTGGCGCCGTACAGTGAACGGCTCTGGTTGCGGTCATTGACGCCTGCACAGTCGAGTGTGCCGCGAATGATATGGTAACGGACACCAGGGAGATCCTTGACACGGCCGCCGCGGATCATGACAACGCTGTGTTCCTGCAGGTTATGTCCGACACCCGGAATATATGCAGTAACTTCCATACCGTTGCTCAGACGGACACGGGCATACTTACGAAGAGCTGAGTTCGGCTTCTTCGGAGTCATTGTGCCGACACGTGTGCAGACGCCTCTCTTCTGGGGGCTGCTTAATCTTGTCGGACGGTTTTTGAGTGAGTTAAAGCCTCTGTTCAGAGCCGGAGACTTTGACTTGTAAACTTTATCGGTACGGCCTTTGCGTACCAACTGGTTTATTGTAGGCATGACACTTCTCCTTTCTCTATGCACACATTACCAAGTGTGCCATTTCTTAGTTTTAATAACGGGTCCTGCACATGGCAAAACCCAAATCACGCTAAGCTCGTTAATAATACAGCTATGATTTTCATGTGTCAACAACAATTTTCAAAAACTGCCCGGCAAGCGCAGGATATCTGTTTTTTTATACCCGGCAAAGGAAAAATGCCCTTGCGGGCATATCCTTTTCCGGCTTGCGGTGACTGCTGTCAGCTGTTCTTTTTCGAGCGCATGACCGTGTATGCGGCGATCAAGGCGCATACAGCCGCAGCGATCAGGAGGATGGAACTGAGCGTGCCGGAGCGCGGTCTTTCCGTGCCTGCTCCGGGGCTTTCCATTTCCGCAGCTGCAGGTCCGGCTGTTTCCGTCTGCTCTTCCGCAACCTCTTCTTTTTTCCCTGTTTTTTTCGCTTCCTGCTCCGCCATCCTCTGTTTCCATTCTTTTATGACCGTAGTCTCCCTTTCGACCAGGTCGCTGTCGACCAGGACGATCGACGGCGTCCTGTAATAGAGCGTTTCCGCATCGTAATCCTCATCCGGTCTTTCTTCCCAGACGCCGGAATACAAATAACTGATCTTATCCGGTTCAAACGGTTCCCCGTTCAGTTCACAGGTCCAGGATGCGTCCGGATCGAATATGAACTGGAAGCCGACTGTATCCGTCTCCTGCATCATATAATCCCCGGTATACATGCCCGGATCGCTGACAGGGGTGATATGCGCGCTTCCTTCCGCCCTGACGCGGATACGGTCATCGAACTTCAGTTCTTTTTCATTCTCTTCGTAGTATGTATCCGTATAAGAACGCAGGTCCTCCCCCAGGGAAGATATCTCCGAAGCATCGCATAACCTCTGTGCGGGAACATCCAGCGTCATGACGATACTGCATGTCAGTCCGCTGAGATCCGTATCAAACCCGAAATCCGTCACTTCCATCGTATAGGAGTCTGCATCCCTCCGGATCATATACAGGCCGTCCCCTGCCCGGACTGCAGTGCATATGTCCCATCTGCCTTCGGGGCTCCATGACAGCAGCGATTCCGAACTGTAGTCCATGACGCCGTATTCGCTCCCTTTCAGGACAAAGCTGACCCTGTCCCCTGCCTTAATGATGAATTCATGTTCGTCGGAAGGGGTGCCGTTGATCTCAGTGATCCTGGATTCCGTTACGGCATGCCCGAAATTATTGAACACCGTATCCGCGAAATCGACCTCTTTCGGATATTCGCCTTCCTCCATCCTGTGGTATTCCGGTGCCAGCTCAGTCCTTCTGTGATCCGCATATACATATGACGGGACAAGGAGGACAGCCGCCGCAAAAGCAGTTATATATTTCCGTTTCATCCGCAGACCTCTTTCTACAGGAATCATTATAGAAACACGCAGGATACATGTCAAAACAGCGGTGAAGCGGTCTTCTTAACAAAACCTTAAACAGGCCCGGGGCAACTTTGTGTATATCAATTCACGGTTTTTCTATATATAATGTACATGCACAGGGAGGTGACGATGGCGAAGAAAAAAGTTTGTGATTTCTGTTTAAGTGAAGCATCCGGCCTCTTCAGCGGATTTGAAAGGCTTTCCGATAACCATTACATATGCAGAAACTGTAAAAGCATATTGAAAACATACGGGCTTCCCGTTAAATACGGGATCTTTCAGTGTCTTGTGACAGCACAGGACAATATGACCGATACGATCATGAACACATGGCTTGAGAACCATGATCCTGTCGAAGTCATGAATGACTGCTTCCCGGAACCTTCCGTTTCGATGCATGAAGGCGAAAAATGCATCAATGCCTTCAAAGCTTCCATTACCGTGCAGAAAGCGGATATCCCCGCAGAGCAGGCAGTCCGGAATATCAGTGAAGTCAAACGGAGCTTGATCAGCGACATACCCAGTTCCGAGACAAGGTCGCAGTCGCAGAAGGTCGAAGGCATGCTTTATGAAACGAATGTCGCACTCTATTTCCTGAGCGATCACTTCATCAACTGCCACCGTCCCGGCTATATCGTCAAAGACGGACCGGATACCGACCGCATCACGGTCGTTACCCCGAAAAAGCAGTTCGTCTATATGGTCGACCATGCGGATATGTTCTTCCTCCGGGAGAGGTTCTACCAGAAGGTCTACGCTGCCCTTCACAACAAGGACACGCACCTGATCTACATCCGCAACGAGAACGAGGTGACGGTCACGCCGGGTATCTACAATATCCCCAATGTACTTAAGGCAGGCATCTATGAAGTCACCGCCATCAACAACAAGGGACTTCACGTAAGGGACGCCCTGGGCAGGGTCCGGGATTACACAGAGAGCGATGTATCGATCGACCTGTCCGACGGCGGCGTGCTGGAATGCACCGGCGAATACAAGCTCAAATGGATCGGTGAAAAGTAAACGGAACACAGCATGTGCAGATACGGTCTGCGCATGTTTTTTTGTACTTCTGCAGATCCAGGCACATGAAAAAAGACAGGCTTCTTCACCTGTCTTCATTCCTTTACTGACGATCAGTCGTTGCTGTGGAAATAGATATATGTCACAAGACTGGATCTGTCCGCAGGCAGCCATCTTTCGTTATAGCCGCCGAGGTATCCGCCTTCCTGTACATAGATCATACTGCCGTCTTTGGACACTTCCTTGACGAATACGACATGGTTGTAGCCGTAGACTGCTACGGAGCCGACCTTCGGCTTCATGCCTGTATCGTAGCCGTAGGAGGACGCATTGTATCCCCATGCGGCCGCATTGCCCAGGCTCGGCATCGCAACGCCCCAGTATTCATAGACGAGCTGCCATGCCATCCATACGCAGTTGGTAACACCGCCGGCGTAAGGATTGGTCGCTTCACCTGTATCGCCGTCCAGATAGAAATACCAGCCGTCGACATTGATGCCGCCGCGGACGATCTGTCCGTTGGAGTCAAGGTAGTAGGCTTTTTTTGTCTTGCCGGATGAATCCGTGATCCAGCCGGTCGCCATCACGCCGGTCTTGCGGAAGAAGTAATACGTTCCCTTGATCTTCTTCCAGCCCTTGACCATTGCGCCGTTCGTGCCGAAATAATACTTCTTCTTTCCTGATTTCAGCCAGCCGGTATGCATTTTGCCGGTCTTTTCGAAGTAATACCATTTCTTGTCGATCTTCTGCCAGCCTGTCTGCATGACGCCGTGGGAGTCCAGATAGAAGTACTTCTTTCCGATCTTGAGCCAGCCCTTCGCCATCTCACCTGTACTCAGGAAATAATACTCATTGCCGTCAATGTTCTTCCAGCCCTTCTTCATGACGCCGCTGCTGTTGAAGTAGTAGTATTTCTTACCGATCTTCAGCCAGCCGGTATGCATCTCGCCGGTCTTGTTGAAATAATACTGGGCACCGTCGATGTTCTTCCAGCCGGTCTTCATGACACCGTTCTTTGAGAAGTAATACCATTTGCCGGAGATCTTCTTCCAGCCGGTCGACATGATGCCTCTTGCGTCCATGTGGTAGTATCTGCCGTCCAGTTTCATCCAGCCGGTCTTCATGGAACCGTCTTTGCGGAAATAATAGTAATGTTTGTCTATCTTTTCCCAGCCGGTGACCATGATGCCCTCGGCGTCAAACCAGTACCATTTGCCGGAGATCTTCTTCCAGCCGGTGACCATGGCGCCGGAACTGTTCAGGTAATGGTATTTTTTCCCAAGTTTCAGCCAGCCGGTCTTTCTAACACCGTTCCTGTCGAAATAGTACCATTTGCCGGAAAGCTTGAGCCAGCCTGTCTTCATGGCGCCGGAGCTCATGAAGTAATAATATGCTTTGCCGATCTTCTGCCAGCCTTTCAGCATGGCGCCGTTCTTATCAAAATAGAACTTATTGCCGTCGATCGTCTGCAGGCCGCTCAGGCGTTTTCCTGTGCTGTCGAGGTAATACCATTTGCGGTTCATCTTGACCCAGTCGCCGCGGATCATTTTCCCGCTGTCGGCGAACCAGTACCAGGAACCGCTGATCTTCTGCCATCCCGTCTGCATCACGCCGTCTTTATTGAAATAGAACCTGTTCTTCGCGATCGTCTGCAGGCCTGTCAGGGCTGCGCAGTCTTCGTTGAAATAATACCAGGACTTATCGATCTTCTTCCATCCGGATGCGAGCGCACCGCTCTCCGCGGCATACAGGATACTGCCTTCATTTTCGATCCAGCCTGTCTGCATGATGCCGTTTTCATCAAAGAAGTATTTCTTTTCGCCGACTTTCTGGATGCCGGATACCCTGGTGCCGTCGGATTTCAGATAGTACCAGTACCCGTTCAGCTTGAGCCAGCCCTTCTTCATGAAACCATTCGCGTTAAAGTAATACCAGCCGTCATTGATCTTCTGCCATTCGCTGACCGCATAGGAAGCTCCCGGCTTGATATACTTCCAGCCGCCGTCTTCCTTTACCCATGTACCGGTCTTTTTATAATGCGCCGCAAGATTCAGATTGCTTTCCGGCATCGTGAAGCTGATCGTCTCATGTTCGGGATTGACGCCGACAAGTTCAACACCGGACGTCCATGTCCAGTTGATGAATGTATAGCCGGTCTTCTTATCCGCTGTGACCGTTACGACCGCTCCCGGTTTGGCCTGTTCAACATCGGTGTTCTGGACGCTGGCCTTACCGTTCCTGACGGTAAGCAGGTACGGCATCTGCGTATATACCGCCTCAATGGAATATTCGCCGGCAGCGAGCACCAGTTTGAACGAACTGCCGCCTTCCAGCATCGTGATATCCAGACCGTCGATGCCGTCCCAGCCGGAGAATTCCTGATGTTCCGCAGCAGGTTCGGCGGTGATGACGACGGTCATGCCTGCAGTCAGGGTGCTGACATCGAGGGGGTTGCCTTCCTCATCCGTCAGTACGGCGCTGCCCAGCGTCATCTTTACCGGGGCTGCAGCTTCCAGCAGCTGTGCCGCTCCGGCTTCCGTATCTTCCGTAACGTCTTCTGTGACTTCTTCCGGGGCTGTTTCTTCTGTGACCCCTTCTTCTTCCGTTACCTCTTCGGTAAGTTCTTCTTCCTCAGGTACCGCGGTCTCTTCCGCCGGGACCTGTTCCCCGGCTTCCGGAACTGTTTCCTCAATGACCTCAGGTTCTTCTGTCTCCTGAGAAGGCATTTCTATATCAGATCCCGGTTCTTCCGCCGGTATTTCCTCTAAGTTTTCTTCTGTCTGTTCAGGGTTCAGAGGCTGTTCTTCCTCTTCTGCCCATACCGGCATTCCGCTGAAAAGCATAGCCGATACAGCCGTAGAAATGAGTATTCTTCTGAATTTCTTCATTCCACGCCTCCTTTCGCTTTACGTCTGCATAGTAACATGAAACAGGCAATATTAACAACTTTCAAGCAGTTTCACCAGCCGTAAGCCAGCTGGTCATACGCTTCATAAAGCTCGTCGAGATCATTTACATCGAATATAAATGCGTCTCCCAGCAGTTCCAGATAATCGCCGTCGATCAGCAGTCCGCCACGGTTGGGCGCCGCGACGACAGGCTTCCCCATATCCTCCAGCGAGCGCATGATCGCCGTGATATGCCGCAGGTCCGTTTCATAATGGACCTCCATGTCAAAACCGGAGAGGAGGCCGAGACCGTACTGATACTGGTACTCGTAGCCGTTCTCTTCCGTCAGATGGAATTCATCCAGCTGGATCAGGGCACCGGCGCTTGTCCCCATGACTGTGCCTTCGAACGCCCTGACGTCATCCTCGATGCCCAGATCATAAAGCCTCTGCATCATCCAGTCGGGGAATCCCCCCGTAAAGAACAGGATGTCGGCCTTTCTGATCTTGCGCGCAGCAGATTCATGGTCATCCTCATAATAGTTGATCCATCGGATCTGCCTGTCACGGATGCCGAAGGAACGGAACGGACGGACAAGCTCTTCATACTCCGGCCTGCCTTTGCCGTACCTCTGCCTCCATTCGTGCGCATCGGTGATCCATCCTTCATCATAGGAGAGCGGCAGGATCAGGATCCTGCTGTCTTCATGTATATACGGGCGGAGTGAATCATACGCCCATTCTTCATCAAAGTTAGAAATATTGATCAGTATATTCGTCATATTATCCACGCAACTCACTTATTATAATCATTTCGGCTGAAAAGGGAAGTCTGCTATAATATCTGTGAGGTGCACAGTATGAAAAGATATCATGTATTTGTCGAAGGAAGGGTGCAGGGCGTAGGCTTCCGCGGCTTCGCGATCATGAATGCGCAGAGGAGGAATATCACCGGTTCCGTGAAGAACCTTGAGAACGGGATGGTCGAGATGTATGTGCAGGGCGAGGAAGACAAGATCGATGAGTTCCTTGCCGAGATCGAGAAAGGAAACCGCTTCATCCGTGTTGACAATATCTCTGTCAAGCCTTCCCCCGTCGTGGAAGGTGAAAAAAGATTCTCATACGCAAGGTAGAGAATCTCTGCATTTATCCTGAATGTAACGGTCCGCTTCCGCGCGGATCTTTTTTATCGTCTCCGCATCCCGGAACGCATATCTGTCGAATACCCTGCCGGGAAGATCCCTCTCCTTCAGCATCCTGAAGGTCTCCGTCATATGCATGTCGAAGATCATCGCCGCGATCATGACGACGCTGTCGGTCTCTGTTTTCTTGTCCGCGATGCGGATGCATTCATGCGACATGAATGTACGGACGACATCTTCCGAAACATTTCCCTGTTCGATCCCCTGCTTTGTCACCGCACCGAATACAGCGTGGGGCTCCTCCGCCCGGACACGGAAGATATCCAGCTTGTCCGCATCCCGCAGGATATGCAGATGCATGCGGACATGCTCATCTTCAATATCTTCCACGGAATAACTGCTGTGCTTCGCTACGCACGTCAGGATCACATCATCCCAGCGGGGATCGCTGACGAATCTCCTGATCAGTCCGCCGGACAGGATCTGCGCGCCAAGCAGGGCATGATCGACGCTTCTGCTGTCGCGGAAATCGTTCCAGCGCCGCACCTGTTCGAACCTGCCGATATCATGAAGCAGCGCAATGATCTGCACGAGTTCACGCTGTTCATCGTCAAGTTTCAGACTGCCCGAGATACGGTCTGCGTTCTCCACAGTCCGGAATGTGTGTACGATCTTCAGCTGTGCCTTGGGATCCCCTTCATACGGCAGGACATATTCATAAAATGCTTTGACAGCCCTATGATAATCCAACTCGGAACCAGTCACGCTGCCACCTTTACGCAGATGCCCTGCTCTGGATCATCCTTGTATTCACTTCGGTCTCGTTGCCGCGGCTGACATATGTACGGGTGACCCTGGCATTGATCAGGCAGATGATCTCATACGGTATCGTATGCAGTTCTTCTGCCATCTTTTCAAGGGAGATGTGCGGTCCGAAGATCTCGACCTGCGCATTGGGGCTGACCGGTTTTTCCAGCCGGATCATGACCTGATCCATGCATACCCTGCCGACGATCTCGGCATACTGGCCTTCGACATATACCTTCCTGCCCTGGTTGGCGCGGATCAGACCGTCCGCATAGCCGATCGGGCATGTTGCGATCAGTTCATCCTTCTGTGCCGTATAGGTCGCGCCGTAACCGATCGTCTCACCGGCATGTACGGTCTTGACCATGATGACTTCCGTATATAAAGAGATCGGATACTGCAGTGTTTTTTCATATGTATTGATTCCGTACAGCGAGATGCCGACGCGGCAGGCATTGCTCAGCGGGTCTTTGAACATGGCCGTTGCGTCGCTGTTGTCGCAGTGGATCCACTCAAACGGATGGTCCAGGTACTCTACCGCCTCCCGGAACCTGGCATACTGCGCATTCGTCATATCCATATCCGTATCGGCACAGCAGAAATGCGTGAAGATGCCTTCGATCTTCGCACCGGCATCCTTCAGCGTTTCAAACGCCTTTTTGAGCTCGTCTTTGTCCCTGAAGCCGATCCGGTTCATTCCCGTATCGACTTTCAGGTGGACCTTCAGGCCTTTGCAGCCTTCCGCTGCCGCTGCTTCGACCCATTCCTTTGAAAATGCTGCGCAGGAGATCCGCTCACGGATCATGACAGGGATATCCCGGATATCCGTCATGCCGAGGATCAGGATGCTGCAGGCAAAGCCTTCGTTCCTCAGCATCAGCGCTTCATCCAGGCTGGATACGGCTGCCATATCGGCACCTGCCCTTAATACCGCATCCGCGACATACCTGTCGCCGCAGCCGTAGGCGTCTGCCTTCAGGACAGCGATCACGCGCTTGCCGCAGATCTTCTTCAGTTTCCTTATGTTGTCAGAGATCATGTCAAGATCGATCTCCATCCATGTCCTTCTGTACATACCCACCTCACAGGATCATTGAATAATAGTACCCGAAATAGACTCCGGCTGCCCGCAGGATCAGCCCCAGCAGCGCGCTGATATTCGTTGACAGATGCAGCAGCGCCCACATCTGGAAGGCAGGACCCCAGTCAGAAGGCGTCACCAGCATCTCCAGAAGATTGGCAATACCGAAGAGCGCGCATGTATCGCCGATCACGATCGCAAGAACGACGCATAATGCGCCTGCTATGCCGAAGCGTTTGTGCACGCCCCTGCCGACTGTCCGGATCACATATCCTACACACCAGCCGATCAGGACATAGAAGATCGAACTTTCAACCGGTATAAGCCGCATCAGGAGTCCGTATGCGATACCGCATACGATGGCTGTACCTATTCCCGCAGCGACTGCGGCTGCGAATCTCTGATTATTATCCAGATAGCGTGAATTGAATATCTGCATATAGCCTCCATATCAGTAATTTATTTTAGCACTATGACTGTGTGAACGCACAGAAACATATTTAATTTGGATTCTGCAGGCACAAAAAAAGCCTCGCAGCGCAAGGCCTGTATATGGAGCGAGTGAGGAGAATCGGACTCCCGTATTCAGCTTGGAAGGCTGACGTTCTACCATTGAACTACACTCGCAATTTCGTTAAGTGGTGTCTCGGAGGAGAATCGAACTCCTGACCCACTGATTAAAAGTCAGTTGCTCTACCGCCTGAGCTACCGAGACATCAGTGGTAAATGGCTGGGGCAGCTGGATTCGAACCAGCGAAGTGACAGAGTCAAAGTCTGTTGCCTTACCGCTTGGCTATGCCCCAACATGCCCAGTATATATATACACATCCGCAGGATGTTATAAACAAAATGGTGGAGACGGGTGGTTTCGAACCACCGAACCCGGTGGGATCTGATTTACAGTCAGACGCGTTTAGCCTCTTCGCTACGTCTCCATCAATGGTGCCGACTATAGGAATCGAACCTACAACCTACTGATTACAAATCAGTTGCTCTGCCAATTGAGCTAAGTCGGCACGATGGAGGTTAACGGGCTCGAACCGCTGACCCTCTGCTTGTAAGGCAGATGCTCTCCCAACTGAGCTAAACCTCCGTGCGCTTTTTTAAGTGCCTAATCAATATATCATAGTGTTTTTTTTGCGTCAACCTCGATTTTAAATTTGTTTGGGCAGTGTGAATAGAAAAACTTAACGCAACCCCTGTGTTGCAATAAGTTTTACAAACACACGACAATCAAAGAGTTGCGCTGAGTATGGGTAAACGGAAAGGAGCGGGAACGGAGTCAGGGGATTGTGGAATAAAGCCGGCGGAACAGAGTGGAGCCGGCATTTATGCCGCAAAAGCCCTTGACGCAGCGACACGGATTACCCTCTTGACAGGGAAAGGAAATTTTTTTCCTTTCCTG
>JAILQT010000093.1 GCA_024698805.1 Solobacterium sp.
AACGCTGCTCGCAGCGATCATGGGCAATCCGAAATACACCGTTACGGAAGGATCGATCACCTATGACGGCAAGGATATACTTGCCACGCCTGTCAATGAGAGAAGCGTAGCCGGGCTGTTCCTGGCGATGCAGTATCCGCAGGAGATCCCCGGCGTGACCAACAGCGACTTCCTGCGTGCGGCGATCAATGTGCGCAGGGAACAGCCGATCTCCCTGTTCCGCTTCATCAAGGCGATGGAAAAGACGATCAAGGACCTGGATATGAAGGATGATCTCGCGCACAGGTTCCTCAACGAAGGTTTCTCCGGCGGCGAGAAGAAGAGGAATGAGATCGTGCAGATGGAGCTGCTCAAACCGTCCCTCGCGATGCTGGACGAGATCGACAGCGGTCTTGACGTAGACGCGCTGCGCATCGTCGGCGACGCACTGAACAATATGCGCGAAGAGAACGGCATGTCCATGCTGGTCGTATCCCATTACGAAAGATTCCTCGAGCTGATCCGGCCGGGATTCACGCATGTGCTCGTCAACGGCCGCATCGTCATGAGCGGCGGCGCCGAACTGGCAAGGAAGATCGACGAACAGGGTTACGACTGGATCTACAATGAACTGGATATCGAACCCGAGGAAGAAGAAGCAGCACCCGCAAGACCTGCATCGATCGGTGTGTGTGCTGTCAGGGAAAGTGTGAAGGGTGCTTCAAAATGATCCCCGTACATGTCAGTCAGAATATCGAGTTCCCGGCAGGGAACAGTTCCTTTGAGATCGATACGGAACGTGATCTTCAGCTGACATTCCGCTGCAGGGAGAACTGCGCGGTGTTCGTGCGCGTCACGAAAGCGAAAGATCTGCGCATACGCGGCTTTTTCGATGAAGGCGTGCACGCTTCCGTCCTGTTCTGGAATGTCAGTGAAGACGAAGTGCATTTTGATGAATCCTATGAGGTCATGCGCGACGCGGACGTCACGGTGGCCTATGGCGAATGTGCAAAAGGAAATACGCAGAAGGATATCCATGCCGTCCTGCGTCAGAGCGGCGCGAGGTTCCTCCTCAGCAGCGCTTCCCTTGTCTCTTCACGTAAGCATTACAATATGTGCGTCGTCAATGATGCGCCGCATACATACGGCGAGATGAAGAACTACGCCGTCGTCCTGGATCACGGCGACCTGATGATCGATGCGATCGGACAGATCCTCAAAGGCGCATACCGGTCGGAGAACCACCAGACTTCCCGTGCGATGAGTTTTGAGGAGGGACAGCGGTCTGAGATCCTGCCCGAGCTGCTCATCGATGAGAACGACGTGCAGGCAAGCCATGCGATGTCGATCGGCAGGATGGATGAAGACCAGCTGTATTACATGATGTCCAGGGGCCTTTCCATGAAGGAATGCACGAGCCTCGTCAGCAGCGGCTACCTGATGCCGATCGCGGATATCATAGAAGATGAGGAGCTGAAGCAGATCCTGCGGGAAGAGCTGGAAAGGAAGATCGCGGAATCATGTTCGATGTAAATGAGATCAGAAAAGACTTTCCGATGATCATGAACCGCCCGGACCTGATCTATTTTGATAACGGCGCTACGACGTACAAGCCGCAGGCTGTCATCGACGCTGTGACCGGCTTCTATACAGGCTACACTTCCAATGTCGAGCGCGGGGATTACGAGACTGCCGCCAGGGCGGACAAAGCCTATGCGGATACCAGGAAGATCATTGCGCGCTTCATCAGCTGCGACCCCAAAGAGGTCGTCTTTACCGCCAATATCACTGCTTCGCTGAACCAGATCGCCTATGGGCTCATGAAGAATTTCCTGAAGCCAGGGGATGTGATCCTTACAACGGAAGCCGAACATGCCAGCAACCTTCTGCCGTGGTACCGGATGGAAAAGGAATACGGCATCCGTGTCGAATATATCCCTGTCGACAGACAGGGCGTATGCCATACGGAAGCTGTCCGCAGGGCGATGCATGAAAATGTAAAAGTCATTGCCATGGCGCATGTGACGAACGTCCTCGGTTCCGTGCAGCCAATCAAAGAGATCGCTGCGATCGCGCATGAGAACGGCGCGCTGATGGTCATGGACGGCGCCCAGAGCGTACCCCACAGGAAGATCGACGTAAAGGACCTGGATGTGGACCTCATGGGTTTCTCCAGCCACAAGATGTGCGGTCCCGACGGCGTCGGCGTCCTGTACGGCAAATATGACATTCTGCAGAAGATGGATCCGGTATTCCTCGGCGGCGGGATGAATGCGAGATTCTATCCGGACGGGACGATCGTCCTGAAGAATGCACCGGAAAAATTCGAGGCAGGCACGCCGAATATCGAAGGCGTGATCGGACTCGGGGCAGCGGCGGAATACCTGATGTCCATCGGCATGGACAATATCATGGCTTATGAGAAGGAGCTCCGCAGCTACTTCAAAGAGAAGATCGAAAAGCTCGATAATATCGAATTCTACAATCCCGATAACGAGACCGGCCCGGTCACATTCAATGCGAAAGGCGTCTTTGCGCAGGATGCGGCAGGCTATCTCGGCTCAAAGCATATCTGTGTCCGCAGCGGCAACCACTGCGCCAAGATCCTGCACGAAGTGATCGGGACGGACCAGACGATCCGGGCATCATTATATTTCTATAACACGAAAGAGGAGGTCGACCGCTTCATCGAAGCCGCTTCAGAGATCTCCCTTGAAAACGCGATAGGCATATTCTTTTAGGAGGCAATATGAGTTCAGCATCTGATTTACTGAAAGACCCGATGGTATTAAGGGAACTGATCATGGACCATTACCAGTATCCCCATAATCACAAGCTGACTGACGACGCCTCTTACCGCAGCGTGCACATGGCATCCGACAGCTGCATCGATGACATCACCGTGCAGTCGAAGATCGAAAAAGGCATCGTCAAGGATATCCGTTTCGACGGGTATGCCTGCACGATCTCCACCGCTTCCACCAGCATGATGACCGATCTGCTCAAGGGCAGGTCCGTTGAGGAAGCCAAGGCAATCGTGGAAGAATACTTCCGTATGATCGAAGGGAATGAATACGATCCCGATGTGCTGGAGGAGGCAGTTGCCTTTCAGAATGTATACAAGCAGGCGAACAGGATCAAATGCGCGACGATCGGGTGGAACGCCATGTCGCAGATGATCTCTGAAAGCGAGGCGGAAAATGAGTGAGTCAAACAAGAACAACGAAGCCATCTATTCCCAGGATGATTATAAATACGGGTTTCATGACAAGGACATCTCCATCATCGATACAGGCAAAGGCCTGACCGAGGAGATCGTCCGCAAGATCTCCGCGTATAAGAATGAACCGGAATGGATGACGGAATACCGCGTAAAGGCTTTTCATATCTTCGAGAAAATGCCGATGCCCAAGTGGGGACCGGATCTTTCCGAGATCGATTTCCAGGACTTTACCTATTATAAAAAGGTATCGCAGGAAGCGGAGAAGAGCTGGGATGATGTCCCTGAAGAAGTCAAGAAAACCTTTGAAAGGCTCGGCATCCCCGAAGCGGAACGAAAGTATCTCGCCGGCGTTACGACACAGTATGAGTCGGAAGCCGTTTATCACAACATGCTCGATGAAGTGCAGTCCAAGGGGGTCATCTTCCTGGATATCGACAGCGCCCTGAAAGAGTATCCGGAGATCTTCCGGAAGTATTTCTCGACGATCGTACCTCCCTCTGACAACAAGCTCGCAGCACTGAACAGTGCCGTATGGTCGGGCGGAAGCTTCATCTATGTGCCTCCGGGCGTAAAGCTCGAGAAGCCCCTGCAGTCCTATTTCCGCATCAATTCCGAAGCGATGGGCCAGTTCGAACGGTCGATCATCATCGTTGACGACGGCGCGGAATGTTCCTATGTGGAAGGCTGCACGGCACCGCAGTATTCGAAGGACTCGATGCATGCGGCAGTTGTCGAGGTCTTCGTCGGCAAAGGCGCGAAGTGCAGGTATTCGAGCGTGCAGAACTGGTCGAACAACATCCTGAACCTGGTCACGAAGAGGGCAAAGGTCGAAAGCCATGGGACCATGGAATGGATCGACGGCAACATCGGCTCCAGGATCTCGATGAAGTATCCTGCCTGCATCCTTGCAGGTGAGTATGCGCACGGCCTGTGCATCTCCATCGCTGTCGGCTCGAAAGGCCAGTATCAGGATACCGGCGCAAAGATGATCCATCTCGCGCCGCATACCTCATCGTCGATCGTCTCGAAATCCGTTTCCAGGAACGGCGGCGTCACGAATTTCCGCGACTGGATCCGTTTCTCGAAAAAAGCGGATTTCTCCAAAGCCAAGATCGAATGCGATACGCTGATCCTCGACAACCGGTCCGCATCGGATACGATCCCGCTCAATATCAACGAGAACGCGACTTCCGTCATCGAGCATGAAGCGAAGGTATCCAACATCTCCGAGGACGAACTGTTCTACCTGATGTCCAGGGGGCTTACCGAAGCACAGGCATCCGAGATGATCATCATGGGCTTCCTTGAGCCGTTCACGAGGGAACTCCCGATGGAGTACGCCGTCGAGCTCAACCAGCTGATGAAGATCGACATGAGCGATGCCATTGGATAAGAAGACAGCCCGCAGGCAGGGCCTGCAGGCAAGAAGCCTGATCCTCGAAGCGGAAAGGAAAAGGCGCAGTTCGCTCCTTGTGCAGAAAGCTGCAGAGCTTCTTTCGGAATATGACATCATCGGCTGTTATGTCTCGATGAAGGATGAGGCGGATACGCACGGACTGCTCAATGCCTGCCTGAAGGCAGGAAAGACGGTGTGCGTGCCGAAGGTGCAGGGGGATACACTGGTCTTCATGGAGATCACATCCCTGGATGAGCTTGAACCGGGTTCGTTCGGCGTCATGGAGCCTGTTGACGGCAGGATCATCGATCCTGAAGACATAGGCCTGATGTTCATACCGCTGTCTGCCTATGATGCGGTGAATCACAGGACAGGCTACGGCAGGGGATATTATGACAGTATCCTCAATGAGCGCCAGTACAAGCTCGGCGTCGCCTTCAAAGAACAGAAGGTGGATCTCATCGAAGCCGATCCGTGGGATGTCATGCTCGACGGGGTCATCGAACTGTAAACAATGCTGTACGGGATAGTCCGTGCAGCTTTTTGTTTTGCCGGGAGGATGCGGCAATGCTGTTAGCAGTGAGCGGTGCGGCGGATGGTGCCGGGAATCTGAAAAAGGAATCTTTCCTGAAATAGTATGTATAATGATCATGTAAGGAAGGTGAACAGGTATGTTTTGTACGAATTGCGGGAAACAGGTCCCGGACAATAATGCATTTTGCCCTTTTTGCGGCACACAGCTGTCTTCAGCGAAAAGCAGTGCGATAAAAACTGCCGGGAAAGGTCTTCAGGAAACGGCAGTACATACGGTCATGCCTGACGTGAAGGAGCAGGAAAAAAAGACAGACAGACCTGCAGAAGGCAGAAAGGGACTCCCGGGGTGGGCTATGATGATCATCGGTTTTGCCCTCTCAGCAGCCCTTTTTACCGGGCTGATCTTCGGCGGGGTATTCAGGTCAGGCGGGGCAAACAGTTCTGCAGTAAAGTATGAAGGGAACGGATATGACACACCGGAGGAGGCAGTCATCGCTTATGCGGAAGCACTGAAGGCACAGGATTTTGACCGGATGATATCTACGTTCGCAGTTGAGTCTTATTGTAATAACTATGATACCCTGAAGGCTATTGGGAGGCAGGGCGTATATAGTTCTTATGATTTTCAGACGTATCCGGTGGCACCTGCGAAAAACGATCTGGCCGTCAGGACAAATATCGAGCGTCGCCGTGCGTTTCTTATGAACAGTGTTAACAGGCAGATGCTGACACTGGCGTACGCATCTTCAGGAGGACATCTGTATAAACTCATTAACTCAGAACCGACAACCTTTGAACAGGGCAGTGAGGGAGAACGTGAAATGGCACGTTTTCTGGAGGATCTGCAGTATCTGCCGGATCTTTCAAAAGTGGAGATCGGGGAGATCATTTACGCAGAAACCCTTGTTGATACTTATTTGTCAATCGGTACATTTAATTATTTTAAAAGAACAGCAGAAGTGACGGGTGCAGATAGTTATAAAGCCCTGGCGCTGCTCTTTTCCGTGGATGGCCTGGAAGGGTTCATTTATATGGATACAGCCAGATATAACGGAAAGTGGTATAACATGACCCCGGGAGGTTATATCGAAAGTTCAATAAATCCCGGTTTTGGTTTTACTGGAATGGCAGCTGTTCCCGACCCGGGGGAATTCAGTGACTTCAGTAATCTGATCGCAAAGCAGGAACAGACACTGAAGGAACTGAAATCATCCCTTCCGGAAATGAAAGCAGAATGGGAAGATGAAGGCAATACAGTGAGCTTTGAAGAAATGCTGGAATTCCTCTCATTAACAGAACTTACGAATTAAGATCGTTCAAAACACACCGCATGCCGCCGACCCATTCTTTATATGGATCGGCGGCTTTTATTGCAAAGATCCCGGCACCGCGTGTCAGTATGAAAATAAGATCATTCCGGATCATTTAATATGGGAGGAAAGCATCTGCACGAAAGCCGGATGAAAAAAATTGAGGCAGCGGTATGTATGCAGTTACGTAAAGTTTGCCAGTGTGATCTGTTTTCCTTTTGCTTGTTGGAATCATATAACAGTGCTAATATATATGCACATGGAGTCTTAGCTCAGCGGGAGAGCATTCCCTTCACAGGGGAGGGGTCAAGGGTTCGAATCCCTTAGACTCCACTGGCAGAAAAGCTATACGGGATATAGCTTTTTTTGATTTCAGACACCACTTCGGGATAAGTTAAGTTGGACTAAATATGAAACCTTTATGCAATTGTTCGGATCAGTCAGTTTCCTTTTCACAGTTGAATTGAAGGTCATAGAAACCATTTTGCGGTCATCCTTTACCATCTCTCACGGTATTCCGTATATCATAACAGTGTGAGTATTCATCCATGAGGGGCAGATTATGAAAACGATAGGAATGATCGGCGGGATGAGCTGGGAAAGCACCGTCACATATTATGAGATCCTGAACAGGGAGACTGTCCGGGCACTGGGAGGTCTGCACAGTTCGAAGATCCTGATGTACAACGTTGATTTCGCGGAGATCGAGGAATGCATGTCACGGGATGACTGGGCTGCTGTAGCTGACAGTATGGCAGACATATCGCTGCGGCTGGAGAAGGCAGGTGCGGATTTCATCGTCATCGCCACCAATACGATCCATAAGGTCGTGCCGGATCTGGAGAAGCGGATCGGCATCCCTGTCCTGCATATTGCGGACGCTGCGGCGGATGCGGTCAAAACGAAAGGGATACGAAAGATCGGCCTGCTCGGCACGAAGTATACGATGACACAGGATTTCATCAAAGACAGACTGACCGCTGCAGGGCTGGAAGTGATTGTCCCGGAGGAAAAGGACATCGGGATCGTCAATGACGTCATATTCAACGAGCTGTGCACCGGCAGGATCCTCGATCCTTCCCGCAGGGAGTTCCAGAGGATCATCTCTGCGATGAAAGACAGGGGTGCCGGGGGGTGTGATCCTTGGCTGCACGGAGATCGGCATGCTGATAAAAGAGGAGGACAGCGAACTGCCTGTTTTCGATACGACCGTCATCCATGCACAGGCAGCTGCCCGCATGGCGCTGGAAGGCTGAATAATTATGCAAAAGTCATACAAAAGTTATGACTTTTTTTCTTTTCCGACATAAAAAAGCCAAATTTGCTGTATATCATAGCAGTGTAAGGAGGAAGCCATGCACGAAAAGATACTGATCGTTGAAGACGACAGATCCCTCAGGGAGATCATGTCGGATTACTTTACGGCAAACCAATATGAAGCAGTCTGTGCTTCCTGCGGCCGGGAAGCACTTGAGAAAGCAGCTTTGTCCGATCTTGCGGTGATCCTGCTGGATATCAATCTTCCCGATATCGACGGTTTTCATGTATGCTCCGCCATGCGCAGTGAACTTTGCATAACAGCACCGGTCCTCTTCATCACAGCCCGGATATCCGAAGCGGATAAGCTGAACGGCTATGCCTGCGGGGCAGATGACTATATCACGAAACCTTTCTCCCTGCCGGTCCTGCAGGCGAAGATCACCGCCATGTTAAAAAGAAGGGGACTGAATGCCGTAAAGCAGTACGGCGGGATCCTCATCGACCGCAATGAACATACAGTTACGGTGCAGGGTGAAAAGACCGACCTTGCGCTTAAGGAGTTTGAACTGCTTTCCTTCCTTGCGGGGAATGAAGGCAGGCTATTCAGCAGGCAGCAGCTGCTGATCCGCATCTGGGGATATGACTTTGACGGCAGCGACAGGGTGATCGATGACCATATCCGCAAACTCAGGAAGAAACTGGGAAAATGCCGGGATTATATCCGCACCGTACACGGGGCAGGATACAGCTTCCGCATCCCGGAAGGGGGGAAAGGATCATGAGGATCAGGGATCATATCCGCAGACTCGTTTTCCGGCTGGAGAGGAAGAAGGGAAGGATATTCGCTGTATATCTTTGTATTGCGGCTGTCCTGTTCGGGACCCAGTATCTGTACTGGCGCAGCGAATTCTCATGGAATGAGATCCTGCTCATGTCGAATCTGAAGATCCTGTTTGAGGAATTCGGGGGAGCGGATGCATCCGCGGTCTCGGATAGGACAGACTGGGGATGGCCGCTCGTCCAGAGCAGCGGGTATCAGGCCTTTTCCGCCTCCTATTATGACTGTGATGAACGGAAGATGTATCCTATCGGTCTCATGAATGATCATGAAATGCTGCATATCACCGTACCTGAGGAAATGGCATATGTACTCGAAGATTTCAATGAGCCTGTCACAGCAGATTTCTACGCATGGGATGCACGGGATAAAAGCCATAGACGGACGGACGAGGGCAGCCTTGAAGTCAAGGAACTCAGGAAACTGACGATGCCTTCCGAGAACAGGCAGGTCATACCGGTCAAAGACAGGGGCTGCCTGATCGTTCATTCCGTATCCCGGCCCCTGATGCCTGCACTGATCAGTATGCTCACATGGCACGTCCTGCTGGTGATCCTGTATGTGTTTTACCGGTATGTCCGCTGGGCAAGGAAGACCCTGGTCTCGGAAAAGGAGAAGGTCCGCCTCATGCGCAGGGATATGATGAATGCGATCGCCCATGAGATCCGGACACCCCTGGCAGCGATCATGGGATATGCGGAGAACCTGAAACTGGGCATACGCGAAGATAAAAAAGACTGGTATCTGGACCAGATCATGGAAAAGGGCGGACAGATCTCGGGAATGATCGATGACATACTGAGCCTGGCAAAACTGGAAGAGACAGGTACGCTGCACAGTGAAAAAATCCT
The DNA here is from genome assembly GCA_024698805.1 of Solobacterium sp. Classification (GTDB taxonomy): domain Bacteria; phylum Bacillota_I; class Bacilli_A; order Erysipelotrichales; family Erysipelotrichaceae; genus Bulleidia. Next base: position 9,392 of record JAILQT010000093.1, read on the forward strand.
TCTTTCCGGGATCTTACAGGAATGCATGAATGAGTATCCCGATGTGCAGTTCAGCTGTGATAAAAACGATGAGATGGAGATCACTGCAGACAGGCAGTATATCACCCGGATGTTCCGGTGCCTGCTCGATAATGCGGTGAAATACAGGACGGAAGGCACACCGGTAACCGTATACATAGGTAACGGGGAGATCCGCATACACAATGCCTGTGATCCCCTTGGTGAGGAACAGCTGAAAGAACTGTCTGATCTGCACGCAAACAAAGACGGCAGGTACAGCTTCGGGCTGTACTTCGCTTCAAAGGCTGCTGAGAAGAACGGGCTGAAGCTGCTCGTATACAATGACGGCGACGGTGTAACAGCACAGATCATCTGAAAAAACAGGCATTCTGAAAAAGATGTTTTTATAATGCCCTGTAAGACAGAAAAGGAGGCGGAACATGAAGAAAACAGTCCTGAAACTAGCGCTTGACGATGTCTTCCGAAACCGGAAAAGAAGCTGTCTGCAGGTCATGATCATCTCCCTGTCTGCCGCATTGTTCTTCTTTGTCTCGCTCCTGCTGCCGCACTGCATGAGCCTGTACCGGCAGTACTGTTCCAAATACTACGGTGACTGGTATGCGTATGCGGATATCCCGGATGAAGGCATCGATCTTTACCGTCATGAGCTGGACAGGGAAGACCGATACGGCGGACTCAAGGATTTCGGCATGAAGCAGGAAGGCGTGACGGAACAGACGGAAGCGGACCGGCTCCGTTTAGGCTATCTGTACCGGCAGGGAAGTATTGACGGGTATGCGATCGGCCATGCGGATGAGAGCCTGTACGATCTCTGCCGGCTGGACCTGGTCAGCGGTTCTTATCCGCAGGAGGATGAGGTCATGATCACGCAGGAAGTGTCGTCCGAATACAGCTGCGGCATCGGTTCCGGACTCCTGCTGGAAGTGAACGGCAGGCGTTCGATGTATACCGTCAGCGGGATCGTTCACAAATCACAGGACCTGTTCCCGGATATCTATACCAGTATTGAAGAAGGCGATGCATATGTTTTCTTTGACAGGCATTTCGGCCAGTATGCGCAGAAGGGCAGGTTCATCATCTCGCATTTCGGATTCGCCCTGGATTATATCGAAAATGAATACGGATATGATCATTTCACCAGGAATAACGATACATGGGCATGGGACAATTCGCATGACTCCTTTAAAGACTATACGATGGCGCAGCTGCTGTGCGCACTGACAGTCATCCTGATCCTGTATTTTATGAACGCGTCTGTCATGAAGAGGCGCATCCGGGAGCTTTCCCTGCTCAGGGGCATTGGTATGACAGGATCGCAGATCATCCTGATGGTGATGATCTCTGTAACACTGATCTCGCTTTGCGCTGCACTGCTCGGAGGCATCATGGCGTTTCTCTTCGGCAGTGCGGCAGACCTGTATGCGGATCGGGTACATCAGATCCATGACGGAAGCACATACCTGCTGTTTCTGCAGGAGCCGCTGAAAATATGCGGATGCGGTCTGCTGGTCATCCTGTTTGCGCTTCTTGGTGCATATGTACCGGTGCTGCGCAGTGCGCAGAATGTCCTGAGCGGATCCTTTGAATCCGGCGCAGCCCACAGGAAGAAGCACAGACAGGTGCTGAAGGCCATGCATGTGCAGCGGCTTGCGGGATATGAGCTGTTCCGCACAAAAGGGATCTGTGCAGGCGCATTGCTGTCTGCGGTGCTGATCGGTGCGCTCATCCTGCCGGGCGGAGCAGAGACAGCGGAAACTTACCGTACCGCTGAAGGTGCTGAGACGATCCTGTATTCTTCAGCACACGCGATCGAGATGTATACGGATCAGCCTTCCGATGATGCGTATATAAGCGGGCTGCCGCTTGAAAAAAAAGTATTCCGTCTGCGTGTATGCGATGATCCGGTGGTATCGGTATCCGAACCTGCATACACGATATGGGCAGACGGGAGGATCGCTGCAGCAGATGAACAGTTCGCACAGAATGCACAGATCGACGGCAGACTCCCGGAAACGGATGACGAAGCACTGCTCATGTATGAATACTCCGAGCTTGGCTATACGGAGGAATACAATAACGGGACAGCATTTTTCTCCGCAGGAAAAAGACTGCAGAAAGGCGACAGGATCCGCTGCGGCGGCCGGGAATACACGGTGACAGGCATCGTGATGCCCGATGAGACGGTACGGTGGAAGGGCCCGTACCCCGGCGGACCGGATAACGGCATGGAGCTGAGCCTGTACCGCGGGCCGTATTTTTCGATCGCTGTGACGCCGCATGTATTTGAACAGCTGCGCACAAAGGAACTGTTCTGTGAAAAACTCGTTTATGCGGATGCGGCAGATACGCTGCCGCTGCTGAATGAACTGTACCTGCGGGGCATGGACCTGGATGACGTTTATCTTTCCGATGTGCTGATGCTGCACTGCGAATACAGACCGGGCGGTATGAACCTGCACCTCAGCCGCGGGATGCTGGCAGTACCGGTGCTGTTCGGCCTGCTCATCTTCTCCCTGCTGCAGATGAGCTTCATGCACGCCTCGCAGGATGAGCTGATCCTGTACAGGGCGCTGGGGATGACACGGAAACAGGCTGTACAGAAAGAACTGTGCAAGGCGCTGTATATGACATGCGCCGCGGCTGTCCTGTATCTCTTGTACTGCATCTATCTGTTCGCGGCGCTCGGCACATGGAGGCTGGACATAGGAACAATGATCCTGTTTATGACCTTCAGCCTGCTGTGCTTCACGCTGATGTATACACTGCCGCTGAAGGCGATGCTCGCGAAAGATTATGAAGATCTCAGGAGGGAATGAAATGGAGACAATACTGAAAGCGGAACATGTGACGAAAAGATACGGCAGGAACGAGAACGCGGTCACAGCTGTGGATGACCTGTCGGTCGAAATCCACGAAGGGGAGTTCACCGTGATCCTGGGCAGGAGCGGATCGGGCAAAAGCACGCTTCTTCATATCCTTGCCGGACTGATACGCCCCGATCACGGAAGCGTGTATCTGCGCGAAAGATCTGTTTATAAAATGTCAGACAGTTCCCTGACGAAGCTCAGAAGGACAGAGACCGGTTTCGTATACCAGTTCTTCAACCTGCTGCCGTCGCAGAACGTGATCGAGAATATCGTCCTGCCCATCCATCTTGCGGGCAGGAAAGAAGATGAAGGATACATCAATGAGCTCCTGCGTGAACTGCGTCTGGAAGACAAGAGGTATGCCTGGATCAACGAGCTTTCCGGCGGCCAGCAGCAGCGCGCTGCCATAGCCAGGGCACTCGCTTCAAGACCTGCGGTCATCTTCGCGGATGAGCCGACCGGTAATCTGGACGCAAAAAGCGCGGAAGAGGTCATCGCCCTCATGCATGCCCTGCAGAAGAAATACAGCCAGACGCTCGTCATGGTGACGCATGATATCCGGATCGCGGAGCAGGCGGACAGGGTGATCATCCTGGAAGACGGCCGCATCGTGTCTGATTCCATAAATGAGATCACATCAGATAAAACGCTGCTGTGATCTGCGGGAGGAAGGTATATGTCCTTCTTCTTTTTTGTAATCTTTCCTGACCTTAAACGTTATATTAGTGAAAAGGGGTAGCGGTCTGAAAAAGGAAGTCTTTCAAAAAATCTACGAACAGTCCCATACTGCGCTGTATCTGTACGCCTTTTCCCTGACGCATGACCGGGACGACGCGGAGGACCTGGTCTCGGAAACGTTTGTCAAAGCGTTTCTTTCCTACAGCGGGGAAGGAAACTTCCAGGCATGGCTGTTCCGGACGCTGAAGAACACATTCATCGACGAATGCAGGAAAAAGAAACGCTTCGTGCATGTTGATGAATCTTTTATGGATGTCCTCAGCACAGAAAAAGATGCTCTGAATCAAACAGAGGAAAGGAAGCAGTGGCTGTACAGACAGATCTATCTTCTTTCCGAAACGGAGCGGAATGTGATCCTGCTGACGATACATTCCGGCCTGAGGGATGCCGAGATCGCGGAATTGATGCACATCAGTATACAGAACCTGCGCGTGATCCGCCACCGAACGGTCAGCAGACTGAAACAGCTTGCCAAAAAGGAGGGTATGTATGAGTGAAATAGATGAGATCCTGGAAACAAGGAAAGAGGAGAGCGAAGATATGAGCCGGCTGATCCGGGGCGGGATCAGAAGGAACATATACAGCCGTGCGGTGATCACAGTCCTGGTCCTGGCGCTGGCTGCCGCAGGCATATGGCATGGCGCGAGGGCTGTAAAGGAGAACCATTCGTTTCATCTTGAGGATATGGAGTATCTGCTTGATGACAGGATCCCGGATGCGAATGAAGAACTTGCGGATAACCTGGTCACTGCGAATGCCGGGTGGTATCTGAACTGCTACTTTGAACTGTTCGTGCCAGGCAGCTGCTTTATACTGGATCCGAACTGTGCACCTGCAGAAAAGGATTTCGGTGCCTGGGCAGTGACAGGGTATCTGCTGGATGCATTTCATATGAATCCGGAATATGCTCGATTGCCTGAAGTAAAAAGCGACAGCAGGAGGGAATTTGAGATCCGTGACGGCAGTTTCGTGCCGGATGCGGATATCCTCTATTCTATTTATTATGAGAACCCGTTCCGGAACTGGTGGTCTTTTAACAGCACGTGGGAGAGATGGCATTCGGTGCCGGACATAAAGACAGAGATCGAAAGCCTGCCGGACAGTGCTTCTGTTGAATTCGATCTGAAGTTCAAAGAAACATCGGATACGGATGGTCTGCTCTTGTGGCTGTCGCAATATCCCGGATCAACGCCTGTTTATGCTGTAACACACCTGTATACGGATAAGGAAAACGGCTACAGGATCTGCCCGCAGGGTTTCAGTTTCCTGCGCTCATTCTATATCGGCCCGACTTCTGAAGAAACAAGGGAAAAGTATCCGGGATTTTCCCCGGCAGCTGTATCAATGGTCCCATATTATAAGACATCCTCGTTTGTTTCCGCACCGCAGCGAAAACATGTAAAAGAAGAGCTTCTGTCGCATTACAGGGATTCACTGAAGCTGCTGCTGGACAATGATTTCCTTAATGAGAAAGAAAAGGATATTGCGGAATATGTTTACGGGGATCTCCTGGAAAAGGAACCGGAGATCCTGGGCATGCGCATATACTGTTCCAAAGAAGATGCACGGAAGCTGCTGGAGGATGACAATATCCTGAATATCCGCATCGCGGATATCAAACTGCACAGATTCGACTGAAAGTATACTGCAGACCTTGATGAAGCGGCCGTTCCCTTACTATAATGTGAGAACGAACGGTCGCTTTTTGAATGGAGGTCATGATGGCGAAAGACACAAAGGAAAGGATCCTTTCCGCTGCCCTGGATATGTTTTCCCAAAAAGGGTATGCGGGAACGAATATCCGCGAACTGACTGCGTCCCTCGGACTGGCAAAGTCTTCGATGTACCGTCATTTCGACAGTAAAGAGGCGATCTGGAATGCGCTCCTGGATGAGATGACCGCTTATTATGAAGAACATTTCGGCTCATCCGAACATCTGCCTCCCGTACCGGATTCACCGGAAGACCTGGTGACGATGACGATGCGCCTGGTCACCATTACTGTCAGCGATGAGAAGATCGTCAAGACGAGGAAACTGCTGACGATCGAGCAGTACCGTGATGAAAGGGCAAGGGATCTCGCTACGAAGCATTTCCTTACCGGGCTTACGAATATGTTTTCGGTGATCTTCCGTCAGATGATGGACAAAGGCCTGCTCAAAGAAAATGATCCCGCGATGCTCGCGTTTGCGTATACGGCGCCGGTCTCATCCCTCATACACCTGTGCGACAGGGAGCCGCAGAAAACAGAAGAAGCACTGAAGCAGGCGGAAGCGTTCAGCCGGCATTTTGTGAAGGTATACGGTAGATCATAAAAACGGAACAGAAGCCCTGAGACAGTACACAGGAGGATCACATGTACATACAGACAGAGAACGGGGTGCTTATAAAATATACAGGTACGGATGAATCCTTCACCGTGCCTGCAGGGATAAAGAAGATCGGCAGCTATGCGTTCAGCAGGTGCAGTTCTTTAAAACGTGTGTGGCTGCCGGAAGGACTGGAATCCATCGGTGATCATGCATTTTCCATATGCGAGTCGCTGGAACGGATCATCCTGCCGGACAGCCTGACGGAGATCGGCGAGAGTGCCTTTTCCGCATGCCGTGCATTAAAAAGCATCGTCATTCCTGACAATGTCAAAGAGATCGCCATGTTCGCGTTCAGCGAATGCACTTCCCTGAAGGAAGTGACCATTGGCCGCGGTGTAAAAAGGATCGGGTCCGGCGCATTCGCACACTCCTATAATATCCGGACTGTAACGATCTCTGATGAAGTCCTGTTTATCTTTTCCGACGCATTCCTGGGATGCGACGGTATCCGGAAAGTCGTAATTCATGGGACTGCATATTCCATCCGGGACAAAGACCCGGATGACCTGCCGTGGCCGGCATTCCTCATCGCCGAGTCCAGCCGGGCGGATACCAGGCCGAAGGAACCGTTCCGGTTCAGCGCGGACTATCCGTATATGGATGAATTCGAATATCTGAATACAGGAGGGGAAGATGATGACTGATCCGACCGGCATCCGGTTCTCGCAGCTGAAAGACAGCTGGGAAGAACGCAGCTTCCATTATGATTTTACGACGAAGCAGAACAACCGGCATGATGCCGTCTTCCGCTGTTACGGCAGCCTGCCGGACGGCACGCTGTACGGTGCGTATATCTTCCCGCCCGTTGATCCGGATCCTTCGGCGACGTATATAGTGATCATCGGCAAGGATGATAAACTTGTGACGTGCACGCCCGCCGAGTATCTGGACTGGGACCTGCCGGATCACTGGCCCCTGGCCGTTGCAGCTTCACCGTCCGGGAAGACGATCGTATGGATCATGGAGAAGGAACTGCGTACATGGCACAAGGATCCGGAAGAAGACCGTTTCATAAACAGCAGTGACTATATGGAGAACCGTCTCGGGAAAAGACAGGTAAAAGACTCCGTGATGAACGCCGACGGCTTTCTGGAGATCCTGTGCGAAAACGGGGAGAAACTCGGGTATCTCGCCGATGCGGATATCGTCCTCTCGCCCCGGCAGGACGGCTGGATCCCTGCCGAAGGAAAGGAGTATTCCAACCTGGTCCCGTGGAATAAAGGCGTGCCGCAGAAGAAAGACTGCATGTGTGCACTCCCGGATTGTTTCATCCTGATGATCCGGAAAGAAGACGGCTGGGAAGAGTATGCCGGATGCGGGGTACGGCGCGTCTGTTTTGAAGAAGGACTGGAACGGATCGAAGGGGAAGTCCTGGCGGAGAACCAGGAGCTGGAAAGTGTCGTTATCCCTGCCTCGGTGCGTTATGTGGAATTCGGCGCATTCCGCGGCTGCACGGGACTGAAGGAACTGGTGATCGAAGGGGATCCCATGCGCATTGCAGACTGGGACAGGGAGGCTTTCCTGGACTGCCCGTGTGAGGAATACTATCTGCAGCTGCGCAGGGATGCGGAAGAACATAACAGTAAGATCAGATAATCAAAGGAGGAATACATATGGGACTGTCAGGAATGAGCTGTATATTCCCTGTGCCGGATATCCGGAAAACAGCGGAATACTATGTAAACAGGCTCGGCTTCCGTGCCGTTGCATATCTGGACTGCAGAGAGCCGCATATCTGCCTGTACCGTGATAAAGCAGAGATCATACTGCTGCAGGCAGGAACAGACAGGGTCCTGCCGAACCGGGAACTCTACGGTTACGGCTATGACGCCTATCTGTATACGGACGGCCAGGAAGCGCTGGAAAAAGAATTCGTTTCCAAAGGTGTCAGGATCGTCAGGGCACTGGATACGACCGATTATCAGAACCGGGAATTCGTCATCGAGGATATCGACGGCAGATGGCTGGCATACGGCCTGAAGATACAGGCAGGATGAATGAAGTAAAAAAGATCATCTTCCCCAGGGACTACATCATCCTGCAGGAAGGTGATCTTTCTTTTGATAAAGGGTCAATGCTGTAACGCTGCCAGCTTCCGGCGCTGCCAGCCGAGCCCGATGAAGCAGAACAGGATCTGCAGGACTGTCGAAAGCGGGATGCCCAGCCCGATGTAAAAGAGGGATACCGGTTCGATCCGGCTGAAGAACCATGCGGCCGGGACACGGACGAGGAAGGCGGAAACGATGCCCTGCACCATGACGAAGGCAGTCATGCCCATGCCGTTGAAATAGCCGATGAAGCAGAACAGGAAACATGTGAGCAGGCAGTCGATGCCGTAAGCCTTGAGGTAATCGGCAGCGGCAGAGATAACGGCCGGATCGTTCGAGAAGACCGAAGCCAGCAGGCCGCCGCGGAAGAATGCAGCGAAGAACATCAGGATGCCGAACAGCGTGGAAGTGCCGATCGCAAGCCAGAGCGCTTTCAGGGCACGGTCGTATTTGCCTGCACCTTTGTTCTGTGATGCGAAAGCCGACATCGACTGCATGAACGCGCTCGGTATCAGCATGATGAACGAACATACGCGTTCCGCGACGCCGACGCCGGCAGACGCCGTCACGCCGAGCGTATTGACGATCGCGAGGATGACGAGGAAGGAGATCCCGACAAGGAAGTCCTGCAGCGCGATCGGTGCGCCGAGAAGGACGATACGCTTTGCGATATCCATGTCCAGGCGGATCATACTGCGGTCCGTCTCAAAGGGGAGCCCGGTCTTTTGGATCAGGAAATACGATATGATCACGCTGGCAAGCTGGGCGGCTACGGTAGCTGCCGCTGCGCCGGAAGCACCCATATGCAGGCCTGCGACAAGCAGGAGGTCCCCGGCTACGTTGAGGATGCTGGTGATGAGTACGGTGATCATCGGGGTCCTGGAATCGCCGAGACCGCGGAATACTGCAGCGATGAAGTTGAATCCGACGATGGCGAGGGAGCCGGCCCCGCAGATCGTCACATAGCTTTTCGTCAGGCTGAACGCTTCTTCAGGCGCATGAAGGATGTGCGTGATGCTGCCGGCGAACACGGTCGTCACAGCCGTCAGGACCAAAGCGATGATCATGAACAGGACGATTCCGCAGCCGATGATGTGTCCGCCTTTGTCCATATGTCCTTCGCCGATCCGCTGTCCCAGCAGGATCGTGAGACCCATCGCGAAGCTGGTGACGAGGCCGGTGATCGTCATCATGATCTGGGAGCCTGTACCGACTGCGGATACGTCGGCGGAAGTCGCGAACTTCCCGACGATCGCCAGGTCGATCGCACCGTACAGTGCCTGCAAAAACAGCGCAAGAAGGACGGGAATGGCAAATCTGAGGAGCGGTTCAACGATCTTCCCGGTCGTAAAATCAAGATTCCGTTTCATTTGAGAGACCTCCTGTAAATTTCAAAAAAAGCCGGACAGACGCAGATATCTCAATCTGCCATCTTATCCAGCTTACTGTTTCTTTCGAACAGTTCACCCTCCGATGAACACAGGAATTATATACGGAAGGGGAACCGCGGTCAACAGGGAACCTGATCCTGCCTCAGTCTTCCGCCATGATCTTTTCAGCCAGGGCGAGCGTACCCTTGCCGTCCATGGTGCCGTACATCCGCATCGGGATATCCGTGATCTTCTTATCGGGATTCCTCTTGCGCATATTCGCAAGCTCGAAACGGACCTGCGGGCCGATCATGATGATGTCAGCCTTCGGTGCCCATACGCGCTCTTCGCTTAATGCGTGTGCATGGATCTCATAGTCTTTGCCCTGGGCAGCTGCAGCTTCCTTCATCTTATTGACGAGGAGGCTCGTGGACATGCCTGCGCCGCAGAACAGGATAATTGTTTTTTCAGCCATTTTTCATTTTCCTCCGCTGTTATTATAGTTCATTCTGCGCTTCATAAATATCCGGAATTCATGCTTTTCCTTGATTTCCGTCCCGTGCATGGATCCGGATGCGGAATAGTCAGTTCACACGGCTGCAGGAACTCATGCGAAGGGGGATGACCTGCTTCCGCACAGAACGGTATATAGAAAAACGGGATGCATCAATGGCATCCCGTTGTATTCTCAGCGGCCAATCTCTGCAGCGCGCCTGATGCATTTTTCGTTGGCGTCGTGAATGATCCCTTCCGTGCCGCGGTTCTTCAGTTCCGTGACGGCTTCGATCGTCGTGCCGCCTTTGGAACAGACTTCATTGATGAAATCGTCGAGCGGTTTGTCCGGGTTCGCCTGCAGGAGCTCGCAGGAACCTTTGAATGTCTGCACGATCAGCTCCCTGGCTGTCTGACTGTCCACGCCGCGTTTTTCCGCGTCTTTGATCAGGCACTGCATGAAGTAATAGGCATAGGCAGGGGTGCTGCCGTGGAGAGCAACGCCGATATTCATCTGCTCTTCCGGCACTTCTTTCGTGATGCCCATCGAATCGAACAGACGGATGACGAAATCATAGGCTTCATCACTGCAGTTGTCCGACCGGCAGATGACGCTTGCGCCGGTGCCGACCTGCAGCGGCGTGTTCGGCATCAGGCGGATCACAGGGGCGTTGTCAAGCCTGTCCTGCATATAGCGCATCGATACGCCTGTCACGATCGATACGAGGGTATCGATCTTTTCACCTTTCATGTTCTCCAGTACGGTATCGACGATCTGCGGCGTGACGCACAGCAGGACGATCTCCGACCTTCTGATCACTTCCTTTTCGCTCTCCAGGATGCCGAAGCCTTCGCTCCTGCTGATCTCCTGTATCCGTTCGGAAGGATCGAACACGCCGATCTTCCCGCTTTCGACATAACCTGCTTTTGCGGCGCCGCGCGCGATCGCCATTCCCATGTGGCCGCAGCCGATGAAACCTATTGTATATTCCTTACTCATCTGATCTCTCCGTTTCCTGTTAACCTGTATGCATAGGATGTGAGTTCGCGGAGCCCCATCGGTCCACGCGCATGAAGCTTCTGCGTGCTGATGCCGATCTCCGCGCCGAGGCCGAATTCAAAGCCGTCCGTGAACCTTGTGGAGGCGTTGTGGTAGACGCATGCGCTGTCGACCTGGTCGAGGAACAGCGATGCATTGTTTTCATCTTCCGTGACGATGCAGTCGCTGTGATGCGTGCCGTAGGTCTCGATATGCGCGATCGCTTCCTGCACGTCCTTTACGACTCTGACGTTGAGGATCATGTCGTTGTATTCCGTGGACCAGGAAGCCTCGTCCGCTGCTGCCGCACTGCTGTCAAGACGGCATACCGCTTCGTCGCCGACGATCTTCACGCCTTTTTCGTGCAGGGTATTGAGGATCGTGATGAGGTCCTCATCTTTGATCTTCTCATGAACGAGCAGTGTCTCCATCGCGTTGCAGACGCTCGGTCTGGAACATTTCGCATTGATGACGATCGGCAGTGCCTTGGCCATATCCGCCGCCGCATCGATAAAGGTATGGCATACGCCCGCACCCGTCTCGATGACCGGCACCTTCGCATTGTCCACGACGGAACGGATCAGGTTCTTGCCGCCGCGGGGGATCAGCAGGTCGACATATTCGCGGCACGACATGAACGCAGCCGTTTCCTCATGCGAGGGACGTTCCCCCAGCATGACGCAGTCGGGACTGATGCCGTTTTCTTCCGCGATCGCTTTGAAGATGTCCGTGATCGCCCTGCAGGATGCGTAGGATTCTTTGCCGCCCTTGAGCACGCATGCGCTGCCTGCCTTGAAGCACAGCGCGATGCAGTCTGCCGTAACGTTCGGCCTGGATTCGAAGATGATGCCGATGACGCCCATCGGTACGGTGACTTTTTTCAGACGGATGCCGGATGCGATCGTTTTTTCTTCGAGCACGATGTGCAGGGGGTCGTCCAGCTTCACGACGTCGCGGATGCCGTCCGCCATTCCTTTGATGCGCTTTTCATCGAGCTTCAGCCTGTCGAGCATCGCGGTGCCCATACCTCTCTGCTCTGCTTCACGCATGTCGTTCCCGTTGGCTTCGATGATCGTTTCCGCGTTCGTTTCCAGCGCGTCCGCGAATTCTTCCAGCATGCGGTTTCGTATGGAGATATCCAGCGTGCGCAGCTGTACGGATGCCTTTTTTGCGGCTTTTGCCTGTTCGATCAGATTCATGCTTTTTCCTTTCCGGCAGCGAAGAGTGTCCCCGGTTGCCTGCCTTCCTGTATCTCATAGAGTATCTCCGGATTCTTTCCGGATGCGAGTATCGTCGGTATGCCTGCGGCTGCAGCGATCTTCGCGGCCTGGATCTTGGTGATCATCCCGCCGGTGCCCTGGGATGTATTCGAGTCAGAGATCTCGGCATCGATGGAATCGAAATCATCCACGACGCGGATCCTGTGCGCATTCGCGAATTTGGACGGGTCTTTGTCATAGAGGCCGTCGATGTCCGAGAGGATCACGAGCAGGTCTGCGTCCGTGAACAGGGCGACGACAGCGGAGAGCGTATCGTTGTCGCCGTATACGATCTCTTCCGTGGCGACCGAGTCGTTCTCGTTGACGACCGGTACCGCGTGAAGCTGCAGCAGTGCTTCGAATGTCGCGATGACATTGTTTTTCCCTTCGGGATTCTCCGTAATGTCCTTCGTCAGGAGGATCTGTCCGCACAGGGAACCGTAATCGGTAAAGAAGCGGTCATAGATGCGCATCAGTTCACCCTGGCCGATCGAAGCGGCAGCCTGCCGCAATGCCATCTCCTTCGGCCTTTCACTGAGCCCCATCCGGTTGATGCCGACACCGATCGCGCCCGAAGATACGAGGACGACATCGATGCCGCTGTTCTTCAGATCCGTGATCGTACGGCACAGCTGGTCGATCCTTTTCAGGTTCGGCGCGCCGTTGGCATGGCATACCGTGGAAGTGCCGATCTTTACGACGATTCTTTTTACGTTTTCCATAATCTCTCACTTTCCGTTTTCCGCATAGCGGCGAGTCATGTAATATTATTAGTATGAATTCATACAGTTTGTTTTTCAAGAGATGAATTTCAAGAGGTGGATATGAGGACTGTACAGTGCTGGATCGAAAACCCTGTCCGAAAACTGGATCAGACATATACATATACATGCATGGAAGAGGTCAGCCGCGGGTGCCGCGTAAAGATCGGTTTTGGGAACAGGACCGTGACCGGGTTCGTCGACAGCGTAAGTGAAACAGACGAGACTGTGCAGCAGCTGGAAGAGAGGCTGGGCGTCAAAGTGAAGCCTGTCCTTGAGGTGATCGACCGTGTGCCCGTGCTGAATGAAGAGCTCTATGACCTCGGTCTCTGGATGCGGGACATGACGCTCTCGACGGCGATCAGCTGTTTCCAGACGATGCTGCCGTCGAAAATGAAGCCGCGCTCCCGCCGTGAAGATACCGTCCGGGAAAGATGGGTGAAGGTATCGGATGAAGAAGTAAAGCTGACGCCGAAGCAGCTGCAGGCGTATGAATATATCCGGGAAAAAGGCGAAGTGCGCTACAGCGAGCTGCGCAACAGGTTCCCGAACCAGGCAAAGGCGCTGCTTGATAAGAACGCGCTGGTCAGTTATCTGAAGGAAAAGGAAGCACGCGATATCCGCGCGGATATCGCAGCGCCTTCGTATGACCTGACGCCGATGCAGAAACAGGCGATGGATACGATCACAGGGTCGGATGATGCGGTCTACCTGCTGTGCGGCGTGACCGGCTCGGGCAAGACGGAGATCTATCTGCGCCTTGCGCAGGAAGCAATTGAAAAGGGCAGGCAGGTGCTGATCCTCGTGCCGGAGATCGCTTTGACGCCGCAGATGATCGAACGCGTCTCGAAACGCTTCGGCAGCGGCCTTGCCATCTATCACAGCCGGCTGAATCCCCAGGAGAAATACGAACAGTACCGCCTTGTCAGCTCCGGCAGGGCAGGCATCGTCGTCGGCACAAGGAGCGCCGTCTTCATGCCGTTCAGCGATCTCGGCCTGATCATCATGGATGAAGAACACGATACGTCCTACAAGCAGGACAACCAGCCGTGCTACCACTGCCGCGATATCGCGATCCAGAGGGGCAGGCATCATCACTGCAAGGTCATCCTCGGCTCGGCCACGCCCTCGCTAGAGAGCTATGCGCGCGCCCTGAAGAACGTCTATCACCTGGTGACGATGGACGAGCGCATCAATGATTCGCTCCCCGATGTGACGACGATCCCGCTCAGGGATACGATCCGCGGCGGCCAGTCTTACATACTGTCCGATGCGCTGCGTGAGAAGATCAGCGCGAGGCTGCAGGCGGACCAACAGGTCATCCTGCTGCTGAACAGGAGGGGCTATCATGCGAATCTGCGCTGCCGTTCCTGCCAGGATACGGTCAAATGCCCGCACTGCGACATCTCAATGAGCTGGCACCAGGATATCCGGAAGCTGAAATGCCACATGTGCGGCATGGAGATGACGCTTCCGCGCAAATGTCCGTCCTGCGGCAGCACCGAAGGTTATTCCGCCGGCGGCATCGGCACCCAGAAGCTCGAGGATGAGATCCGTTCCTGTTTCCCGATGGCACAGGTGCTGCGCATGGATGCGGATACGACTTCAAAAAAGGATTCCCACGAGAAGATCCTCACACAGTTCGGCAGGGGCGAAGCGGATATCCTTGCCGGCACGCAGATGATCGCCAAGGGTCTGGATTATCCCAACGTGACGCTCGTCGGCATCATCAACGGCGACGAAGGCCTGCAGCGCACGGACTTCCGCAGCTGCGAGATGACGTTCGATCTGCTGATGCAGGCTTCCGGCAGGAGCGGCAGGGGCGAAAAGGAAGGCGAAGTCGTCCTGCAGGTCTACGATCCCGCTCATTATGCCGTGCAGTGCGCCGCAAGGCAGGACTACCTGACATTCTTTAAGAACGAGATGAAGTTCCGCCATGCGGGGCAGTATCCCCCGTATGTATATATGATCTCGCTCACTTCGTCCGGGAAGACCCAGGAGGAAGCGGAAAAGATCACATTCGCGCTGATGGAGGAACTGGAAGGCAGCTTCAAGAAGATCGGCGTGATCACACTGCTGAAGATCAGGGACAGGTGCCGCAGCAGGGTCATCCTGAAGGGGAAAGACCTTGATGAGATGCGGGATGCCGTCCGGAAGTTTCTGAAGGAGAGCACACTGAATCTGAACAGCCTGAAGATCGATGTCAATCCGATCTATCTGGATTAGGGGGCATATGACAGAAAGAGAAAAGATACTGAATATCCTGCTGCGGGTATACCGGGACCGGGCATTCGCTTCGCTGCTGATGCGCAGGCAGGATTTTTCAAAAGAAGAAGCAGGCTTTATCACGGAATGCGTCTACGGCACGATCCGCAGCCGCAGCCTGCTCGAATACCAGTATGCGCCGTTTGTGAAGCATATCTCGGTGCGGAGCGCATGTCTGCTGCAGATGACCGTCTACCAGATGTTCTTCATGGACAGCGTACCCGATTACGCGGCAGTCAGCGAAGCCGTCGGTCTTGCGAAAAAGAGCGAGAAGGGCTTCATCAACAGCGTCCTCAGGAAGGTGCAGAAACAGCAGCTCGTCCTGCCGGAAGAGCCTTATATCCGGTACAGTCATCCGAAATGGATCTATGACCTGTGGAAGGCGCATTACGGTGCAGAGAAGGCGGAAGCGATCATGCGGAGCGACCAGGAAAGGGCAGCTGTGTACGGGCGCATCAACACCCTGAAATACGCGAAAGAAGAAGCGGAAAAGGAAGGCTTCGTCTTCCTGGATGACCTGTGCTTCAAAGCCGAAGGCCCGCTCACGCAGAGCGAACGGTTCCTGAACGGCTGCGTCCTCATCCAGAACCGGAATTCGCAGAAGATACCGGCCGTGCTGCAGCCCCGTCCGGGCATGAACGTGCTTGACGCATGCGCCGCACCGGGAACGAAGACGCAGCAGATCGCGATGATGATGGGGAACAGGGGATCCGTCACGGCCTGCGACCTGTATGAGAACAGGGTCAGCCTGATCCGCCAGCTGATGGACAGATGCGGCGTGACGATCTGCGAAGCGAGAACAGCCGATGCGTCGCAGCCGGGCACCTTTGAAGCGGAAAGCTTTGACAGGATCCTGCTGGACGTGCCCTGTTCCGGTCTCGGCGACCTCTGCGGCAAACCGGAGATCCGCTGGAACACGAAGCCCGAAGACCTCGATGCGATCACAGCGCTGCAGGCGAAGATCCTGCAGGCAAACGCGCCGTATCTGAAAAAGGACGGGCTGCTTGTCTACAGCACCTGCACGCTGAATAAAAAAGAGAATGAGAAACAGGTGCAGGCATTCCTGGCTTCGGCACCGGATTTCGAACTGCTTGAGGAAAAGACGCTGTTTCCCGATGAGACGGACGGCGACGGTTTTTATTACGCCCTCATGAGAAAATGTTAAAAACGTGCATGATTATGCTAAAATAACCTGTATGCGGACGATATACGACCTGAATTACAAACAGATGGAACAGATGCTGGCGGAACACGGCCAGAAATCATACAGAACGAAACAGCTTTTCACATGGCTCTACAGGAAAAGGGCACAGAGCTTCACGGAGATGAGCGATCTGCCCAAAAGCCTGACGGAACAGCTGCAGGAAGAATTCTCCATGGAGCCCCTGAAGGAGATCAGCCGCCAGACGGCGAGGGACGGGACAGTCAAATATCTTTTCGAGATGGAAGACGGCGCTTCCGTGGAAGCGGTCCTGATGCATTTTCATTTCGGCGACAGCCTGTGTGTCTCCAGCCAGGTAGGCTGCAACATGGGATGCACGTTCTGCGCTTCCGGCCTCCTGAAGAAACAGCGCGACCTGACAGCGGGCGAGATGGTGAAGGAAGTCCTCTATGTGCAGAAGGAACTTGATCAGACCGGCGGCAGGGTCGACAACATCGTGATCATGGGAACGGGGGAGCCGTTCGACAATTACGATAACGTCATGCGTTTCTGCGAGATCATCAACAGCGATCTGGGTCTCGCGATCGGGGCAAGGCACATCACGATCTCGACCTGCGGCATCGTGCCCAGGATCGATGATTTCGCTGCGGGCCATTACCAGTACAACCTGGCGATCTCCCTGCACGCGCCGGACGATGAACTGCGCCGGAAACTGATGCCCATCGATAAGGCCTATCCGCTGGATGTGCTGATGGCGTCGCTGCGCCGGTACAGCAACGACAATCACAGAAGGCTGACTTTTGAATATATCCTGCTGCGCGACGTCAACGATACGGACGATCACGCAAGGAAACTTGCGTCTTTGATCCGCGGCATGAACGCCTATGTGAACCTGATCCCGTACAATCCCGTGGATGAACACGGGTACAGGTCGGCAGACGATAAAAAGGCACTCCGTTTTTATGACGTGCTGATGAAGAACGGCGTTAAGGCAACGCTCCGCGCAAGACACGGCGACGACATTGACGCTGCCTGCGGCCAGCTGCGCGCAAGACATGAGAAGGACAAGAACGGTTCATGAAATATTACGGCATAACAGACAAGGGTCTGCTCAGAAAGAACAACCAGGACAGTTATGTGATCGCCACCAGTGAGAGCGGCGATGTTTTCGCTATTGTGGCGGACGGCATCGGCGGCAACTTCGGCGGCGATATCGCGAGCCGCATCGCCGTACAGTCTTTCTCCCAGGCTTTCAGCGAGACGAACGGGTTTGAAAGCCCGGACGCCGTCAAGAAGTGGATCCGCGAGCGCATCTCCGAGGTGAACTCCGAGATCTTCACGTACGGGCAGACGCATTCCGGCATGAAGGGAATGGGCACGACGTTCTGCGGCGTCATGCTGACGAGCGTCGGCAGGTTCGTCGTCAATATCGGCGATTCCCGCGCCTATGCATGGTTCGAAAGCGGCCGTTTCAGCCAGCTGACGATGGACCATACGCTTGTCAACGACATGATCATGCACGGCCAGCTGACGCGCGAGGAAGCGAAGACCTTCCCGAAGAAGAATGTCCTGACCAACGCCCTCGGCGTCTGGGAAGCGGTCCGCAGCGATATCGATACGCATACGGAAGATATGAAGGGCATCCTGATCTGCAGCGACGGCCTGCACGGATATGTGGAGGAGAAGAAGATCAGGGACATCGTCTTTGATACGGAGATCGATCCGGCCCTGAAGACCAGGAAGCTGATGAAGGCAGCGCTTGAAGCAGGCGGGTATGACAATATCACGATCATACTGATCGACCTCGAAGGGGAGGAATCCTTATGAGCCGCAAGAATATGATCGCCAACCGCTATGAGGTCGTCCAGCACATCGGTCAGGGAGGCATGGCAGATGTATTCCGCGCGATCGATACGATCCTCAACCGTGAAGTCGCCATCAAGATCCTGCGCAGCGACCTGAGCACGGACGCTGTCAGCATCCTGCGTTTCGAAAGGGAAGCACAGGCTGCCACGGCACTGGCGCATCCCAATATCGTGGAAGTCTATGATGTCGGCGATTACAAGGGACATCATTATATCGTCATGGAATATGTCCGCGGCAGGACATTGAAACAGATCATCCGCTCCAGGGGACCGCTGCTCGTGGAAGAGAGCATCGACATCATGAAGCAGCTGACGTCCGCCGTTGCGGAAGCGCACAGCAGGGGCATCATCCACAGGGACCTGAAGCCCCAGAACGTCATCGTAAAATCCGACGGATCCGTCAAGATCCTTGACTTCGGCATCGCGACAGCCAAAGGCAGCATGCAGCTGACGCAGGCGAACAACGTCATGGGATCCGTGCATTACCTGGCGCCGGAGCTCGCAAAAGGCGAGACCGCGACGCCGCAGTCCGATATCTATGCCCTGGGCATCGTCCTTTTCGAGATGCTGTCCGGCGACGTTCCATTCAAGGCGGACCAGGCCGTGCAGGTCGCCCTCAAGCAGATGCGCGAGCCGATGCCGGATATCCGGATCATCAATTCCGAGATCCCGCAGTCCGTCGTCAACGTCATCACGAGGTCGACTGCCAAGAATCCCGACCAGCGCTACAGCAGCTGCGACGAGATGCTGCTGGACCTGAGCACTTCGCTGAGACCCGAGCGTGCCAACGAGGCGCCTGTCGTCCTGCGCGAGGTGCAGAAACCCGCAGCCCCGGTGAAGAAGCCGGCAGCTACGGTGCGGAAAGCACAGCCCTCGCACAAGGTAACGGAAAAGCAGGAGACACCGGAGAAGAAGCCGGTGAAAAAGTCCAACCGGCTGATCACGGCAATAACGGTCATCCTGCTGGGGCTGCTCCTCGGGACCGCCGTCTATTTCGGATTCCTGTATGCGCGTGAAAGTGCGAAGATCGTCGTCCCCGACGTGCGGGGCATGACCGTGCAGGAAGCGATCGACCTGCTTGCAGAGAACGACCTCGAACTCGATACGGCGCAGGTCACCTATATTCTTACCGAGAATACCGAGAAGGGCCTGATCCTTTCCGTATCCCCCGCAGAGGGGACCGAGATGGAGAAGGGCGATACCGTCTCCATCACTGTCTCGAGCGGCATCGGCGTCAAGATGAAGGATTATACAGGTATGAAGATCACGGCTGCGGAGGAAAAGATCGCAGCGGATGAGAATATGAACATGGTGACGGTCAACGTCATCAGTGAAGAGAGCGACGAAGCGCCCGGCACGATCATCCGTCAGGAGATCCTGACGCCGGATACGCTGTTCAACCCCCAGACGGCATCCCAGCTCACGCTTGTCTATTCCACATATCCGACCGTGGTCATCCCGGACTACATCATCGGCATGCCGATTGGCGACGCGGTGCGCGAACTGGAGAATATGGGCATCGTTGCCAGGAGCAGCCTGCATGATACGCAGTCGCTGACAGACGAGGAACGCGAGAACCTGCAGTACGGCGTCGTGATCGATGTCGACCCGGATGTGAATACCGAATATACGCAGAAGGAAGACAATTTCGTCATCCTGTACTTTTACTAGAAAAGGGAGCCTATGATCGCCAGGATTATCAAGATCGTCTCAAGAGAATATACCCTGCTGGATGAGGAAGCCAACCGCTATGAAGCGATCCTGATGGGCAAGGTCAGAAAACAGGACCGGCCCGTGGCAGGGGATATGGTCGAAGCGGAATTCTCCGCAGGCAGATGGGTCATACAGAGGATCCTGCCGCGGAAGAACCGGCTGGTGCGTCCGGCATGCGCCAATATCGACCAGGCGATGATCGTCATGAGCGTAAAGGACCCGGACTTCTCCCCGGCACTGATCGACAGGCTCAGCATCCTGATCATGAAAGCAGACGTGGAGCCCGTCCTCGTGATCACGAAGACCGACCTTCCCTTCGACGATTCGATCGAGGAAAGGATCCGGGAATACGAAAGGGGCAGGATGAAGACGATCCGCACGAATGCGAAGAATCTTTCCTCCGAGATCGAAAAGGTCCTCCGCGGGAAGGTCACGGTCCTGACCGGGCAGAGCGGCGCCGGCAAGAGCACGCTGCTCAATACGATCGAACCTTCGTTCAACCTGCAGACACAGGAGATCTCCAAGGCGCTCGGCAGGGGAAAGCATACGACGAGGCACAACGAGCTCCATGAGGTCGCAGGCGGCCTCGTAGCGGATACGCCCGGCTTCAGCTCGCTGGAGTTCGGCACGATCACGGCTGCGGAGCTTGGTGAATGCGTACCGGACTTTGTGCCGTATATCGGCAGATGCCGCTTCAATGACTGCATCCATCAGAATGAACCCGACTGCGCCGTCAAGGAAGCAGTCAGCGCGGGACACATCGCAAAGGTGCGTTATGCGGACTACCTCGATGTGCTCCAGATTATACAGAATCGAAAGGAAAAATACTTATGATCATAGCACCTTCCGTATTATCGCTGCATTATGACGACACGCAGCAGCAGATCAGGGAACTGAACGAATCCGGCGCACAGTGGATGCACTTCGATGTCATGGACGGGCATTTTGTCAGGAACCTGACGTTCGGACCGGATATCCTGAAAGCATTCTGCAGGATCAGCCCCCTGCTCAAGGACGTGCACCTGATGGTCGACGATCCTGTCTTTTTCGCCGATGTCTTCATGGACGCGGGCGCAGACCTGATCACGTTCCATTACGAAGCGCTTCAGACCGAAGAACAGATGCACAGCCTGATCGCGCATATCCATGAACGCGGCAAAAAAGCCGGCATCAGCGTCAAGCCCGCTACGCCTGTCAGCGTACTCGAGCCGTTTATAGCGGAAGCCGACCTGGTCCTGATCATGTCGGTCGAGCCCGGTTTCGGCGGCCAGGCGTTCATGCCCGCAGCACTGGATAAGATCAGCGCCGTCAGAAAGATGGCAGAAGGAAAAGAACTCCTGATCGAAGTGGACGGCGGCATCAATGCGGAAACAGGGAAAGCGTGCCGGGAAGCCGGATGCGATGTGCTCGTTGCCGGTTCGTATGTATTTAAAAAGGATATCAAAGAGGCGGTGAGCTCGCTTGTCTGATACGGTCATAGCGGCGCTGAAGCTTACAAAACGGCTTCCGGCATACGATGCGGATCTTGCCGGGGCGGATGCAGGCGCACTGTTCCTCGCTGAGAATGGGCTGCGCATGAAGCTGGCCATCGGGGATTTCGATTCCGTCCGGAAAGAAGACCTGGAGCGGATCCGTGCCTGCGCAGACGAGATGATCGTCCTGAATCCCATCAAGGATGACAGTGACAGCGAAGCAATCATCACCTGTCTTCTGGAGAGGGGATACCGCAGGATCATCCTGACGGGAGGCACCGGCGGCAGGATCGATCATGAATATGTCAATCTGAAGCTCACGGAAAAATATCCGGGCACCGTATATCTCGAAGATGAAAAAAACCGGATCTGGACAGCTGCGGAAGGCAGACATCCGATCCGGAAGGATCACTTCGCTTATATTTCCTTCTTCACGTCTTCAGAGGCGTGCATATCGCTCGAAGGATTCCGCTACCCGCTTGACAGGCGGGTGATCACAGCGGACGATCTCTATACGCTCTCGAATGAGATCTGCGGTGAGGAAGGGGTCCTGCATGTGCACAGCGGCAGCGTGCTCGTCATGCAGTGCCGCGACAGCTGAAAACGAAAAAAAAGATCTGCAATGGATCTTTTTCTTATGCAGCCTTAGCAGACTTTACATTTTTTCCTGCTTTAAGTGTCTTCAGAGCACGAGCGGAAACACGAATAGTCTGGGGTTTGCCGTCGATCACGACGCGGACCTTCTGCAGGTTCACATTCCACTTACGGCGTGTAGCGCGCAGGGAGTGGGAACGATTGTTTCCGGACAATGCTTTTCTACCGGATACAGCACAGACTCTTGACATACCATAACCTCCTTCACTGATAACGCTATAAGAGAATAACACACATCAAAAACGTTTGCAACAAAAAGTGTGCATGCAATTCGAATCGGACTGTATGGACGCTATACTTGTGAAAAAGAAAAGGATTGTTTAATTAGTATCATTATTATGATAGAATAACTACGTTCATCGAAAGCCTGCTAATAAAAAGTCAAGGGTAAATTAGCGGGAATTTCAAGGAAAGCGGGTGATGTGATAGAAG
>JAILQT010000111.1 GCA_024698805.1 Solobacterium sp.
GCAGCGCATGCCTGGATGCCTGTGAGATGCTTCAGAAATACAGGAAAGATCCGATCCGCATCACAACGGAGATCTATCAGGATGCAGTGGCTGTAGCCGGGGCTTCGATGCGCACCATCGGCAGGCAGGTGTCATCCTGCAGCCTGTGCGGGCTGTGCCGGAGGGTATGTCCGGAAAGTGCGGATGTCGGCGCGGCGATGCTCTACTCCCGCCGGGACCGTGTCAGGATGGGGATCTACCCTCCTGCATTCCATGACCACTGGCTTCGTGAAATGACATTCGCGCTTGGGGACGCTTCCCTTATCTTGACGCCGGCGGACAGCACCGTATGTGAATATGTATTCTTCCCGGGCTGCCAGCTGGGGGCTTCCGACCCGCGGTATGTGGAAAAAGCCTATGCTTCCCTGATCGGGGAGTGCGGATTATCGTGCGGGCTTCTGCTTGAATGCTGCGGCATACCGGCAAGATGGGCAGGCATGGAAGACCTGGAGATCGCTGTCGCCGACAGGCTCAGGGAACAGCTTCATTCCCTCGGCGATCCGGCAGTGATATGTGCCTGTACTTCCTGTGAACGCTCTCTCAGGGAAAAACTCCCGGGAGTAAAGATCGTTTCCCTGTACAGTATCCTGGCTGAACTGCCGTCAGCGGGAAGCCCGCTGACGGAAGACGCGGCTGTGTTTGATCCGTGCGCTTCTTCCGAAGACGCCAAAGCCGGGGAAGGGGTCCGCACGCTTATGAAGAAAGCGGGCATCCGTGCCCATGAGCTCTCATGGCATGGGGAGCGTGCACGCTGCTGCGGTTTCGGAGGCCATATCCAGGCAGCCAATCCCGCACTGTTTGAGGAGATCGCGGAGAACCGCGCGTTCGAGAGTGATCTGCCGTACGTGACTTACTGCGCCAACTGCAGGGAGACATTCGCTGCCAGGGGCAAACAGGCAATGCATATACTCGATGCGGTCTACGGCCTGGACAACGGGCTGCGCGGCGCCGTATCGATCAGCCGGCGGAGGCAGAACATGCTCCGGCTGAAAAAAGACCTGATGGAGAAATATATGAATCGTACGTTTGAGATCCCCGGGGAGCCCTGGGAGGATATGGAACTGGACATCCCTGAAGAACTGCAGAAGAAAATGGAACGTGTCCTGATCTCTGCGGACACGGTACGCCGCGCTGTATATATGGCAGAAAACGGCGGGGTCCGTTTTGAAAAGCAGGGCGTGTATATCGCCAGCGCCAGGGAAGGAGTCGTCACCGTCTGGGTACACTATAAAAATGACGGGGGAAAATATACGGTATGCAGGATCTATTCCCACCGCATGGAGATCACAGGAGGGCAAAATGGCTGAATCCGCTGTATTTGAAGAGATCATCTGTTCCGGCTGCGGGGTAAAAATGAAACTCGCCCGTGCGGATTTTACATATCTCGGCCACAACTTTCACACAGAAGTGATGCGCTGTCCGAAATGCGGCGCTGTATACATTCCCCAGGAACTCGCCGAGGGAAAGATCGCCGATGCGGAGACTGCCCTGGAGGATAAATAACGCAAGGAGAACAGCCGTATGAGGAAATTCGGCATAATCAGCGGTTTCCTGGGGGCAGGGAAGACCACTGCGATGATCGCACTGAAAAAGTATTACGCGCAAAAGGGGCTCCGCTGTGACCTGATCGTCAATGACCTGGGTGACTGCGATATGGTAGATGCTGCATACAGTGAAACGTGCGGCGTTTCCGTGCATTCCATGCCCGGCGGCTGCATCTGTCACAGGACACGTGAACTGAAAGACGTGCTGGACGGCTGTTTCGCTGCCGGTACAGACCTGGTGCTCAGCGATATCCCCGGCTGCGGGATCGGGGGCCTGGACGGTGTTTACCGCAGATTTTCCCGGAACGATACAGAACTGGCCCCGTATACGGTGATCGTGTCACCGCAGGATATGGCCCTGCTTTATGATGATGAAACATTTAACCGCATCCACCTGCCCCGTGATATGGCAGAGATCCTGAAGGCCCATCTGGAGGAGGCAGATATTGCCGTACTCAACAAGACCGATACCATTGCCCCCGGGGAAACTGAAAAACTGATCGATATGATCCGCAGCTTCCGCCCTGATATCCCCGTATTCCCGGTCAGCGCGAAATACGGCACAGGGATAAGCACGCTGGCAGACCATATCCTTTCCGCAGTCGCATGCATGGACCAGCCGGAAGGGCTTGCGGATAAAGAGGAGATCATCGCTCCGCTTGAGAGGCTCTCCTGGTATGACTGCCGGTATTATGTAAAGGTATGCTGTGACGATTTCAGTCCCGATGATTATCTGCGTGACCTGATGGAGACCGCAAGGTTCTCCTTTGCGGCCATGAACGCCAATATCCCGCATCTGAAGGTCTTCGCTTCCGGGCAGGGGGGAGATCATGCGAAATACTCCCTTACGGGTATCGATTATCCGCTGCAGAAAGACTGCCTGTTCGCAAAACGTGCGGCTGAGCTGGCTGTGGTGATCAACGCCCGCCTTCTCTGTCCTCCTGTCCTGGCAGCACAGATCATGAAGGCCTGTATCGACGGTGCGGGGAAAAAACACGATCTGGATACCATGATATTCTCTTCCTCATGTCAGTAAGGAGGGTGATCCCTTGATCATCAGAAATACAAGATCGGTATGTCCTGAATGTTTAGCCAGCATTCCCGCCTGTCTGGACCGGCAGCCGGACGGGAGTGTTTTCATGGTGAAGACATGCCCGCATCACGGGACATACAGGTCTGTTGTCTGGCGGGGACAGGTGCCGTTTTCAGACTGGACGGCAGGTGTTCCCCCAATGAATGAAGCGGAAGGGCTGCACTGTCCTGAAAACTGCGGTCTTTGCCCGGAACATATACAGGGAAGCTGCTGCGTCGTGCTCGAAGTGACGAAACGCTGCAACCTGCACTGCCGTTTTTGTTTCGCTGATGCCGGGGAAGATACAGAGCCGTCATATGATTCCCTCCTGGAAGCAGTCCGGCAGATCGCAGACAGGGGATCCCGCCCGATGCTTCAGCTGTCCGGGGGCGAACCTACCCTGCGAAGGGACCTGCCTGAGCTGGTCCGCGCAGCGAAGGATTCAGGCATCCCTTATGTCCAGGTAAATACCAACGGAATCCGTCTGGCAGAAGATACCGGCCTGGCACAGCGTTTAGCAGAAGCAGGGCTGGATTTCGTTTTCCTCCAGTTTGACGGTATGGATGACCGGGTCTACCGTACGCTGCGCGCAAAAGACCTGCTGAAGATCAAGAAACAGGCTGTCGCTAACTGCGGGGCAGCGGGTCTTGCGGTAACACTGGTGCCTGCGGTAGCGCCGGATATCAACCTCAGCTCGCTTGGGGATATCGTGAAATTCGCTGCAGACTGCTCACCGGTGGTCCGGGGCGTTCATTTCCAGCCTGTCTCCTATTTCGGAAGGATACCGGGCGGGATCCCGGCTGACGAAGGACGGTGTACCCTGGATGAACTGCTCACAGCACTGTGCGATCAGACCGGGCTTAAGGTCAGCGATTTCGCACCGTCACGGTGCGACCATCCGCTGTGCGGTTTTCACGGATCCTTTATCGCTGAGCAGGGCAGGCTGATACCCCTGACACACGGCAGTACAGTCCCGCGCAGGATGATCACAGCGGAAGAAAACAGGGACTTCACAGCCCGCCGCTGGCTCCGCAGCAGAAAAAACGGTCCGGTTTCCGGAAATGCGGACGCGGATATCCTTCAGGAAAAAACTGTCCTTCCGGTGAGCGGGCAGAAGCATAAACTGAGGCTCGATATGAAAGACAGCAGTGTTGCGGATATGGATGTCTTTTTACAGAAGGTACGTTCGCAGTCTTTTACGCTGTCATCCATGCCTTTCCAGGACGCCATGAACCTGGATGCCGAAAGGCTGCGCAGATGCAGCCTGCATGTCTTCCGCGGCGGGGATCTCATCCCCCTGTGTGCGGAATATCTGACTCCCGCGGGTCAGGGCAGGTCACAGGAGGAATAACGATGAGAACACCTACAGATGCGTGGATCGCTTCAAGGCTGGGTATTTCCGAAGAGGAGCTCTCTGCGGAAGTGCTTCGTGCCTATCAGATAAGGCGGTTTCAGGAGACCGTTCGCTATGCGGCGGGACACAGCCGTTTTTACGCCGGTATGTTTGCGGGGACCGATCCGGATTCCATATGTACGGCTGAGGATATTAAAAAACTTGGCGTGACTTCGGAAAACGACCTGGCAGGCCGGGAAAACCTGTTCCTGTGCATTCCCCCGGGCAGCGTGGACCGGATCTTTACGGTTCCGACTACGGGTACCAACGGGAATCAGAAACGGATCTTTTTTACCGCAGGCGACCTGGCGCCTTCTGTGGAATTTTACTATCATGCATTCCTTACCTTCATCCGGCCCGAAGACAGGCTGCTGGTGATGATGGGAGGTACCGCGGAAGGAAGTGTCGGGGATACGATCGACCGTTCCCTTTCCCCGATCGGTGTGACCACCAGGGTGTTTGGGCAGGTGACGGACCTGGAAACGGCATGGAACGCTGTTATGGAATTCCGTCCGGATGTCATTGTCGGGATACCGTATCAGATCGGCGCTCTCGCTGCGTGGTCGCGTTCCCATGGACTGCCCCATGGTGTGAGATGTGTGCTTCTGAGTGCCGATGATGTTCCGAATGCCGTACGGCAGAGGATATCCGGGATCTGGGGTGCGGAAGTGTATTCCCATTACGGCCTTACGGAGACCGGGCTTGCCGGCGGTGTGGACTGCTGCGCGCACAGGGGATATCATCTGCGTTCCTGCGATATGTATGCCGAGATACTTGATCCGGACGCTGACGGGTTCGGGGAACTGGCTGTCACTCCTTTCGGGCGCAGGGCTATGCCGCTGATCCGCTACCGCACAGGCGATATTGCCAGGATCAGTACGGAAAGATGTCCCTGCGGCGGGGTGCTTCCCCGGCTGGAAACGATCCGCGGCAGGCTTTCCAACAGCTGTATGATCTCTGGACAGCGTGTATTTCTGTCCCAGATCGAAGAGGAAGTATTCCGTGATGACGCTGCAGTTGATCTGGAATGCACCGTCACAGGGAATGAACTGGTCCTCCTGGTCCGCACACTCCCGCAGGAAGAAACGGATCAGGAGGCATTGAAAGAGCGGCTTATGCGCGCCGTCCTTCCGGCAGGTACAAAGGTCCGCATCAGTGAGGAGACTGTCTGCGGCTTCCTGCCCCGGCGCAGCCCGAAAAAACGTATGGTCGTAAACGAAGAGGTCTGAGATGGGATATCCGGATGGTTATAAACCCCTTCGTCCGGGAGGGCTGTCTTTGAGCAGGCGGCTCCTGTCACTGGGAGGGGAATTAAAAGATCGCCGGGTGCTGGATCTCGGCTGCGGCAGGGGGGAAACAGCCCGGCTGCTCAGGGATGAATACGATGCTGCGGTGACCGGCGTTGATCTTTCGGAAGAGTTCATAAATGAATGCCGCGGGAAATGGCCGGATATGACATTTATATGCGCGGATGCACAGGATCTTCCTTTCCGCGGCGGTTCTTTTGACATCATTGTGTCGGAGTGCTGTTTTTCCGTTTTTGCGGATCCGGAAAAGGCATTCCGTGAGGCGGAACGTGTGCTCTCTGACGGCGGGATACTGCTGCTGAGTGATCTGTGGACGGAAGGCCGTGACTCTTCCGGCAGCGGGATGGTGCGGTGCCTCTATTCCCGGCAGCGGTGGCTGGATATGGTGACCGGTGCCGGATTCACCGTGACCGGCTTTCATGATGTTCGCAGCGTCCTGACCGGGATGTATGTACAGATGATCCTTGATCTGGGCAGGGAAGGAGCACAGAAACAGATGGGTCTGTGCATGACTCATGAAGAAATGAAAGCCCTGTCTTATATGATGCTGTCTGCTGTAAAGAACAGGGGGACGCTGTAACAGGGCGCCCCCTTTTTACTCTGCGTGCTGTGTCTGTATCGTACCCGAAGTCATATATAGATGCTGTCATTCCGAAAACGCCGGCATCTTTGAAGGACCGATACAGGCAGTAATTGTCCCTGCCGTGTCTCAGTTTGTTTTCTTCCGCATTACCTCGTTTCCCTTCTGTATATCTTTTCATTCGTGATCCTGCATATGGTATTTCCGCCAGCTGCGAACAGAAGATCCAGGACAGTGCGGTCTCTGCGGAAGAACAGCCTGTATTCTTCCGGTATCTGATACCGCAGGAAGTGCAGAGCCGCCAATGACATTTCCGGTTGAAGATCATGAAGTTACCTTATTCTATGGAAAAATCTACTATAATGAAAAATGATCAAAGGAGCTTCATATGTCAGAAAATCATGAAAGATGGGAACAGGCTTTCAAAGCTTCCCCCAAAGCATATAAATCGCCGGAAGGCCCGCTGATGATGAGTTTTACGCTGACGGAAAACACGGATACGATCCTGCCGATGTTCCCGTCGACGATGTACAGGGTGCAGGGACAAACAGTCCGGGATATCCGCATCGGCTTTTTCAGCCTGAGCGAAGACAAAGTGCTGGGCCAGCTGCCTTATGGGGACGCAGCTGCAGTCCTCGGTGCATATGCGGTCGAAGCACGGAACCCGTATGTCCTGATCCGCGGTCTCTCAAATGACGAACTGCATGAGGTGATCGAAAAAGGGAAAGCGGAAGCTGTCCGCAGGGACAGGGCTGCGCAGATCGGTGCCGCCTGCAGACAGTTCGCTGAGCTGGATCATACGGATCCCGAGACAGTCAGCCGTGTATTCGCAGCAAGTACGGTAAAAACAGTCCGGTTTGAAGATATCCCGTTTCCTTCCGGCATCGTGACGGCAGGGGATCCGTTCGTCAGTCTCCGCGACCTTCCTTCGGTCGGTTATCTGAATGAAGAGATCCATGCAGGGAACTGCCCGCTGGAGCTTGCCATCGCCGGATCGGAGGTCACAGGTCAGAAGGCTGCAGGCATGCGCCTGAAGATCAGCGGCAGAAACGCACATACGTACAGACCGGTGCAGTTTGCGGAAAAGAAAGACGGCATCCTCATTGACCTGAAGGACAGCTTCTTTGCCATGACCGGATACATATGCTTCATGGACCGTGAAGCCGTGCAGGCATGGAATGCATTCGCCGGCGCATGGTCAGAGGAACATCCGTACCAGGATATCATTTCAGGATATTTCCAGCCCCTGTTCACGCAGGAGGGGTTCATCCGCTTCCGCATCCCCGGTACGGGATATGATATCGTGATCGCTTACGCCGGTTTCGGCAAAGGCTGGTACCGGGTATTCGGCGGCTATGACGAAAACGATACCCTTTGTGAATTCGTATCGCTGTTTGCGGATCCCGCGCTGATGCAGTAAGACTATGCGTGAATGGTTCGATATAAAACAGATCGATGACGATACGTATGTCATCAGTGAATACGGACATACGGAAGAGACGCACTGTTATCTCCTGCAGGGAAGTGAAAGGTCGGTGCTGATCGACACGGGTATCGGGATATCCGATATCCGGAAGATCACGGACCGGATCTGCACACTGCCTGTTACTGTCCTGACAACGCATGCGCACTGGGACCATATCGGCTCGCACGCTTCTTTTGAAGACATATATGTCCATGCGGATGATATCGGCTGGCTGAGGGGGCATTTCCCGCTTCCCCTGGAAGCAGTCCGAAACATGATCGTTACCGGCCTGACTGCAGAGCCGGAAGGCTTTGACAGAAATGCGTATCACATACCCGTTATCCCGTATGCACAGACTATGCGTGACGGCGATGTGTTCGATCTTGGAAACCGGAAGGTCAGGGTCATCCATACACCCGGCCACTCTCCCGGCCACTGCTGCTTTTACGAAGAGGACAGGGGATACCTGTATACAGGGGACCTGGTCTACAAAGGCAGGCTTGACGCAAACTATCCGTCAACGGACCCGGTGCAGTTCTGTGCGTCTGTAAAGAAGGTCTCTGAACTTAACGTTACAAAGGTATTCCCGGGACACCACGATCTGGATGTCCCCGCATCGCTGATCCGGAAGATCAGGGACGCATTCGCTTCACTGGAGGACAGGGGGCTTCTGTATCAGGGAAGCGGACTGTATGATTATGGGTGTTTCCAGATAAACATTTAGGAGGTTTTATGGGTGGAGGAAGGTATTTCACGCTCGGTGTATCCGTCGCGGTCGCATTGCTGCTGTGCATCATCGGCATCACACAGTGGCGGAGCATACATCCCGTTACATTCTATTCCGGTGAAGAACCGCCGAAAGATGAGGAGATCACGGATATCCGCGCTTACAACAGGAAGCACGGCCTGATGTGGATCACAGTCGGCCTTCTGATCGTCCTGGGCTGGTTCCTCGCAGATCTGGCGCAGAACGGGATCATCTGGATGGTCATGCTGATAGCGCCATTACTCGGGATGCCGCTGTATCATTCGCATCTCGACACGAAATACAGGAAGAGACCGTAAGATGATCTTCAAAGTATTCCGGATGGAATATGCCGGCAGTAAGCCGGAAGTATCCCTGCGGCTGAGGAACTACAGAAGCACCGATTACGCTGCCTACAGACAGATGTATGAAGACTGTTTCAAACCCCTGCGGCGTTCCCTGCATCTGCAGCTGCACTGCTGTCCGGACCGCAGGGAGATGACAGCCCGGAGCAGCAACGTATGGATCTTCGAGGAGGACGGGACGGTCAAAGGGGCTGTCACCCTGTATGACAGACAGATCGATGACCTGATCGTTTCCGGGAACTGCAGGAAGCAGGGCATCGGCACACAGCTCCTGAAGTACGCGGCAGGCGTGCTGCTGGAAAGGGGGTTCGTGCCTTCGCTGAATGTCGCTGCCGTAAACGGGGATGCCGTGCATCTGTACGAGAAGAACGGGTTTGTGATCCGGGATATCCGGACGATCACGCATGAGGAGACCGATGCTATGGAATATACAGACAGGAAGAAACTGCTCGTCACCGGCGGGACGGTATTCGTCAGCCGGTATACGGCGGAATACTTTGTTTCAAAAGGTTATGAAGTTTATGTCATGAACCGCAATACGAGGAAGCAGCCGGAAGGCGTGCACCTGATCGCATGCGACAGGCATGCGGCCGGTGAGAGGCTGAAGGACATTTACTTCGACGCCGTGATCGATGTGACTGCCTATGATGAAGAGGATATCAATGATCTGACGGATGCCCTCGGCGGGTTCGGCCAGTACATCATGATCAGCTCGAGTGCCGTTTATCCCGAGACTGCGCCGCAGCCGTTCCGTGAAGACGAAACGCAGGGGCCGAACATATACTGGGGGAAATACGGTACGGACAAATCCGCGGCGGAAGCGAAACTGCTTGAAAAAGTACCCGACGCCTATATCCTCCGTCCGCCGTATCTGTATGGGGAAATGGACAATGTATACCGTGAGGCTTTTGTCTTTGAATGCGCGGAAAACGGCAGGGAGTTCTATATCCCGAAAGACGGTTCGATGGGCCTGCAGTTCTTCCATGTCGATGACCTGTGCAGGTTCATGGCGATCCTGATCGATCAGAAGCCTTCCGTGCATATCTTCAATACCGGCAATGATGAGATGGTCAGCATCGAAGAATGGGTGAAGCTCTGTTACAGGGTAACCGGCAGGGATCCGGTGCTGAAGTATGTCACCGACGGCACGGAACAGCGGAAGTATTTCAGCTTCCATGACTATGAATACATGCTGGATGTGACAGAAATGAAAAAGCTGATGCCGGATACCATGCCTCTGCAGGAAGGACTGGAAAGGGCATATGCCTGGTATGCGGGACATAAAGACGAGGTCGTGCGCAAACCGTTCATCGAATACATCGATTCACATTTCAGGGGGGACTGATATGTTCAATACACACGATATCACAAGGGATGCGTGCCAGCTTTTCGGCGCACAGGCCAGAAAAGGTTATGACTGGTGGTGGCATTCCTTCACGGCGCATCACGCGAAAACAGGTGAAGAGAAGCAGTTCTTTATCGAATTCTTCCTGTGCAATCCCGCGTATGGGAAAGAATATCCTGTCTTCGGCCAGCTGCCGGGAAACAAAGAAAAAGGCATCCGTCCTTCGTACCTGATGGTCAAGGCAGGTGCCTGGGGCGGGGATGCGGCGCAGCTGCACCGCTTCTTCGGCTGGAAAGAGATCGATGTGGATTACGGCGTGCCGTTCTCCGTAAAGGCAGATGACTGTTTCCTGAGCGAAGACCATACTGCAGGCTGTGTCTCCGTCACTGCGGAAGAAGCCGCAGAACATCCGGAATGGATGTGTCAGTCCGGCGAGATGCAATGGGATCTGAAGATCGACAAGCAGGTCGCCTTCAATGTCGGCTACGGCGCTTCAAAACTGTTCCGGAAGATCCAGGCCTTTGAGATGTTCTGGCATGCGGAAGGGATGAAGGCAGCCTTTGAAGGCACTGTCCGGTGGAACGGCGAAAAGTACAATGTCATCCCGCAGTACAGCTGGGGTTATGCGGACAAGAACTGGGGAAAAGACTTTACCTCACCCTGGGTATGGCTGGCTTCCTCATGCCTGAAAAGCAAAGTTACGGGGAAACAGCTGAATGACAGCGCGTTCGATATCGGCGGCGGGAGGCCGAAGATCGGTCCCGTCGCGCTGAACAGGAAGCTGCTGTCTGCCTTCTGGTATGAAGGAAAACCGTATGAATTCAACTTCTCCAAATTCTGGACGAATACACGCACGAAGTTCAATTGCATGGAAACAGACGGACAGATCATCTGGCATGTCGACCAGAGCACCTGGAACAGCCGGATGGTGACCGACATCACCTGTGAGAAGAAGAATATGCTGCTGGTGAACTACGAAGCCCCGGACGGTCAGAAGAGACACAACCGCCTGTGGAACGGCGGGAACGGCAAAGGTACCGTACGTCTCTATAAGCGCGGGAAGCTCATCGATGAAGTATACTGCGAGAACACCGGCTGCGAATACGGGGAATATGGAAACTGATATGGACAGGAAGATCAAAACGAAAGAGGACATGATCGAAATGGTCAGGGAATACGGGTTCCTGCCGTTCTTTTCCAATGAGATCGAAGGCTTCTCGATCGAGGAACACTGCGATCCTTCCGTGTACTTTTCGGAGAATCCCGGCGTGTGGGAGTGGAAAGGCCCGGTGATCCAGGAGACGAGGGCTGCCTACGGCAAATTCTTCAAACGCAAGGCAGGCTATATCACAAAGGAATGGTTCTATGATTTTGCGAATTACAGAAGGGACGGCTATGACTACGAAGCCAGGTGCGAAGACGGCCTGGCATCTTATAACGAGCAGTATCTGTACAATATCATCGCTTCGAGGCACTCTGTGCTCTCCAAAGACGCCAAGGCGATCGGCGGCTACATAAAGCCGAGGGAGCGGGGCAGGGACAGCTGGGAGCCCCGGAAAGGCTTCGATACGACGATTGCGAAGCTGCAGATGCAGTGCTATGTGCTAATCTCCGATTTTGAATATGAAGTTGCGAAAGACGGCAGCTTCTACGGCTGGGGCGTCGCCAGATACGCAACGCCGGAAGAGTTCTACGGGAAGACTTTTGCGAAAAAAGTATACAAAAGGTCACCGGAGGAATCCCTGAAAAGGATCGTCCGGCATATGAAAAAGATCCTTCCGCAGTGCACAGAGGAAGAGATCCTGCATTTCCTGAAATGAGGCGGTTATGGAACGGATCCTGTATGCCGGCACAGTCGGCTCAAAGAAGACAAAAGGAAGTATAAGCGGCAGCGGCGAAGGCGTTTATGCGGCTGTCCTGAATGATGATTTTTCCGTATGCAGGCTGGAATGTGTGCCGGCGGACAATGCCGGCATCATCTGCATGTCGAAAGACGGAAGGTATATCTACGCCGCAAATGAGTCAAAGGACTTCGGCGGTCTCAACGGTTCGGGCGGAGGTGTATCCGCATACAGGACAGACGGCGAAGGCGGCCTGCAGAAGCTGAATGAAAGCATATCGTACGGTTCCAGGACTTCGTATGTCTGTCTCAGTGAAGATGAGCGGTTCCTTCTGGCGTCCAACCACGGCTCCCATACGACCGTCGTCTGCCGGTATGTGCCGGATGGAAACGGGGGCTATAAACTGGAGAGGGGATTTGACGATTCCAGTGCAGCAGTGTTCCGAATCAATGATGACGGCAGTATCGGTGAACTCACCGATCTGAAAGTATTCAAAGGAAGCGGCTACTGGTGCCGCGGCGGCGGGCAGTCGACAGCGCACCTGCACTGCATCCGTGCGAAAGGGGACCTTGTCTTTGCATGCAACAGGGGCTGCGACGAGATCGAAGTCATGCGGCTGGATGCGGACGGGAAGCTGTCCGTCCTCGAGCAGTACAGGGCAGAGCCTGCCCTTGCGCCGCGGCATATGGATCTCCATCCGTCCATGGACCTCCTCTATGTCTGCAATGAGAACTATCCGTGCATCTCTGTCTACGCAGTTGATCCCGTAAGCGGGAGGCTTACGCATCTGCAGACAGAGGGAACGCAGCCGGCTTCCTATTATGCAGAAAAGCCCCTGCCGCATTTCACGAAACGGCACGCGGACAGAGATGAAAAGAACAGCTCTGCCATGGGTGGAGACCGCAGCCTGTTCATGCCTGCGGATATCCACGTCAGCCCGGACGGCAGGTTCGTCTATGTGTCCAACAGGAGGTTCGGCGGACAGGCAGATATCTCCGTCTTCGCAATAAAAGAAGACGGTACCGTCAGCCTGCAGGGGATCACGGAACTGGACGGCAGCGACCCGCGCGGCTTTAACCTGAACAGGGACGGCAGCCTGCTGTTCGCGGGCCTGCTGGATAAGAATACCGTCACGGTCTATGCGGTCGACCGGAAGACGGGCATGCCGGAAGGCATTAAGGCGGTCATCGCGATCCCGTCCCCCGCATCCTTCCGCATGGATCTCTGAGGAGGGCAATATGACGAAACAGAAGATCTATTTCGCCGCATCCATCCGCGGCGGCAGGAGCGACGCCGGGCTGTACGAAGACCTGATCCGCTTCATGCAGGAAACGGATACGGTCCTGACCGAGCATATCGGCACGTCCCGCATCAGCCTCGAAGAACAGGAGCTGCCTGTCGAGCAGTATATCTACGAGAGGGATATCGCATGGCTCAAAGAATGCGACGTGCTGATCGCGGAATGCACATGCCCGTCGCTCGGCGTCGGCTATGAGCTGGCATTTGCGGAGAAACTGGGAAAGCCCTGTTATATATTCTACAGACCTGCAGAAACGCATCTTTCCGCGATGCTGAAAGGGGATCCGTATTTCACGGTGATCCCGTATGAAACAAAAGAGGAACTGTTCCTTAAAACAGGACAGATCCTCACGGCTTTGCGGAAATGATATCGTTTGTCTCGATGCAGGCACGGATACGGAAGTGATAGACAAGGTCATCACTTCTTTTTTCCACGTGCATCAGGTAACCCGTCGTATCACTGATGAAGGGCGTACCGTTCTTCTTCGCTTCATCCATCATCGGCTGCAGCTGTTTCAGGCTGATCTCGGACAGGTCCTTCAGAGTGATCATCTGGCTGATATGGATCCCGTTGGGTATGACGTTATGGCCTTCGGGCAGCGGGATGCCTTTTTCACTGAGCACATACCTGTATGTGCCGACACCGGTCCTGATCGGTATGATCCTGTCCTCACAGCTGCCGTTAAGCACTTCCTTCGATATCCTGACCGTAGGTGTCATCATGTGTGAGATCTCCAGCAGGGACCTGAATCCGGGATCAGACACAAGATCTTCTGGGTAGATATCGATCTTGTCGTCCAGCGACTGCACTGTCTGCACCATGAAGTCGCCTGTGCGCCAGCTTTCCCTGACATGGATCTTCTCCAGCTCAAGATAGCGGATCTCTTCTTCCATGCGCGCAAGCCTCGTTCGCAGGACCTGCTGTTCCGCTTCGATCAGTTCGATGATCTTCCCCGGCTCATCCGTGGAATAGATCTCGGAAATATTGTCCAGGCTTATCGAATACCCTCTCATCTTGCGTATATACGCAAGGCTGATAAAGTCGCTGATCCCGTAGTTATAGTAGCCGTTCGCAAGTTTTTTCGGCTTCAGCAGGCCTTTATTTCGGTATGAGCGGATTGTTTCGATATGTGTGCCTGTGATCTTTGATAATTCATTGACTTTCATAGTTTGTTCTGTTGACCCTGTATCCAATACAGAGTTTATAATATTTTTACAAAACTTGCCACAAGGCAATTAGATCATGGAGGAAAGATATGAATAAGTACATGAGTAAGGCTGTCAGTGCTTTTATTGTGCTGGCTCTTGCAGGCTGCACGGGTGCTTCTTCATCTGCAGGCGGCTCATCCGCTGCAGGAAGTGAAGGCGGCATCTACACAGCCGGTACGTACACAGCTTCCGCAGACGGCAAGAACGGTCCGGTCACAGTCGAAGTCGTATTCACGGCAGACAAGATCGAATCCGTAACCGTTACGGAACACGCTGAAACAGCAGGCATCGCTGATCCCGCACTCGAGAACATCCCGAAGGCGATCGTTGATGCACAGAGCGTCAAGGTCGACGGCGAAAGCGGCGCAACGATCACATCCGATGCGATCAAGGCGGCAGTCGCTGATGCGATCAAACAGGCAGGCGGCGACCCTGAGGCCGGCGGCGAGCAGGGAAGCGAAGAAGGCGGCGAGACAGCTGCCCTCACATTCACACCCGGCACATACACAGGCACAGGCACAGGTTATAACGGACCTGTCGAGATCGACGTAACATTCTCTGAAGACGCAGTTACAGACATCCAGGTCAAGACATCCGCTGAAACAGACCATGTTGGCACACTGGCATATGACCTGATGATCCCGGATATGCTGGAAGCCAACGGCTCCGGCGTAGACGCGATCTCCGGCGCAACATTCACATCTGCTGCACTCAGGGCTGCTGTCAATGACGCTGCAGAGCAGGCAGGTGCGTCTGATCTTTCTGCTTTCAAGAAGAACACGGTCGTTCACGAAGCAGGCGATCCGATCGATGAGACATATGACGTCGTCATTGTCGGTGCAGGCGGTGCCGGTATGGCTGCTGCAGCACAGGCTGCACAGGACGGCAACACTGTCCTCGTTATCGAAGAGAACGCTGAGATCGGCGGAAACACACTCGTATCCGGCGGCCAGTACCAGTCCGTAATGCCTTACCTCGTATGGGATCCCGCAGATCCGGAAGCGACAACAGGCGAATGGAGAGGCCAGACTTACAACAAGGTCGTTGAACCCAAGAACACACTGGATGAGCTCCGCATCATTGCCAACTGGTCCGAAGAGCCTTTTGATGAAGACTACTACAAGGATCATGAATTCGTCGCAGGTGATACAGTTGAACTCTCCAAGCACGGTGTCCATGAAGAATACCTGCAGACACTGAAAGACCTGAAGGCAGAGATCAATGAATACCTGACATGGGCAGACGCAAAGATCGCTGCAGGCGCAAACGAAGTCACACTGTTCTCCACAGTCAACCTCCACATCTTCCAGACATACTACGGCGGACTCCGTCCGACAGCAGACATGTCCGAATGGATGTACGGCGACTATGACCTCGTAAGCCAGTTCATCAAAGACGGCCAGGATCTCAAGCCGTGGCTTGAAGACCAGGGCGCGCTGTTCATCGAAGACACACAGCCTACACTGATCGGCGCCCTGTGGTACAGGGAAAATGAATTTGCCGGTGCAGAGATCGACGGCGAGACGATTCCCGGCAGATGGGGCACATACTTCATGGCTCCGAGGAACACGCTGCTCAAGACATCCGAAACAGCTGACCAGAACAGGATCCTGACAAGGACAAAGGCGGAATCCCTGATCGTTGAAGACGGCAGGGTAACAGGCGTCAAGGGAACGATGTTCGACGGCACGGAAGTCACAGCTCACGCAACAAAGGGCGTTATCCTGACAACGGGCGGCTTCGCTGCCAATATCGATATGGTCCTGGAAAACAACCAGTACTGGGACAGCGAATATCTGACAAAGCAGACAAAGACAACGAACCGTTCCTCACTCGTAGGCGACGGTATCGCGATGGGTGAGGAAGCAGGCGCTGCAGTGACAGGTCTGAACTTCACACAGCTGATGCCGATCTCCTGGGTCGACAACGGCAACCTCGCATTCGGCGCAGGCAACTATGCAGTATGGATCAACCCCGAGACCGGCAAGCGTTTCGTTGATGAGACATCCGAGCGTGACGTCCTGTCCCTGGCTGAATTCAGGAACGGCATGGAAGTCAACGGCACTAAGGGTGTCTTCGTTGAGATCTACAACAAGGAACAGCTGATGCCCGCCCCGATGCAGCTGGCTGAAGGCGACTACGAAGGCAGATACTACAGGATCAAGATCGACCAGCTGGGCGACCTCTTCGAGAAGATCGGCGTAAGTGCGGATCCTGCAGTCGTCAGACAGACGATCGAAGAATATGACCAGGCTGTCATCGAAGGGAAAGCGATCGAAGAATTCCCTGATGTCAAGAAGACAAATGCGAACAGGACGATCGGCAACTGCGAGAAAGATGAGTCCGGCGCCTATATCGCTGACACATATGACCTCGACAATGCAGAGCTGACAGTCCGTCTGATGGCTCCGTCAACACACCACACGATGGGCGGCCTCAAGGTCGACGTCGACCGTCATGTCCTCGATACAGACGGCAATGTCATCCCGGGCCTCTACGCTGCAGGTGAAGTCACAGGCGGGATCCACGGCGGCAACAGACTCGGCGGCAACGCGATCGTTGAGATCTTCGTATCCGGCCGTACAGCTGCCAAGGCAGTTACAGCGGACAACTGATACACATCCATACAGTCTCCGGCAGAAGCCGGGGGCTGTTTTTCTTTTTGGGCATGGTACATGCATATCCTGTATAGTGATACTACAATGGGGGCAGAGGTTTTTATGTTCCGTACCAGTGAACTTGCAGGGCTTCTCGGCGTTGACAGGAGCTTCCTGCATTATTATGACAAGGCAGGCATCATCATCCCCGAGAAGGATGAGAATAATTTCCGCATGTACAGCGAGAACGACCTGATCGCGCTGGCTTCTTCCAAGTATTACCGGGCGATGGATATGGACCTGGATTCCTTGAAAGGGATCATCCATGAATCCGGCTATCGGGAAAAGATGGACGAGATGACCGTGATCCAGGAAAAGATCCGGAACAGGATCGGCTATCTGCAGGATGTTCTCGAAGTAACGGAATACGCAAAGCAGAGCTATACATTTGTCTATGAGACCAGGGGACCTGCCGAGATACAGATGGCAGAGTTCCATTTTGTGCCGCTGATCCATGCCGGCAATATCGACCGGGAACTGGTGAAGGATCCGGATGTGCAGAAGCTGCTGCAGAGTTTTCCTTTTGTGTCCTATGCCGTCTATTTTCCTGCCGGTGCGCTTATACAGGAAGACCGGTACACCAGTGTGATCGGTCTTTCCGTGATCTCTTCGATCGCCCGCAGGAGATCGCTTACGATACCGGAAAAAGCCCTGCACAGGGTATCCGGCGCATGCATCGCAGGCTGCGTCGAAGCGGATATCCGGGGCGGGCTCCTCTATGCGGATTTTGAAGGGATACGCGCATATGCGGCAGATAAAGGGATCCGGCTCAGCGGCGAGGCGATCGCGTACTGCGTATTCACCAATTATGCCAGTGATGCGGGCAGGATCCGTTTCATCGTGCAGGCGCTGTGCGGATGATCCCCCTTGCGTGTAAAGCAGGTTGACACCTTATACTGCTCTTAAAGGGGGAATTTCCATATAATGAAAAGAAAATTCGGTTTTCTGCTTGCGCTCGCTCTTTTTCTGAGCGCATGCAGCACACCTGCAGGCTCTGCAGGTTCTTCAGCAGCGCCGTCTTCAGCCGGTTCGGAAGAGACTTCCGGAGAAACACCTGAAGAAACTCCCGAAGAGACATCGGAAGAAACGGCAGCTGCGCTGACACCCGGTACATATACCGGCACGGCAATGGGCTTCCATGACAATGTGACTGTGGAAGTCGAAGTCGATGAGACATCGATCCTTTCCGTTACAGTCACAGACTCAAAGGAAACAAAGTATATCTCTGACAATGCGATCGAGAAGCTCCCGCAGGACATCGTCGATGCACAGTCGGTCAATGTTGACCTGTACACAGGCTGCACGGTCTCCAGCTTCGCCGTACGCGCTGCCGCAAAGGCAGCCCTTGAACAGGCAGGCGATATCTCCGCATTCAATGCGAAGCCGGAAAAACCTGCTGCGACAGACGAGGAGCTTGAGGCGGATATCGTCGTCATCGGCGGCGGCCAGGGCGGTCTTGTATCGGCGATCACAGCAGCGGAAGCAGGCAGAAAAGTCATTCTGCTTGAGAAGCTCGACAGGCTCGGCGGCAGCACCGTCGAAAGCGGCGGCATCTTCTATGCGACGAACTCCCCGGTCAACGGCGACCAGGACAATGATCCCGAAGATATGGTCAGATACTGGCAGGAAAGGGCGGAAGGAAACGCAGATGAGAATATGCTGAGGATCGCAGCGGAAGGCTCCGGCGAATCCGTTGCCAAACTGCAGGAATGGGGCGTTATCTTCGCAGATGAAGTCGGAACAGCAGGCACTTCACCGGCGCTCAGGGCACACTACGCATCCAATGCGGAAGCTGCAGGCGCTTCGACAGACGGCGTTGACTTCATCGTCCCGCTGAAGGATAAGGCAGCAGAGATCGGCATCGAGATCCTGCTCGGTACAGAAGCAACAGAACTGATCAGTGAAGACGGCGCAGTCACAGGCGTCAAAGCGGTCAGCGACGAACACAACTACACGATCAAAGCGAAGGCAGTCATCATCGCGACAGGCGGTTATGACCTTTCCAAGGAGATGATGGAAGAGCATTCGCCTGACCTCGCAGGCACATTCGCGCTCTCATCCGCCGGCAACAAGGGCGACGGCATCAGGATGGCGGAAGCAGTCGGCGCAGCGACGAACTACACCGGCGGCGTCATCGGCTTCAAGATGATCGATGTCACAAAGCACTATCTTGAAGGCTCCAACATGCTCTGCTGGCTCGGCCCGCTGGCTGTCACAAGCAAGGGTGTCCGCTTCGGCAATGAATCCGCAGACTATCCGATCATGTGCACGCAGCTCGTCGAAGCGAGAAGGGACGGATCGAAGACATACTTCATCATTGACTCCTCCGTCGAGATGTTCAGCGGTCTTGCCGAACTGGCAGTCGCTGCGAACTGCGGCGTCAAGGCAGAAACGATCGAAGAGCTTGCCGGACTCGCCGGGATCGACGCAGAGGCACTGCAGACAACGATCGACACATACAACGCGACGGTCGAATCCGGCGAACCGGATGAATACGGCAAAGTCAACACGGCACCTGTCGTGACCGGACCGTTCTATGCGGTAGAAGTCAAGCCTGCAACACTCGGTACGATCGGCGGCCTGCTGATCAGCGAAAAGGCTGAAGTCCTCGACACGGAAGGCAACCCGATCCCGAACCTGTACGCATGCGGCGAAGTGGCGAACAGCCAGTTCCTCTATAAGGAATATCCCGCAAGCGGATCCTCCATCTCGATCACAACGACATTCGGCCGCATCGCCGGCACGGAAGCAGCCCGGAAAGCTGAATAACACACAAAAAGGGAGATCCGGCGGATCTCCCTTAAATATTGAACAGCATCTGTTCATACGAAGGCAGCGTGCATACCCTGCGGCTGGCGATCGTTTCGAACCTGTCGGCGCTCTTGCGCAGGATGCGCATCCTTACCGTGACTTCGTCGCGGATCTTTTTGCCTGTGAGGAATTCCGTGGATTCTTCCCCGGCTTTCAGCCAGGCATCTTCCAGCAGGCTGATGTTCCGATCGGTCTCCTCCATCAGCTCGGCGACTTCCGCACAGTGCCTTGTGATGTAGGCAGGTGCTTTTTTTGTTTTGGAGAGGATATCCGCATAGACCCCGTATTCTTCGGTCATCGCGGGAAGGATATCGCGTCTTGCCATGTCAAGCATCGTCCTGACTTCGATATCCAGTGTCTTTGTATACTGCTCCTCAAGGATCCTCCGGTTGGCGATCAGTTCCTTCTTCGTGAAGATCTTCAGGGAAGTGAAGAGATCGATGACTTTCGGATCATTGAATACCGCAACGGATTCAATGAAGGAGGGCACATTGGGCAGTCCCCTTCGTTCGGCTTCCTTGACCCATTCATCGCTGTATCCGTCGCCGGAGAACAGGATGCGTTTGTGCTCGTGGATGATATTGCGGCAGATATCGAGTGCTTTCTCACGCACTTCCTGCAGGTATTTGATGCCTTCGAGCTGGTCGGCGATCTCATTGAGCGACTGCGCCATGATCGCGTTCAGCACGGTATTGACGAAAGAGGCGGACATCGAGGCGCCGGGCATCCTGAACTCGAATTTATTGCCGGTGAAGGCAACAGGGGAAGTCCTGTTGCGGTCCGTGTTGTCGTGCGGGATATAGGACAGCCCGCTGACGGGATTGAATTCTTTCTTTTCGGTTTTGCCTTTCTGCGATGAATGATCCTGATAGAGGCTGTAGAGGATATCCTCGATATAGCTTCCCATATACACGGAGATGATCGCAGGCGGCGCTTCGCTCGAACCGAGACGGTGGTCGTTGCCGGCGCAGGAAGCGCTCATGCGCAGCAGCACGGGATAGGTATCCACGGCTTTGAGGAAGGCGCAGACGAATGTCAGGAAACGGATGTTCTCGGCAGGTTTGTCGCCGGGGGAGAACAGGTTCTGGCCGCTGTCGGTCATGATCGAATAGTTGTTATGCTTGCCGGATCCGTTGATGCCCTGGAACGGTTTCTCATGAAGCAGGCATGCGAGTCCGTGCTTCGCAGCTGTCTTCCGCAGGATATCCATCGTCAGCTGGTTCTGGTCAACGGCGATGTTTCCTTCCGAGAATACAGGCGCAAGTTCAAACTGTCCGGGCGCTGCTTCGTTATGTTCTGTTTTCGCATAGATGCCGAGCTTCCACAGTTCACTGTTCACATCCTTCATGAACGCGGAAACGCGCGTGGGGATCGAGCCGAAATAATGGTCGTCCAGCTCCTGTCCTTTCGCAGCAGGTGCACCGAACAGCGTGCGGCCGCACATCCTGAGATCGGGACGCCTGTCAAAGTAAGACCTGTCGATCAGGAAGTACTCCTGTTCAAGACCGACAGAGATGCGGCAGGACTTCACGTCCTTGTCGCCGAACAGGTTGACGACCCTGGTAGCCGCCTCGCTCAGCGCGCGGATGGATTTCAGCAGCGGTTCCTTCTTGTCCAGCGCTTCACCGTTGTAGGATACGAAGACGGTCGGGATGCACAGGACATTGTCACGGATGAATACCGGGCTGCTTACGTCCCAGTATGTATAGCCCCTGGCCTCGAATGTTGCGCGCAGGCCGCCGCTCGGAAAACTGGACGCATCCGGTTCACCCTTGATCAGCATCTTTCCGGAGAATCTGGAGAGCGGTTCACCGTCGGCGTTCGGTTCGATGAACGAATCGTGCTTCTCCGCCGTACCGCCTGTCAGGGGCTGGAACCAGTGCGTGAAATGCGTCGCGCCTTTTTCCATCGCCCATCGTTTCATCGCATGCGCGATCGCGTCGGCTGTGACCCTGTCGAGCGTGCTCTCATTTTCGATCGTTTTTTTCCAGGACTGGTAAACAGGGCGGGGAAGGCGGTCCGCCATCTCGCTTTCACTGAATACCATTGATCCGAAATCCGCAAACGGTTTTTCCATAAGATTTCTCCTTTATTCCATAATTGTAGAAAAAAACGTATATTATTCAATATAAAAATCAGAAATACCGACAAAAACAGAAAAATAATTGCGAAAACCGGAGAAAAATCTGATGTTTCCGCATAAATCTTAAGATTTCAAAGAAAAATACATGCATGATAATATTTTTGACCGATGAGAGGAAAAGTGTACAATATAAACAGTAGATATGCCGCATTGCGGCAAGGGAGGAAAATAATGAGCAACAGTTTACTGGGCCTTCTTACCAGCTCACTTACACAGCAGTCTTCACTGAACGCTGCTTCAAAGAAATCCGGACTCAGCACGAGGCAGATCCTGACGATCATGTCCTATGCGCTTCCGCTGATCATGAAAGCAATGACAAAGAACGCTTCCTCACAGTCCGGCGCGACTTCGCTCCTCGGCGCCCTGACGCAGCACACAAGCAAGCGCTCTGTCGCGGAACAGATCGAGACAGCCGATACAGCTGACGGTGAAAAGATCGTTAAGCATATCTTCGGCGGCGATACATCCAATATGCTTTCGCAGATCGCAGGCGCAACAGGCTCCGGCACACAGGAAGTATCCAGCGTCCTGAGTTCCTTCGCACC
The DNA here is from genome assembly GCA_024698805.1 of Solobacterium sp. GTDB lineage: Bacteria > Bacillota_I > Bacilli_A > Erysipelotrichales > Erysipelotrichaceae > Bulleidia. The sequence goes on from JAILQT010000111.1 coordinate 22,361, forward strand.
CGCACTGCTGAGCTCGCTCTCCGCTGCGACAACGACAGCGAATACGGCACAGCAGAACAAGAAGCAGGGCATCGACCTGAGCGACGGTCTCGATGTCGGCGAACTGATGACCCTGTTCGGCGGCGGCCAGCAGCAGGCACAGCAGCAGGCTCCCGCATCCGGACTCAACAGCCTGCTCGGTGCGTTCCTCGGCGGCGGTGCACAGCCCCAGCAGCAGGCAGCCGCAGCGGATGACGGATCGGCACTGCTGTCCTCACTGCTCAGTTTCATGAAGTGATCTTAAGAAAACTGCAGGCAGAAATTACGGCCCCTGACCATGTCCGGGGCTGTTTTTCATATATAATAAACACATGAACAGGGAGACGGCAGCCTCGATATTCCGCGCAGTTCATGAGGGGAAATGGCTCAGTATCGAATACCGCAATCTTCGCGGTGAACTGACGAGATACTGGATCGCAGTGCTTGGCATCGATACCGTAAACAAACGGATCCGGTGCCGGGGTTTTCATATTGTCCGGCATCTGACTGCAGAGATGAACCTGCATCCCGGCGGCATCCTGTCCGCTTTTGTCATCGAGGGGACCATCGCCCCGGTCAATGAAGAACTGGTGAACGATATCCGGCTGGACCCGGGGAAATATGCGGATTTCTTCCGCTTCGGCGCAAATCTCAGGATACTGGATTATTACGCTGCCTGCGCGAGGCTGGACGTCTCGCCGTATACGACGGATTATGCGCTTGTGCGGAAACTGGATGATTCCGTTTTTGAGAACGGCCGGATCCGGCTGTCCGATGAGCAGTTCGACGCGATCGTCCGGGATTTCCAGATGAAAGGCTCCCTGGAAACAGGCCGTCTGCGCATGCAGGAGCTCGGCATGAACCTGCTCAGCATCTATGACAGGAAAGGCATCTATGTGCTTGCCTACAGACCCCTCTATCTCAATGTCGAAGAACATACGCTCGCAGCCGGGACACAGACTGTCGTATGCAGGGAGTTCACTGTGAACGGCAGGAGGGAGAGCATCCGCAGGTTCCTCAGCGAGGAGGATATGGTCCTGACGGAAGATTTTGCCCGGAATGCCGAGATCATCAAAGACCTGATCATGGAAAGAAACCGCGCATGGATGATCGACGACATGCCGTATGTCATCGCCATCGGCAGGGATATGCCTGTCGACCTCAGAAAGGAATACGCCGGCATCATGCGGATGATGGAAAACGGTGAGCCGACGCAGGTCATCCGCGCTTTCTTCGGCGACCTCTGCGACAGCACGGCCATGCATAAGGCTGTGCCGCTGATCTGTACGGATGACCGCATCAACATGGACCAGATGATCGCCGTCAACCACGCCCTGCGGCGCGATCTTTCCTATGTGCAGGGGCCGCCCGGGACAGGAAAGACGCAGACGATCGTCACGACGCTCATCAGCTGCCTGTTCGCAAACAGGACGGTCCTGCTGGCATCCAACAACAACCACCCGATCAATGCCGCATTCGCAAAGCTGAAGTCCCTGACGTGGAAGGGACAGGAGATCCTGATGCCTGCCGCAAGACTCGGAAACCGGATCGAAACGGAAAAGATGCTGCAGGAGATCGGCCGCATGTACCGGATCGCCCGGAACATGAAAGATGTGAAGTATCCGCCGCGGCCGAAGCAGGAGAATGCCGCAAAGCTTTCGCGCTACCTGCAGGAATACGAAAAGCTCGTGGAGATCCGGGAGAAGAAGGAGACGCTGGAGACCCTGCTCGAAAGCAGCGACCAGATGAACTTCCAGATCCGGCTCCAGACAGACCAGCTGCCGGCCCTGAATGAGAAGCTTGCGCAGATGGACAGCTATACGCCGGAAAATGCAAGGAAGCTGCTGAGCACGGATCCGGATGAACTGCTTCATTACCTGTATATGGACGGCATCCGCCGCATGCGCAGGCTGGCACAGCCGCAGTATAAGGAACTCCGGGATATCCTGGGCGCACAGACCGAAGACAGGACGGCCGTTTTCAACCGCTGGCTGTCCGTACAGGAGAATCTCGAACTCTTCCTGAATGTATTCCCGATCGTCGCAACGACGTCTGTCTCCGCCTTCCGGCTCGGCCAGCCGCAGCCATCTTTTGATCTTGCGATCATCGATGAGGCGAGCCAGTGCAGCACGGCGATGAGCCTGCTCCCGGTGATCCGGGGGAAAAGGCTGATGCTTGTCGGGGATCCCCAGCAGCTGAGCCCGGTCATCCTGCTGAGCGAAGAGGACAATGCCGTCCTGCGCACGAAATACGGCATCCGCGAAGAATATGACTACATAAAGAATTCGATATACAAGACGTTCCTCGCATGTGACGCCGTCAGCGATGAAGTGCTGCTGCGCTTCCATTACCGCTGCGATCCCGCGATCATCGGCTTCAATAACCACAAATACTACTGCGACAGGCTGCTGATCTCTTCCGAAGCGGGGGAGGACCCGCTCGTCTTCATCGACGTGGACAGGAACCCGGCCTATGAAAAGAATACGGCTCCTTCGGAAGTGCAGGAGGTCGTCGAATGCGTCCGCAGATACGGTCAGGATGACATCGGCATCATCACACCGTTCACGGCGCAGAGGAACATGATCCGGGACGTACTGAACGTAAACGGCTTCAGCCGTACGGAATGCGGCACGGTCCATGCGTTCCAGGGGGATGAGAAGGATACGGTCGTTTTCTCCCTCGCCCTCAGCGACAGGACGGCGCCGGCGACGTATGACTGGCTGAAAAACAACAGCGAACTGATCAATGTGGCTGTTTCCCGCGCGAAAAAAAGACTGATCCTGATCGGCAGCGCCAGACAGCTGGAACGGCTGCATACAGGATGTACGGAGGATGACCTGTACGACCTTTATGCGTATATCCGCTCCAGGGGCACGGCAGCCGTCGCCTCAAAGAAAACTTCTTCCCGGGCACTGGGCATCCGTCCGTACAGCACGTCGGTCGAGGAAGCGTTCCTGACGACCCTGAATCATGCGCTGGAGAATGCCTTCCGCAGCAGGCGGGGATTCATCGTCCACAGGGAAGTGCCTGTCGCGCATGTCTTTGCGGACGATCCTGTCCGGGATGACTATTTTTACCGCGGAAGGTTTGATTTCGTGGTGTACGAAAAGAAGGGAAGCGTACAGCTCCCCGTGCTCGCGATCGAACTGGACGGCATGGAACATATCGGTGATGAACATGTCCGCAAAAGGGACAGGAAGAAGGAATCCATATGCCATGAGCACGGATTTGAATTGATTCGTGTCGAAAATACCTACGCAAGAAGGTATCATTATATCAGGGAGATACTGATCCGCTACTTCCGCGGAAAGTAAGAGGCATATATATGTCCTATATAGAATTCAGAAACGTACGCAAGGAATACATTATGGGGGAAACAAGCATCCTTGCACTCAGGGATGCGTCCTTTCACGTGGAAAAAGGCGAGCTTGCGGTCATACTCGGCTCAAGCGGCGCCGGGAAAACAACAGCGCTGAATATCCTCGGCGGGATGGACAGGGCTACGTCCGGCTCCGTCATCGTCGACGGCAGGGATATCGTAAAGCTGAACAACAGGGACCTTGTCACATACAGACGGCATGACATCGGCTTTGTATTCCAGTTCTACAACCTGGTGCCGAATCTGACAGCGCTTGAGAATGTGGAGTTCGCAACGCAGGTCAGTTCCAACGCGCTTGATCCGAAACAGACGCTCGTCAACGTCGGCCTCGGGGACAGGCTGGACAATTTCCCTTCCCAGCTTTCCGGCGGCGAACAGCAGCGCGTCTCCATCGCCAGGGCAGTTGCGAAGAATCCGAAGCTCCTTCTCTGCGACGAGCCTACCGGCGCGCTCGACTACGCGACCGGCAAGCAGGTCCTGAAGCTCCTGCAGGACACTTGCCGCAGGGACGGCATCACCGTCCTGATCATTACACACAATACCGCCCTTGCGCCGATGGCCGACAGGCTCATCCGGTTCCGGAGCGGCCAGGTGATCGAGGAGAAGACCAACCCGTCACCTGCAGATATTGAGGATATTGAATGGTAAGAAGGGCCGCTGACAAGGATATCCTGCGGACAGTCCGGGAACAGTTCAAGCGGTTTTTATCGATCGTGATGATCACGCTTCTCGGCGTCATGATGTTCTCCGGACTCAAAGCAGCCTGCGAAGATCTGCGTATATCCGCAGATGTCTTTTTCGATGCGCAGAATCTCCATGATATCTATATCCAGTCGACACTGGGCATCACGGAAGACGACATAAAGGTACTGCAGGACATGGAGGATACCGAACGGGCGGAAGGCATATTCGCCAAGGATGTCACATGCCGACTGAACGGGGAACAGACGGATTTCCTCATCGAGACGCTGCCGCAGAAGATCGATATCCCGTATGTGACGAAGGGCAGGCTGCCGGAAAACAGGAATGAAGCGGCAGTGACCGAGAAGTTCATACACGATACCGGCGCAAAGATCACGGACGTGATCACTTTCAGCGACGAAGACTTCGCTGCGGTCTCGCTGCAGATCACAGGCATCGTGACCGATGTGCGGGATATCAACAATCCCTACGGCGCCGTCTCGTACAGGACGGCTTTCAACGGCAACAATACGGTATATGTAGTCCGGGATGCGGTGTCCGCCGATATCTATACCGCGGCTGCAGTGACCGTAAAGGGCGCAGAAGAACTGCATACCTTCAGCGATGAATACAGAACGCATGTCCGTGAATACAAAGCAGAGCTGGAAAAGGTGATCAAGCCGGAACGCGAGCAGGCAAGGACAGACGAAGTCAAAGACGAGGCACAGCAGAAGATCGACGATGCCGAAGCGGAAGCGGAAGAGGAACTTGCGGATGCCGAAAAAGAACTGAACGATGCCGAAAAGGAATGGGAAGACGGCAGGCAGGAACTGGAAGACGCCGAAAAAGAATGGAAAGACGGGAAACAGGAACTGGACGATGCCGAAAAAGAACTGAATGATAAAAAAGAAGAGGCCGACCGTGAGATCCGCGATGCGCAGGAAACGATCGATGAGAACCGGCAGAAGCTGAAAGACGCGCAGGATGAGATCGACAAAGGCCGCAGGGAACTGGAAAACGGCAGGAAAGAACTGCAGGACGGACAGAAGAAGCTTGATCAGAAAAAGAAAGAGACAGAGAAGGAATTCGCCGATGCAAGGATCCGGCTCAACGAAGCCCTGAAACAGGCGGCGGAAGGGATCTCACAGGCGGAAGGTGCGAAGCTGCAGTTCCACGAAGCGCTCCAGCAGCTGCAGATGGGCCTTCCCGCATCGTTCGACGTCTATGAGTCCGCATACGAAGAAGCATATTACAAAGCCCTGACGCAGTACGGGGAAGAAAAAGCGATCCCCGCAGAGACCGCCGCAAAAATGGGCGCGAAGGAAGCACTCGCACTGCAGCAGGATATCACCGGTATACAGACAGGGATCGCCGGCATGTGCGCGCAGCTCGAGCAGGCTTATGAAGGTTATACGGCATACGGCATGCAGGAGGAAGCGGACGCAGCCCTGGCGCAGAAGACGCAGCTTGAGACAATGTCCGCTTCGCTGGATATGGTCCCCGCAGCCGCGGCAGGCCTCGGCAAAGGCAAAGGCACGAAACGGTGGATCGACGACCAGGTCACGCTTCTGGCGGAAAAGGAGAAAGAGGCGCTGCTGGCTTTTAAGGAAGCGCAGGATGAGATCGATGCGAATGCGGAAAAGCTGGAAAAAGCCGGTCAGGAGCTGCAGGATGCCGAACAGGAAGTAAAGGACGGCCAGCAGGAACTGGCTGACGGCCAGCAGGAGCTGGATGATAAGAAGAAGGAAGCCGAAGATAAGATCGCCGAAGCCGAACAGGAGATCGCCGATGCCAAAGCGGAACTGGATGATGCCGAACAGGAGATCGCCGATGCCAGGGAAGAGCTGGATGACGCGAGACAGGAGATCGACGACGGCTGGGAAGAGTATTACGACGGCAAGGCGGAAGCGGAAGAAAAGATACAGGATGCCAGGGATGAACTGGCGGATATCAAGGATGCCGTATGGTATGTGCAGGACAGGACGAGCCTGGGCGGCTTTGCGAATGCCCAGAGCGACGCAGGTGCGATCGAGTCGATCGGCACTGTTTTCCCGGTCATCTTCTTCATCGTTGCGATCCTGATCTCGCTTACGGCGGTGACGCGAATGGTCGAAGAGGAAAGGGGCCTGATCGGCACCTATAAGTCCATCGGCTACAGGAATACGCAGATCATGAGGAAATACATCCTCTTCAGCCTGTCCGCCGCAGTGATCGGATCCGTTCTCGGCACGCTGATGGCATTCATCGCGCTGCCGATGTTCATATGCACATTCTTCCGGATCATGTATCTGATACCGGACTATGACGTGTATTTCATTCCCGCGTACGGCGTGCTCGGACCGGCACTGTTCCTGCTGGGGATCCTGGCAGCTGTCATCATGGCCTGCAGGAACGAACTGAAGCAGGTGCCTGCCGCTTTGATGCGCCCGAAAGCGCCGCGGGCAGGTTCCAAGACATTGCTGGAAAAGATCCCTTTCATCTGGACGAAGCTGTCCTTCCTGAACAAGGTCACTGCCAGGAACATCTTCCGCTACAAAAAGAGGATGTTCATGACGATATTCGGCATTGCCGGCTGTATGTCGCTGCTGTTGTTCGGATACGCGATCCGTGACTCCGTCCGTGACCTGATGCCGCGGCAGTATGAAATGACGACCGTATACGATGTCATGGCTGCGGCGGATGCCGATGAGATGGATGAAGTGCGCACACTTCTCGAAAATGATGCCGAAGCGGAGGACATGACGGAGATCATGGTCACGAACGTGCGCCTGGAGCACGGCGGCAGGGAAGAGGGCATCCAGATGATCGTCATCCGCGATCCGCAGCACTTCCCGGGATTCGTGCACCTGTATGATCTGGGTGATGAAGAACTGCATGCGGAGGACGGGAAAGTATATATCACGCAGAACGCTGCCAATGTACTGCATTTTAAAGCCGGGGAAATTGTCCGTGTCCAGCAGCCGGATCTTTCCAAAGCGGATATCCGTGCAGACGTGCTTGTCCGGAACTATCTGGGCAACTATATATACATGACGGAAAAGACGTATCACGAATACTTTGAGGATCTTTCGTGGAACGGGTTCCTGATCCGTACGGCCGATGGGACAGATCCGATCGCTTTCGCGCAGAAGCTGAAAAAAGACAAAAACATCATCTCAACGATGTGCACGAAGCAGATACAGGACCAGTTCTCCGATGCGTTCCGGATGATCAACGTCGTCGTGTATATAATCATCGCAATGTCCGCAGCACTGGCATTTGTGGTATTGTTTACTCTGTCAGCGACGAATATCTCGGAAAGGGAACGCGAGATCGCGACGATCAAGGTGCTCGGCCTCTACGACCGCGAGGTGCATTCCTATATCGACAGGGAGACGATGATCCTGACAGTGATCGGCATCGCGCTCGGCGTCCCGCTCGGATGGCTGTTCTCGCAGGCGCTGACTTCGATCCTGAACATCCCGTCCATGTATCTGGCTGTGTCCCTGCATACATTCAGTTATGTGCTCGGTGCCGGCCTGACGGTGCTGTTTGCGCTGCTGGTCAATATCGTGATGGATCTGACACTGGATCATATCGAGCCTGCAGTGGCTCTTAAGAGTATAGAGTGAGGTAACAGAAATGAAAGAACTGAAGATCGATGCAACAACGAAACTGACAGACCTTGCGGATGCATATCCGTGGCTTGTAGATGAAGCAGTCAAACTCAGCGACAAGCTGAAAGTGCTGAAGTCGCCCATGGGCCGCATGCTGGTAAAGGGCATGACGATCAAAGATGCCAGCAAAAAGGCGAATATCGCCGAAGCTGACCTGATCGGAAAGATCAATGAGATGATCAGCGCCCATACAGGAAAGAAATGATGAAGACGATCCTTGTGACAGGATTCGAGCCTTTCGGGGAGGATACGGTCAACCCGTCATGGGAGGCAGTAAAGCTGCTGGATGATGAGTTCGAAGGCGTCCGGATCATTAAGAAACTGCTTCCCGTCGTGATGGGCAAAGCTTCCGACATGGTCCTCGAGGTCCTGGAATCGGAGCGGCCGGACGCTGTCGTTTCCGTCGGCCTTGCAGGGGGCAGGAAAGCAGTATCGATCGAAAGGATCGGAATCAACTGCGACGATTACCGCATCGCTGACAACGGCGGCAACACGCCGCAGGATCAGAAGATCGCAGCGGACGGACCCGACGGCATCTTCGCGACGATCCCCGTGCGGAAGATCAAAGAAGCGCTTGATGCGAAGGGTATACCTGCAGAGATCTCCAATACTGCCGGCACGTATCTATGCAACCATGTGCTCTATAAGACGCTGTATGCCTGCAGGCAGGGATACCCGCATGCGGTCAGCGGTTTTATCCATGTGCCCTGCACGCCGGAAATGGCAGGTTCCAGACCTTCTATGGAGCTTTCGATGATCAAAGACGCCCTGGAGGAAGCACTCCGGGTGATCATCCGGGAAAGCGCATGAGCCGGGTACTGACACCGGCACAGGCTGCAGAAAGCAGTATTCAGAAACAGTTCCGCAAGTATATCTGGGCCCCTTTCCTGGAAGCGGTCAGGCAGTATGAACTGATCGAAAACGGCGACAGGATCGCCGTATGCATATCCGGGGGAAAGGATTCTTTCCTTATGGCTAAGCTGTTCCAGCTTCACAGGAAAATGAGCGGGATCGAATACGAGCCCGTATACCTGTGCATGGATCCGGGATATACGGAAGAGACGAAGCAGCTGGTCCTGGACAACGCATCGCGTCTGGAGATCCCGATACAGATGTTCCGTTCGGATATATTTGACATTATCGGCACAGCCGGAAACAAAAGATGCTTTCTGTGCTCCCGCATGCGCAGGGGATGCCTGTACGGTAAGGCGCAGGAGCTGTCCTGCAATAAGATCGCTTTAGGCCATCACCTCAATGACGCTGTCGAGACTGTGCTGATGTCCATGTTCTATTCCAGCAAGCTGGAGACGATGATCCCGAAATGCATCAGCGAGAACCATGAAGGCATGTCCCTGATCAGGCCGATGTACCGGATCAAAGAGGAAGCAGTCAATGACTGGTGCAGTCTGAACGATCTTTCGTTCATCCGGTGTGCATGCCCCGTGACTGCCGAAAAAGACGGGTCGGCGCGCACCCGTGTCAAGGAACTTGTCAGCGAACTGAAAAAAGAGAATCCGGAGATCGAAGACAATATCTTCCGGGCCCTTCATGCGGTGCAGCTCGATTCCTTCCCGGGCTATAAAACAAAGGGCACACTGCATTCCTTCACAGAGGAATACAACAGGGCAGATTTATCCTGTACGGACTGCGCCCGGACAGACAACAGGGAATGAACATCTCGTAAAGCCGCACCGGGCTGTACGCGCACGATTGACTTACACAGATCCACACCTTATACAATCTGATGACAATGCAAATGCCTGCGGATATTCCTGCAGGCATTTCTATTTATGCATTTGGGATGTTTCCCAGCACCTGGTTCACATCACTGATTTGCAGTCCCAGCAGCTGTGCGGTCCTTGCGGCTGCAGCTGATGCAGGCATTCCCTCACTGGTGAACATACGGCAGATCCTGTGGATATACTTATTTCTTTCTTCACTCCTTCCTTCTTCTTTTCCCTCTGCTCTTCCTTCATTTCTTCCGTCTTCACGCACTGCTGCTATATAAGCTTCGTCATCAAATTCTTCAAACAGGCTTAACATTTGTTCCTCCTTCAGCTTTTTCAAATACTCTTTTATTTCATATTCGTCCGGCATCTCTAGGATTGCCTCCCTGACTGCTTCTTCCGAAGTCTTCCCGTCTTTCATCTTTACCCGCGTCCTTTCCACGAACCACGCATATCCCTTCAGTGCAGGACAGTCTTCCAGTATCCTGTATCCTTTCCCCCAGTTGATATTGAAATGCGTGACGACGATCTCTGCAGTCACATCCCCTGCACTTTCATAGGCTTCGCTCAGCCTGCTCTCCCATATCTCCGGCATATCCTGCTGCCCGTTATAGAATACGCAGTACTGCGGTCTGGGTATCCTCAGCAGTGCACTGCCGTATATCTGCCGCCTGTGCTTCTCTGCATACGGTCCGTATACATGTGAGCTATACAGCAGGTCCCTGAAAGGCATGTTCTGTGATACCGTGCTCTGGTGCTCATAGAGGTTCATCGTGGACCCGAACAGAAAGGAGAGGTCATTGTGGAAGCCGTGATACAGGACGGTCCGGATCGTATTGATACGGATCTTCTTTTCATCTGTATATGTTGTATGGTTTACAGCGTTGTACAGGGAAAGAAGATGCTTCCTGTTTGCGGGATCGCTGAAGTACTTGGAGAAGAGTCTGGATTTATATTCGCGGTTCGTTTTATTCATGATTACCTCCTGAAACATGGAAAGATATAATCTGCAGGGAAGTGCACATTGTTTAAGGAGGCGTGCATAATATCCCGATGTCATATTTTATGGTCTCATTATCGCATAGAACCCGCGATTATGCCATACGCATTTTTTGACAATCCTATTTGGAACCGCATTTTCCTCTTGTCCTCCATGTACTTATATATTCACATGTTTGAGACAAAGTCCTGAAATTTCATAAAAAAACAGCAGAGGAGGTTTTCCTTTCTGCTGCTTCATGAATGCTTCTGTGCCGGTCTGTCAGATACCTTTTGATACCGGTAACATGGCTGCACCGACGATACCGGGCTCATCGAGTCCTGCGATCACGAACGGTGTGTCGTGAACGGCTGTATGCGACATTGCCTTGTACTGCTCGATCACGCCTGCGAGGAACTTGTCAGCGGATTTCATCATGCCGCCGCCGAGGATGAACATGTCAGGGTCGCATACGCATGCGATCGTTGCGAAGAGCTGGCCGAGATCCTTTTCCATTCCCTTGATGATGGCGATCGCTTTTTCATCGCCTGCATCCGCCAGATCGAATACATTGCCTGCGTGCTGGATGTTCTTGTCCGGGAAAGCTTCTCTTCCCTTCCTTGTGATCGCTGTGCCGCTTGCTTCATTTTCGATTGCACCGACGTTCAGGTAGTTTACCTGCTCGCGGTCCCTGTCGATGATGATGTTCGCGATCTCGCCGCCGAAACCGTGCTTGCCGGAGACAGTCTTGCCGTCAACGACGAGGACGCCGCCGATGCCTGTTGAGATCGTTACATAGAATACTGTTGTAAGGCCTTTGCCTGCACCGACGAGTGCTTCCGCAAGACCTGCTACATTTGCGTCGTTATCCAGGAAAGCGGGCATGCCGAATTCTTTGGACAGTTCATCCGCAAACGGATATCCGGCAAAACCGGGGAGGTTCGTGGAAAGGACCATTGTGCCTGCAGCCGTGTTGACGGGGCCCGGGACGCCGACGCCCATGCCTGAGCAGTCTTTCCATCCGGGGATCTCACGTACCATTGACTTGAGGTTTCCCATGACCTTTTCCGGTCCTTCTGTACCGTAGGAAGGTCCCTTGACCTGTGCGAGGATCTCGCCGTCTTCAGAGATCTTGGCAACTCTTACGTTTGTTCCGCCGAGATCGATACCGATGTAAGTTTTCATGAATGATATTCTCCTTTTATACGCAGAGTTCTGCACCTGTGTTAATTATATCATTACAACTGTCATTTTTGCATGGGATATAATAGCCGGATCAGCGGAATCTCCTTGCGAACAGCCTCTTTCTGTAATGCTTTCCGTCAAGCATATATGTGACATGCAGACCATTGTCCCTGTCAAATACGACTTCGCGGGCATTTTCGGCGATATAACGGAATTCCGCGTATTTCCTCTTCATCTCATCCGTATAGTTGTTCGGATCGTCCGACGTCAGGAACACGCCTTTATACAGCGCATCCAATAACGCAAGATCGTCTTTCTCTTCCGGCGTCAGGCTGATATTCTCACTGCGCAGGAAGAATACGTCCGGGTCGCTGATGAACGCCCTGCCGTTGACGCCGGCCCTGTTGATGATATTCGTGACCGCATTCCTTGTGGACGGGCGTTCCCTGTGCACGACGCTCATGTGCGGCCTGTCATTCCAGTCCAGGGAAACGTCGCAGGATATGCGGCAGTATTCGACCAGGCCGAACGCGCTCATGAACGGGACGCCGCAGCCGAGGATCTTCATGTCCCCGCACCATTTGCGGATCATCTTCATCGCCCGGATCATCCTGCCGGAGCGGCTTTCCCTCTCGTTCCCGAAAGGGGCGGCTGCGTAGAGGAAATCCAGTTTGACAAGGTCGAAGCCCCATTCATCCTTTACCCTGGTGAATACATCCTCCAGATAAGCCAGCACTTCGGGATGATCGATATCCAGGGAATAGTAGCCCGACCAGTTGCAACCGTCCTTCCAGTTTTCGCCGTTCACCTTCAGGAACCAGTCCTGGTGATCGCGGTACAGGGCGGATCTTTCTTCAGCGACGAACGGAGCCAGCCACAGTCCCGCTTTGAATCCCTTTGCATGGATCTCATCGACCATCGCCTTCATCCCGCCCGGGAACTTCACTGCATCCGGTTCCAGCCAGTCCCCTACATACGGTTCCCAGCCGTCGTCGATCTGGAAGAGATCGCCCTTTTTGAAGATCTTCGCGCATCCTTCCAGGTCGCTGCGTATGGCCGCTTCATCGATATTCTGATAGCGGTTGTACCAGGAGGAATAGCCGAACAGCTGCCTGTCCGTCAGGGGTGTGATCCCCATTGCCCGGAACCATGCATCAAACACCTGCTCTGCGGAGCCCTCGGTGTAAAACAGGTCGAAGGCATGGAAGCCTTCTGCCGCGCGCACGCCTGCCGCATCGCGTTCGAGTGTGAGCTGCGCTTTGGCGAAATCATAACGGAAGATCGTATAGCCGGGCTCCTCGTCCAGGGACGCAAACAGCCTGTAATGATGCCCCCTGCGGAAATAACAGTAGCTGAAGCCGTGCGAGAATCCCCTGGTATACGGATATTCAACAAAATGGTAATCCCCGTACCGGTCGAGGCTGAAACGGTCGATGACAGCCCTGGGAAGCCCGTTCAGGCCCCTCTGCCTGTTGTTGCGGGCACGTTCCCTGCTGACTGTCCAGGTCTGGAAACCGTTCATGAACAGCTTCTCATTGCCGGTGGTCCGCACCTGCAGAGATGCGGTCACGGACCGGATCCTCCCCTCGGGAAGATCATGTACGATATGAAGCGGTATATCTTTTTCCCATTCGCATTCGGAAGCGAACGGCATGTTGAGAGAACCGGTGTGGATCCTATACTTCAGCTTCATCGGCAGTACCCTTTCTCTGCTTCAGCTCGAGGGCGATCTCGTTGGCCTTCTCATCGGTCAGGATGAAATGGCGGATGAAGACAAAGAATGCGAGTATGAGTCCTGCGATCGGGATCAGCGTCATCAGGAAGCGCAGGCCTGTCAGCGTGGAAGCGGACTGTTTGACGATCTCGCCTGTTGACTCGCTGTTGCCCTTGAGGCCGATCATATCCATGCCGATACCCGTGAGGAATACGGCAACGCCGGAAGCTGCCTTGACGACGAATGTCTGCATTGAGAAGATGACAGACTCTTCCCTGTGTCCGCTCTTCAGTTCGCCGTAGTCGACGGACGACGTCAGGAAGACCGTTGTAAGGACTGTCAGGATACCGTTGGACAGGAAGACAAGGACGCCCGGGATCAGCAGGACGACAAGGCTGTTTGCCAGGCCGAACAGGCAGGCGCAGAGGAGGATCGCATAGCCTGCGATCGCGGAGCATACGCATAATTTAAAGATCTTATCGTTGCTGAGGAACTTCCTGAGCAGCGGGTACAGCAGCATCATGCCGAGGATCTGCGAAGCACCGCCGACACTTGTGAACAGCGTATAGGTCTCCTGCCATTTCGTCGGGTCGGCGAGCGACTGGGAGAAGTCATATTTGAAGAAGTAGATGATCAGGTTGGATGTGATATACAGGGCCATGTTGATCAGGATGATCGTCGCGACCGTGACCATTGCCTGGTCATTGGCGAACAGGGAACGGAACATCTCTTTGACCGATGTCGTCTCCATCTTGTCCGTTGCGGGCTTTTCGTCGATCACCTTGCAGAGGACAGCCTCGGTGATGATGAAGAGCACGGAGATGATCAGGGCAAACCACATGAAGCCTGTCCTTTCGTTTCCGCCGCCGAGGAATTTGACTGCCAGCATCGTCCCGATCGTGATCAGGGCGTTGCCTACGCCGGCGCATGTACGGCCGACGACCGTGAGGCTCTCACGCTCTTTCGGCGTATCCGTAACTGCCGGGATCATGGACCAGTACGGGATATCCATCATCGTATAGGTCACGCCCCAGAGGATATAGATAACGGCGAAGTAGGCCATCAGTCCCGTGGACTGCAGGTTCGGCGCCTTGAACAGCGCGAAGAGGACGAAGGCGTTCAGGACCGTGCCGGAGAGCAGCCAGGGTCTGAACCTTCCCCATTTGGTATTTGTTTTGGCAACGAGGACGCCCATGAACGGGTCGTTCGCTGCGTCGAAGATCCTTGCGATCATCAGGATCGAACCGACGAATGTCGCAGGCAGTCCGAGGATATCCTGATAAAAATACATGACGAATGATGCGGAGAGCGCATAGACCATGTCCTTGCCGACGGCGCCGAGGCCGTATGCGGCTGTCTGTTTTCTGGTGAATTTCATATCTTACCCCTTATGTATCGTAAATACGATCTCCTGATCCTCCATGCCCTGCGCACGGACAGTCAGAGTTCCTTCCTTTCCGTTTTCCTTTGTCCTGATATAGGTGCCGCACATGCCGCCTTCCGCAGTCACGGCAGCTGTTCCTGCAAGTTCGATGTCCCCTTCGGCCGCTAACAGGACCGGGACCTGAGCGTAGCTGGCGATATTGCCGAGCTCGTCGACGATGCGGATGCGGACGGCTGCCATGTCATACGCATCGCTTTCCGCAAGCTGCGTACAGGACGGCTTCACTTCAAGATGAAGCTTCGTCCGCGGTGATTTCGTGACAGATTTGACCGGCACGCCGTCCTTGACAGCCTCAAAGCGCCATTCCGTGCTGCCGCCGCCCCAGCTGCCGACATATTTCCCGTACAGCTCGACGCCTTCTTCATATTTCATGCCGTAATGCGCCATGCACCAGGCGAGCTGCGCCATGTTTTTGACCGGCAGGTTCGTGATGCCGTATTTGCCTGCGGCAGCCAGCGCGTCATGCACGAGCTTTGCTTTCTTCGGTTCAAAACCTTCTTTCGTTTCGAGCAGGCAGCCGATCGTATCATCGATCAGCACCGGTCCGTGTTCCAGTCCCTTCCAGCCCTTCGCCGTGAAGGAAGCGACGTAATCTTCGTTCTTGTACAGCCGGATCTCATCCGCATTCGTGAATGCGTAGACCGCATCGACATGGCCGCCGGGATAGTCGCCGATATCCATCGGGGAACCGATCTCCAGCACCGGCTCGCCGTCTGTCTGCGATGCATACAGGGCTGCCGCAAGCTTGGGATTGCGGAACTGGTCCATGACGCCGTGATAACAGACCCTGTCTCCCGAGCCGAAGTCCTTGTGCGTCTGGTAATCAAACATGCACCACTGGAAACAGCCGATATGTTCGCCGTCCGCCATCGCGGCGTCCAGCACACGTGCATGCCGGAGCGCATGTTCCTGGCGCTTTTCCCAGTGGTCGAACGATTTCGTCGGGAACATATGCCCGTTCGCTTCGCTGATCAGCAGCGGCTTTTCCATATCCGGCGTAACGTCTTTCTTTTTCCTGCAGCCTGCGTTGGCGCCGGAGTGCGAGAAGTCATTGTATGCATATACATCTTCCAGCAAAGACGATTTCTCCAGGTACCTTACGCCGCTCGTCGGTCTGGACGGATCCAGTTCATGCGCTGCGGCGTTCGTCTTTTCATACAGCTCATCGTCATCGATGGATTCATTGATCCTTACGCCCCAGAGGATGATCGACGGATGGTTCCGGTATTCCCTGACCATCTCCCTTGTATTAATGACAGCCTGTTCTTTCCAGGCACTGTCACCCAGGTGCTGCCAGCCGGGTATCTCCGTAAATACGAGGAGCCCCCTCCTGTCGCATTCATCGAGGAAGTAATGGCTCTGCGGGTAATGCGAGGTGCGCACCGCATTCACATGCAGCTCCTCATCCAGGATGCGCGCGTCTTCCCGCTGCAGCGACTCCGGTGCCGCATAGCCGATGTACGGGAAGCACTGGTGCCGGTTCAGTCCCCGCAGGAAGACTTCCTTTTCATTGATCAGCAGCCTGTTCTTTTCGATGCGAATCGTCCGGAAACCGAACGTGACGCGCTTCACGTCATCCCCCATCCGGACTTCCAGCACATACAGTTTCCCGTTATGCACTTCCCAGGGCTGCACATCTTCCGCATCGAAGCGCAGGGACGTTGTCCCGGATGCGTCAGCTTTCGTATACCGGCGGCAGATCTCTTCCTCCCCGTCGAGGATGCGCATCTCCAGCATGCCGGACCCGCCTTCGGTCTCGATATCCGCTTCCACGGTCTGCAGCGACGGCGTCCTGACGAACACGTCGCGGATATACGACTGCGGCGCGCTCATCTGCCATACATCGCGGTAGATGCCGCCGTATGTCAGGTAGTCGATCACAAAGCCGAACGGGGGAACGCTGCTGTTCTCGGTCGTATCCAGCCGGACAGCGAGCACGTTTTCACCCTCCCAAGCGACCAGGTCCGTAACCTCGAACGTGAACGCGGTATAGCCGTTCCTGTGTTCGCCGAGCCTCTCCCCGTTGAACCACACTTCGGCAATATGCGCGGCAGCGTCAAAGCGGACAAAATGCCTCCTGTCCTTTTCCGCCGGATCGAAGACCAGTTTCCTGCGGTAGCCGCAGACCATCTGGTAATCCTGCGGATCCGCATAATGCAGGGGCATATCCTTCACATTGTGCGGCAGCCGGACTGCTTCCCCCTTCACTTCGCCCTGCAGGAACCCTTCGCTCCAGGCGGGCACGAACTCCCAGCAGTCATTGATTCGAATCTCTTTCATTTCACAATTCCTTTCATGATAATGCCGATCAGTTCATCCAGCGCTTCGGAGTAACCGATCTTTTCTTCTGTCAGGGTATCTGACGACAGGAACGCTTCCACGGATGCGGTGAACATCAGCCGGACGATCGGTATGGATATCTCCCGCAGCTGACCGGTGCGGATACCCTCCTCCATCAGTTCGATGACAGGCTCCCAGTCGCTTTCGAGATGCGCCTTCAGGTGTTCGCTGACTGTCGGATAGCTCTGCGGCAGGCCGCTCAGCTTCCGGAAGTCAAGAATGTCATACTGGTCCGGCATCGCGATCATGACCGCCGCGAGTTTTTCCGTCAGGGGAAGGTCCGAATCCAGGATCTCCCTCTTCCTTTCGTGGATCACCTTAAATCCGGTGTCAAGCATCGCCATCATCAGTTCCTCTTTCGACGAAAAGGACTGATAGATCGTCTTTTTGGCGATATGCATCTCCTTTGCGATATCATCCATTGTGAACTTCAGCCCTTTGACCTGGAACTGCCTGGTCGCTTCCTGTATGATCAGTCCGTAATTATCCATGGAAACTCATTTCCTCTTTTCAGTTTCCATCATAGCAGAATGTAAGCGCTTAAGCAATACGCAATAAAAAGACGATGCATGGCATCGTCATTTTGTCAGCAGTTCGTCCAGGGTCTTCCCGTAACCGTCCAGGAAGTCCTTCATGAAGTCTTCGATCTCGGGTACATCCGCCTTCATCTTTTCCAGGGATGCGAGCGTGCTTTTGTACGCCTCCTTGAATTCCGTGCTCCCGGCGCTTCTTTCCTCGATGCATTTGATCAGGGCGGAAAGCTTGTCGGCGGCCTTGACATACCGGTAAAGCTGTTCGTCATCGTTCTTCAGGATCTCGTGATAATACGGCCTGAGATCATCCGGCAGATGGTCGAGAAGCCGGTTCTCCGCGATCGCTTCCACCTGTCTGTAGGCGCTGCGGATCTCATCGCTGTAATACTTTACAGGCGTCGGCATATCACCGGTGATGATCTCCGAAGCGTCGTGGTACATGCCGATCAGGGCTGCTTTTTCACAGTCCAGGTCTTTCCCGTAGCGGACATTGCCGATCAGGCACAGGGCATGTGCGATCATCGCCGTCTCCAGGGAATGTTCGCTGAGGTTCTCCGGCCTGGAGCTGCGCATCAGGGCCCAGCGCTCGATATATTTCATGCGGGAAAGGACCGCAAAGAAGTGATAGTTCATCATTCACCCTCGATACCGGTATGACGTTCTTTCCTTCGGATGGCAACAGCTGCCATGAGCGAAAGGAGGAGTACGATCTGGCATGCCAGCGCAAGCCAGAAATTGACTGTATATGTGCCTGTCATATCATACAGGGTGCCTACGAACGTTACCGCCAGCGCATTGGCGATGCCTCCCACGAAGCTGATGACAGGGTATGCGGAAGCGTACAGTTCCATGCCGAACAGGTAGCCCGACAGCATTGCCATGCCGACAGCCGCGATCGAGAATGCGAAAGCGAGAAGTCCCGCGCCCGCGTACAGGCCGAAGATATTCGGCACGAACAGGAGCAGGAGGATGCCGGCGATATTGAGGAACGCCATCACATAGACCGTTTTGTATGCGCCGATCCGGTCATTCAGGACGCCGAACAGGAGCTTGGAGCCGATATTGCACGCCATCGAGACCGACAGCATCATCGCACCGACGGAAGCACTCTTCCCCAGGGATACCGCATAACCCGGCAGATGCTGGGGCACAGCCGCGATGATACTGATGCAGATGCAGATGATCAGCGCCAGCAGGAACTTCGGATTGAAGTAATTGAAGCGTGCGGAGGAATCGCTGATGACCATCGTCAGGCCTTCTTTTCTCGCCGCCATGTATTCGTCATAGCCGTAGGGTTTCAGGCCGGAAGCCTCCGGGCGGATGCTGAAAGGAAGCACGATCGCAGGAAGGCAGCACACGAGCGTGGCAACGGCAGCCCATACAAAGCCTGTCCTCCAGCCGGAAGTGCTGATCACATTCGAGAAGACCGGTGACAGCAGCACGCCGGGTACGCCGGAAAAGGCCATGACGACGCTTGTGAATACGCCTCTTTTTGCGTAGAACCAGTAATTGACGATCATCGTGATCAGCACGAAGTTGATCATACCGTCGCCGATACCCCTGATCACGGACAGGATGTAGATCAGCGTCAGACTGCCGCACAGCGAGATCGCGTAGGTCGCGCCTGCCAGAAGCGCAACGGCGATAATAATGATCGGCTTCAGCGTCTTTTCCGTCAGAAGCTTCGGTATGCCCATAGCGACGATCGAAGCCATGATCGATGTGATCGTCACCATCATCGCGACATTGCCCCTGCCGACGCCGAGGTCTTCCGCGACCGGCGCGTAGAAGACGCCGCAGCAGTTGACCGTTACGCCGATGGAAGCAGCCGCAAGCCCGCACATCGCGATCAATACAAAAATATGTCTGTTTTTCATACTGCACCCCTGTTATTCGATATTTCCGTTATCCGTATTTACTTTGGTAAAAAGGTCTGTTGGGCTGTTCTGTGATCAGCCCGCTATCAACAGTTTAACAGAGCTTCCCGCAAAAGTGCGGAATAATCCGCATTCCCGCACCGAAATTACAGTTTCAGAGCTGTATGTATACATTTTGTATATACCTTTATATATTGCGCGGCACGCATAAAGCATGGATATTGTTTTACAATGAAAACGATCAAAGCAGTTTCTTTTTTCCGTATAATTATGCACGAAAAGAATTAGGCCTGATCATCAACTCACACTAAGCGGGCCGGCCTGAACAGAACAGCCTGGTTGTTTTGTCCCCCAGATACAGACTTCTTCATGCTCTGTTTCAGCCGGATCCCCGCACCAACCGCCGCAGGCAGTACTGCATGCGGATCAGCAGACGCATCTGCCGCATTTCCGGATCATCCCAGGGACTGCGGCAGTATGCGCATTTAACAGCATCATACCGGCTGCAGAAAGAAGGAAAGCATATGAAACCGTACAGTGAATTATTCTCCGACATCTACCAGTACAGGATCAAGGTCCTGCTGGACGTCAGCCTCAGCGACAAAGCGCTGAAGCAGGATATCATGTCCCGGATCTACGAAGAAGGACAGCAGATCTATGACAGAGACCCTTCCTCCCTCACGGCAGATGTACTCACAGACATCGCGCGTGAAAAGATCAGCGGTCTCATATCCGTCCCGACCGGGATGGACGCAGCCGTGATCATGAGGGGCATGAGCGAAGAAGAACAGAGGACGGCCGTCCTGGTCTATCAGGAAAACCGGAATGAAGAAGAGGTCGCGGAAGAACTCGGCATCTCAAAAGAAAAGGCCGCCGAGCTCATCGCGGCAGTCCGCGCAAAGATCGAAGAGAAACTGCGGATGACAGACCTGGGGGACGGCATCACGGCAGCCGGCTTCCTCGTCGGCATGTTGAAAGCGAATCCCGTGACCCCGGTACCTGCCGCGATCGTCACGCCCGGTATCGCGCCGGCTGCGCCGCAGGCAGTCACCGCAGGCGGGAATACAGCAGCGTCCGCTTCGGCATCATCCGCCGCCGACGCCGCATCCTCTTCCGCTGCGTCAGCTGTTTCTTCCGCATCGGGAAACATCGGCGGCATCGCGAATACCATCCAGTCCCCTGCTGCATATACCGCCGCGAATGCAGGCCCCGCAGTCACAGGCGCAGCGAAAACAGTCACCGCTGCCACAGGCATCAAAACTGCCGCGGCAGCCGGCGGCATGAGCGCTGCAAAGATCGCCGTTACGGCTGCAGTCGCCGTCGCTGCGATCGGCGGCGGAGGCTACGGCATCTACAGGATCATGTCTGACAAAGAGCCCGAGCCTGCACCGGAAGTCATCACCGAGCCGGAAGAGGAAACACCTGTCCCCGAAGAGATCGCAGCAGAGACACCGACGCCGGAGCCCACACCGGAGCCGACGCCCGAACCTACGCCGGAGCCCACGCCGGAACCGACACCCGAGCCGACACCCGACGTGCCGGAAGGTCTCGAGGACGTTGACATCGAATCCCTGCCCCAGTCGCTTACGGATTTCCTGGTGCAGTACTACTCGTACTACGGTGCATTCAACGATTACGAGTGCAATGAAGATGTCTGGCAGGAGCGGATCACGAATACAAGCATGGGCGAGGACCTGCACAGCAACAATATCCTCGGTGCGATCGTCAACGCCGATATGGGTTCGATCATGCAGTATGATGTTTATCCCGGAGCCAATTCGAATATGATCAGCGAACCGGATCCGATGGGATGGGGATACGACTATTATTATACGTACGACGGTCCGTCCGTTGACTGGGTCGCCATGAATATCTTCAACCTCTCCGAAAGCGATATCCTGGAACTCGCCGCCCAGGGTGAAGCGGACCGGGAATTCAAGCGCGAGGAAACAGGGAACGGCAGCTATCAGTATATCGTCCCCCTGCGAGGCATGGGTATGTATACCCTTGACATCGAGATCACCAGGGCGCAGACAGACGGGACACTGTTATACATCACGTTCGACGGATATGATCATTACGGCGGGCTGTCCTTTGAAGAATATCTGAATACGTGCCTTGCGGTCGTGGAACAGAAGAATTTCAACGGCACCGATTACTGGGTGCTGTACAGATCCACCCGCAGCAGGCATGCCTGATCCGTTTTCGGCAAAAGGAAAACAGGGATCCGGTACGGCATTATACAGCCATACCGGATCCTTTTCTTTACCGGCGATGATTATGTTATCCGGGGTGACAGGACTCAGATCCTCGTCACTTCATTCCCCTTCCGTTCCAGCGGCCTTCTTTCCGGCAGCCCGTTTTCACTCTCTGCATAGCCGACGGCCAGGGCGCCGCAGATGCGTTCGTCTTCGCGAAGACCGTATCCGCGGAATATCTCCAGCAGCGCCGGATCTTCATTCAGCCATTTCAGCTGGTTGATCCAGCAGGTGCCGAGATCCAGCTCATTGCCCATGATCATCATGTTTTCCAGGGCACATGCGCAGTCGGCGATATTGTTGCCGTAATCCTTCCGGTTGGCCGTGACGATCAGTACGGGACAGCCGTAATGGAAGACATAACCGCCCTGCTTTGAACGGAGGATCGAAGACGCAAGGGAAGGATATGTCCCCTCACTTACTTCCATCTTTGCGAACGCCTGCTGTGCTTTGTCCGCCAGTTCTGCCAGGACATCCCGGTCGGTGATGACGAAGAAATGCGTCGTCTGGTTGTTGCCGCCGCTGGGTGCGTAGCGGCCGGCTTCGATCAGTTTCTCAAGGATCTCTTCCGGTACAGCCCTGCGCTGGAAACGGCGGGTGCTGCGGCGGGTAATGATCGCGTCATATACATTCATGTCTGCTGCCTCCTGCTGTCTGCATTATCGCATATATGCAGTGCCGCATGTTCTGCATTGCCCGGCATTTTTACATCCCGTTCCCTCATGTATAATAGGCAGTGATCCCAATACCGCCTTCCTTCATGCGGCTGTGTTTCCGGGTCGGTATAACCTTCAACCTGCGGTTGACAGACTGCAAGCCGCAGACGGTAGAGTTCCCCTCCCTTCTGACGTATCATCAGCAGAAAGAAAAGGAGATCACGGTCATGAAGAAAAAAAAAGCACGCCGCATATGCGGCACAGCAGTCCTGGCTGCAGCGATCCTGGTCACTGCATTCACGGGCGGGCTCTGCATATATCATCAGGCAAAGCTCAGAAGCGAGAAACAGGTCATCCGCCATCTGGCAGGACAGTATGTAAAGGTCGGCGGCAGGAACATGAATGTGTATACTGCCGGTCACGGGGAAACGACACTGGTCTTCCTGCCCGGTGCCCTGACGCCCTCCCCGGTATTTGATTTCAAGCCCCTGTACAGCCTGCTTTCCGGCAGGTACAGGATCGCCGTACCCGAGAAGTTCGGTTACGGTTACAGC
>JAILQT010000031.1 GCA_024698805.1 Solobacterium sp.
TGTTCCGTATCCGGGTCCTGTTCTGATTTATCCAGTATGACCATGACCAGGCTGTATACCGTGTGTTCTTCTTTCAGGCCCATCGCACTATGCAGATACTCCGCGTTCACATTCTCCAGTTTACCGTGGATCATATTCAGCAGAAGGTTGGACCTTAACAACTGAGATTGACGGCTGTAATTACCTTCAAGTCTCTTATTTTCCTGATGGACACGTCGGTATGCCCGGCGAATGGAATCCAGTTCCTCATATTTTGAAAGAGATGCATCTGTCTGCTTGCCGCTTTCCATTTCATTAGCAAGATGAACGATCGGTCTGCTGGTCCGTTTGGCAAGTTTGACGATCAATAACGTGATCACACCGACAAGGCATATACTCAGGGCAACAATGATCGCGTGAAGCACGGTAAGCGGGAACAGTTTGTATCTCTGACCTGTATGGACACGGAAGATCAGATTGCTGTTTGAAGAGAGCGCTGAGTAGTTCGAGTGACCGGGCTGCTCCGCAACCGTGCAGGTATTATTCTGGAAACGCAGTGTTTTCCCGCCGAAAACCGTCGCAGAAGCCGAGATAAGGTCATCTCCGAAGCTGTCCGTCAGCAGTTGGAATAACCGGTCTGACTTTATCACGAAAAAGACTGCCCTGGATATCTTTCCCTTCCCCATCGTCAGCGGATATGCATATACCAAAGTCGAATTGCCGCTGATGTCTTCCGAAACGACCCACGACGGTTTGGTGATGCTATGCATCCATTCATTGATGTAGGAAGTCTGCACACCGAATCCGTTATAGCTTTGATCGAAATAATCCTTCCGGTAAATACCCTTGGGAGAGTAGATATATCCTTCTGTCTGCGGCGCATCATAGCAGAGCAGCATATCCTGAAGGATATCCAGCAGGAAGGAATATTCCTGCATGTTCAAAAAAGTACCGTAGTCAAGAGGCGCAGAGGTAACGGCGGCGATAGATATCTTACTGTTTTCCTTCATGATCTGCCCGATGTTGGTGAGCATGCGGATCTGTGCATCGATCGTCACGCCTGCCTGATTCAGCGAAGCCTGCCCTGCTGCATCAAGTGCCCGCCAGGAGGTACCGATCAGCATCGCCGAACAGATCAATGCACCGATCAAGAGGATGACAGTAGCCAAGAGAATATACGTGTACAGTATCCCATGATACACTGTCTGAACGTTTCGCCTGGTTTTCATGCCGCCGTTTCCCCCAACGAATCAATCTTTGAATGTGTTTTTCAGCCTGTTCAGACTTTCCTGAGCACCAGCAAGTATGGAACGCACATCCGAACCGTATGAGATCATGCGGACCCCGCGGTGATACCAGTTGTGAAGCGCTTCATCCGAAGTAGGACCCTGAGAAAGCGCGACAACTTTCCCTGCATCTCTGACAATGACAATCGCTTCATCGATCTTCCTGTGAACATCAGGATGATCCATATCCCTGATCTTGCCCATGGAAGCGGCAAAATCACACGGACCGATGACAAAACCTGTGATCTCAGGCATCCTGACTATTCTGGGAAGATCCTTCAGAATACCGATGTGTTCAATTTGAAGAAATTTCAGCAAAAAGCCATCAATCTCGTCAAGATACCGGGACGCAGGGATCCGGCCGTACTGTACAGCCCGTCGGGGACCAAAGCCGCGAATGCCTCTGGGGGGATACATACAGGACTGGACCGCCAGCTCCGCTTCTTCGAAGCTCTGGATCTGCGGAAAGACCAGTCCGTCAGGGCCCATCTCCAGAACAGGCTTGGCCCTGACCGGATCATTCCAGGGAATCCTGACGATAGCTGATACGCCGGCGGCACGCGCTGCGATCAGATGCATCTGAAGATGATCCAGATCGATAGTGGTATGCTCCGTATCGATCCACAGGTAGTCGAATCCGACATTGCCCACCAGCTCCGTAACGGAAGGATCATTCAATGAAATGTGTGATCCAAAGCAAAGCTGTCCTGCCAGAAGCTTTTCCTGTAAAACTCCCATCGCTCTGCACCTCTCAATCCAGCATGTTCTTGAACACGATGCTCTTCGTCTGGGTCACAGCCTGAAGGGTCGCGGTCAGCCCCTCGCGGCCGTAACCGCTTTTTTTGTATCCGCCGAACGGCATCAGGAGGGACCGATATCCGCTCTGTCCATTTATGATGACACTGCCGGCCTGGATCTGCCTTGCAAACCGGAAAGCAAGCTTCATATCCTTAGTCATGATTCCCGCCCCAAGACCGTATTCGGTCGCGTTGCCAATCTCAACAGCCTCCTCAAAAGTATCAAATACCATGACCGGGAAAACAGGTCCGAAAATCTCCATATCATGAGCTACATCCATATCCACAGTAACATCATCCAATACCGTCGGTTCATAGAAGGCACCGGAGCGCCTGCCTCCAAGGATCAGCCGGGCACCTTGTGCAATAGTTCTGTTTACCTGATTCTCAACTTCTTTCGCGGCCTTTTCTGAGATCAGGGATCCCACCTGTGTTTCAGGATCCATAGGATCACCCATTTTTAGCTTTTTCAAAGCAGCCGTAAGCTTTTCGACGAACTCGTCTTTTCGGCTGCGATGGATGATGAAGCGCTTCGCACAATTGCAGATCTGACCGGCCAGGTAAGCCGCACGCCCGGAAACAGCTTCCGATACAGCATCCTCGCTATCAGCGCCATCCATCCCCCCAAAACGAGCATTTCCACACAGATCC
>JAILQT010000043.1 GCA_024698805.1 Solobacterium sp.
TTATAAAGACGGGCTGCGATCTTCACTGTCTGTGTTTCCGAATACTCGAATTCCTGCACGGAGATCCGGAATGACGGACTGATATAGTCAGGAGCGTCCGGATAACGCTCGTGTGCCGACATATCTGTTAATCTTTTTTCCATAATGAGGCCCCTTCCCCTGCCTGCTGTTTTCGCACTAATACTATACCCGATTGTACTATAACTTAACGCAAATAAACTCCATACTTTTAAGTACTGGGCTGATTGTACTAATCTCCCACATTAATTGGAGGAAAGAAATGAAAAGAGTATTACCGTTCCTGCTGTGCGCAGCACTGTTAGCAGGATGCTCATCCGGCGCAGCAAGCGCAGCCGGAAGTGAAGCTGAACCTGAAAAGGAATAAACAACGGAAGAAACTGCTGAAGAAACAGAGGAAGAGACTGCTGAAGAGACAACGGAAGAAGTCCAGACAGTCGGTGTCTACACCGTTTACAATGCCCTCGGCGAAGGCGTTACAGAACTTTATCTGTATCCGACAGGTACAGAAGACAAAGGTCAGAACTACGCAGAAGGCGGACACGGCTTCGGCGATGCCCATGCAATGATCCTGCAGTATGACGCTGCTGACGATCCTTCCGTCTCCCTGACGCTGGAATTCACAACAGCTTCCGGTTACACAGGCAAGTTTGAGACACTGCACATTGAGACAGCTCCCATTACACTGGTCGCTGAAGATGCCCTGACAGGTTCCACACCGATCGCTTTCGCAGCATCCACAGCAACATACACGATCTACAACACGACCGGTGAAGAAGTAACAGATCTGTATATGTACCGCACAGGCACGGAAGACAAGGGTGAGAACCTGATCGACGGTGCTGCTGAAGACGGCGGCAGCCAGGTCATCAGCTTTGACTCTGTCCCTGAGTTCCTGATCGACGAAGAAGGCAACATGGGCAGGATCACGCTTGAATTCACAACAGCTTCCGGCTACACAGGCAAATTTGAGACCCTCTCCTATGAGGTCGCCCCGATCTGCCTGATCAGCGCTGACCAGGTCACAGGCGCAACACAGATCAAATTCGGCGCCCCTGCTAACTGATCATCCGTATAGCTGATAGAAACCAGATGGTAAGGACTGCCCTTCCCATCTGGTTTTTCTGTCTGCGCGTTCCGATGGAAAACCGTTCTTACTATCAGGATGCAGAGGGATCTCCAAAGTACTTATGCTGCAGGCAAAGCGGTCTGTGAGCATGCAGGAATACGTAAAAACAGCAGAAATGAACATCATCTGTTTGAAACGATCCTCCGCAGCGGATCCCGCCTGCTGCGGTATGACTTCAGATACCTGCACCCCGGCAGAGAGATGCCGCAGACAGTTTGGATCATAAACCGGGATCGGCGGAATCCGGAAACGAAGGAAACAGTGCTTCCGGTCACCGCATAAGACAGATAAAGTCTTTTGCAGGGACAGAAGCTTTATGCAAAGAGTTTGAGGCGGGTCATAAAAAGACTGCGCTGTGTGAGGTGCTGTGAACGGCTGTCCCTCAATACCATATCTTTTATATGTCCCCCCTGCATATTTACAAAAACACGCATCCAACCGTTCAAAATAAAACATGTCCGACTGTGCGGACATGTTTTATGATACTGGTTTTCTTACGTCTCAGGCTTTCCACAGACTGTGGAGATTGCAGTAAGCATAGACTGCTTCTACCTCATCCCCTTCACAGAGTGCAAAGCATGCCTTCGGATCATCACCCGGCTGAAGTGCTTTTCTCTGGTTGCCGAACTTTGTCTGGATGGCGATCCACTCAATGTAATGTTCCGGTGCCATCGGATGGGCTGCAGAGCCTACACATACGGTAACAACGTTGTTCTCAACCGTGAATACCGGTACATGTTTTTCAGCAGCTGCATCTGTTGTCCCGGGGATGATCTCCGTCATCGGGTCCCCGCAGCATACAACAGGTACTCCTGTCTTTTTGACGATCGCAACGATCTGACCGCAGTGCCTGCAGCGATAAAACTTCATTTCCATAAATATCCTCCTGAATTATCTGCCATGATATAGATCAGTGTGTCTGATCCGGATCTGTCTTCATTCTAGCGTTGAATTATTACCGTGTCAATCAACATGCCGCAGCAGGCTGCGGATACAGATACGGATATGGCAGAGCGGGCTGTCACTGCGGCATTCCGACCCCGTTTTTTGACATCATAACGAACAGATATGATCCGTACATGCAGCAGTTCACAGCGATACCGGCGATGTGAAGTACGTGCAGAAATGATACTATTGTAGTGATCAGTTATCTGTAAAGGAGGCTTGGATGAAGTGTACGATCTGCGGCAGTAAACGAACTGCGCCAATCTCATACGGCCTGCCCGATTACACAGAGGAAGTCGTGCAGCGTGTCAGAAATGAGGAAGTGTATTTCGCCGGTTGTCTGATAATAGACGGTTATCCGCATTATCACTGTTTTGCCTGCGGAAGGAACGTCGCCACGATCCCGGTACGGCGCATGAACGGGAAACTCGCGGATTACCGCCTCATCGTTTCAGACATCCGCTTTTCTTACGGGAACGATCCCGTACAGCTCCATATCGAAAAGAAAGACGGCACCATCCTGCTGGAGGTCCTCCCTGCTCCCGGTTCCGCACAGCCTCCCTTTCAGCGGGACATGACAGAAACGGAATGGGATGGACTTCTTGAAAAACTGTACGGACAGTTATATATACACGAATGGGACCGGGTATTTATCCGTTCTTCCGTGCCTGATGGGGAAAACTGGAAGCTTGCGATACAGGTCAGGGACGGAAAGCCGGACATTTATATCGGGAAAGGTGTGTACCCGCCCTATTGGGAGGAACTGCAGGTGCTGCTAAGGCCGTACTTTGCGGAAGCAGGCATCCTGAATACATTCTGGCCAGAAAGGAATCAATAAAATGCATATACTGAAAAAGTTCTTTACGGTAGTCCTGGCTGTCCTGCTGCTGGCTGCCTGTTCCAGAAAAGCAGATAACACCGTATTCATCCGCATCGACCGGGATGATCCGGATGCCTGGAAGGAAGAACTCGCGAACGTGCGGTTCCTGCAGGACGAACATATGTCCGGAAGCGCACAGTTCTCCGAGACACAGTTCCGCGGCCTGGCTTCAAAGCTGAAGGAACAGTCGGATAGTGTCTGGATCGTTGACTGCCGGCTGGAAAGCCACGGCCTTATCAACGGGATCGCCGTATCCTGGTGCGGCAAAGATAACGGTGCGAACCTCGGGAAAACAGCAGAAGAAGTCGAAGAAGAAGAAAAACATCTTTCCAGCCTGATCGGAACGAAGATCACGGCATATACAGCGGAAAACGACCTGCCCAAAGACGGTATGGACTTTACCATAGAGACATGGCAGACCGAACGCGAACTGACCGAAGCCGCCGGCATGAACTACATGCGTCTGGCATGTCCCGATCACTGCTGGCCACCTGCGGAAGTGATCGATTCCTTCATCGGTTTTGCAAAAGACCTGGATGAAAATGTGTGGCTGCACTTCCACTGCCAGGCGGGTTCCGGGCGCACCGGCGCTTTCATGACGATCTATGAGATGATGCAAAAGGCGGGAGCGCCTGTGGAGGAAATACTCCGGCATCAGGCGGATACCGGGAGCGGGAACCTCGTTAAGCGCTCGGCACCGGAAAAGAGTCATGCGCAGAAGGAACGCTGCGTGCTCGCAAGGGCTGCATATCTGTATATCTGTGAAAACAAAGCATCCGGCTATGACGTAAAATGGAGCGAATGGCTGGAAGCACATTCACAGTCAGTGACCATGAAGATAGGGGATAAACTGGATGGTGAAGGTTTCAGTTCTGATGAGCTGGTCGTAAACGATTCCCTCGAAGCCCTGGCTGAAGGCCAGGCAACAGTCCTTGCCGGTGATGAAGTCTTGTTCATCACAGTTGAGAAGTAACAGATCGATCCCAAACATGGATGGAGGTGTCCTCCGTCCTTTTTTCTGCGTTCTGACTGCGCTGCACTGCCTGATCGGGCCTGTTTTTCCGTGCAGTCCCTGCAGAAAGCGGATTTCCATAGGTCCCCGATCTATTCGTTATATGAATAGATAAGTATAAGATATAAGCATTTCAAATAGTCAAGAATTATTCCTATACTGTGGTCGTAAGAAAGGTATGAATATGAAAAACAACCTGATACTGAAACTCGCGATCCTGTCATGCTGCTTCGTAACTGCTTCCCTCAACGCGATCGCCGGCAATATTCCCGCAATGGCTGCGGACATGCCGGATATCCCTCTTTCACTGATCGAACTCGTCACGACGATCCCTTCCCTGTTCTCGATGCTTGCGGTCCTGTTCTCCTCACGGATCGCTTCCGCTATCGGATACAAAAAGATCGTCCTCCTCGGGTCACTGATCGCCGGCATCTCCGGCACCATACCTGTGATCCTGAACGATATCCTGCTGATTCTGATCGCAAGGGGGATCTTCGGTTTCGGATGCGGTCTGATCACATCGGCGATGCTGATCCTGATCATCTTCTTCTTTGAAGGTGCTGAGCGTTCCTCCATGATCGGCCTGCAGGGCAGTGCCGGTGGCCTGGCATCCCTCGTCACCGCATTCATCGGCGGCCGCCTGCTCGCCGTCAGCTGGCACGCTTCCTTCCTTGTTTACCTCTTCGGTTTCCTTGTATTCCTGACTGTCCTGTTCTTTATCCCCCGCGTCGGTTCCATACGCACCAGCACAGCGGACGGCGACACAGCGCACAGCCCCGGCGAATGGATCCGTCTGTTCGCACTCGGCATTCTGACATTCGTATCCGTTACACTGGCTACCGTGTTCGTCGTCAAATGCCCGACCCTCGCAGCCATGAAAGAAGCCGGCGGTCCGTCGATCGGCTCCCTGCTCGTCATGTGCATTTCCGCCGGTTCCCTTCTTGCCGGATTCATCTACGGGAATATGAAATCTTTCATGAAGCGTATGAGCCTGCCGGTGTTCTATCTGATCTGTGCCGCCGGTTTCGCACTCGCGTACATCTCCGGCAATGCCCTCATGCTGATGGCTGCCTCCTTCCTTCTCGGTTTCGGATACCTTGCATTCGTCCCGTTCCTGCAGGAAAAAGTCTCCGTGGATTTCGCATCCTTCGGTGCTGCCGGCACGACGGTGATCCTTGTCTTCCAGGGTCTCGGCGCATTCATCGCCCCGTATGCGGGTACCCTGCTCGGCCTGTTCACGTCTTCCCTCAACAGCCAGTTCATGATCTGCGCATTCCTGTATGCCGCACTTGCGGCAGTGGGCTTCTTCGTCGGAAACGAAAAGAAAACGGCTTAGTCAGCCGTCTTGCGGATCTCATCGATCAGCAGCGCGATATGCCTTGGGATGACCTGGTATTTCTTATAGATCAGATACATGTTCAGCCTGTATTCCGGCGCGAACGGGATAAAGACCAGATCCGTACCTTCGGTATTGATGATATGCTCCAGGCCGACGACACAGCCCAGGCCGTCTTCCGCCATCAGGGAAGCGTTATACAGCAGATTGTATGTGCCGGCGATGCGGAACAGGTGCAGGCTTACCCCCGGGATCAGGTCACCGCTGCTCTCCCGGTTAATGATGATCGGTTTATCGATCAGGTCTTTCTTCGGAAAGATCTGTTTTTTATCCGCCAGGGGATCATCCTTCCGCAGATAGACGCCCATACGGTCCCTGTACGGTAATGTGATGCATTCATAATGCGAATGATCGACTTCACCGAACACGACCGCCAGATCGATCAGCCCGTTGTCGAGCTGCCATGCCAGATCCCTTCCGTCGCCGCTGGAGATATGAAGGCTCAGACCGGGATGGGATCCCTGCAGTTTCCGGAATGCCCTTGTCACGGTATGGATACCGTATGTCTCGCCGGCACCGATACTGATGCTGCCGCTGATCCCCTCCATTCCCCCGCGGATCTCCTCTTCAGTCTTTTCCGCAAGGGAGAGCAGTTCCAGTGCCCTTTTCTTCAGCTGCTGTCCTTCCGCGGTCAGCACAAGGCCCCTGGAACCGCGCACAAAAAGTTTCCTGCCAAGTTCTTCTTCCAGATCCGCGATCTGTCTGGAAAGTGTCGGCTGGGATATATGGATCGCGGCTGCAGCTCCGGAAAAGCTCTCTTCCCGTGCAACTGCCAGAAAATAACTCAAAACCCTGAGGTCCATAAAAATCTCCTTTTTTCAATCATAGCAGATTCAGCGGAATGTATGTAACACAGCTGTTCCGATCCTGGAAATGCTGTTCTGTTTATCTGTGCTGCCCTGCTCGCCAAAATCAATTACGATGAACGCATTGCTCGTACGGTCCAGGTCTTCCGCAAAAGGTGGTTCGATATTTTTCGTTACGAAAATATCCTTCCCTCAGCTGGCGTGTTATCGAATTTGATCCTGTTTTCAGGAATGCCGAATACATACGGGTCGCGGAAGTCATTCTTTGAATACTTCTCATTTACGATAAATGTATCCCCGGGTATCTTTGTCCGGTTCACCAGATCGCTGCCCGCCGCATGCATGATCGCTTCTTTCGGTTCATAGTAATCGTTGTGACCGGTATAGAATGCGTGGTAGTTTCCCTGCCGGTCTTTCATGACGCAGCCTGTACCCGGCACGGTATCCCGGTCTGTCGCATCCTCTCCGCAGGGATCACGATACCCGTATCCACATAGGTACAGTAATCCTCTGTTGTGAGGAGCGCACAGGGTTGGCAGCCTGTTTTACCGTCACGCTGATCTGCAGGATAATACATATACATCCTGCCATCATCGAAGAACAGCATCGTATCACCGGCCAGTGCCAGATCTGATTTCGGAAAAACCCATGGGAATAGTTCAACAAATGTCCCGGAAACCGGATAATTCATTTAAAATGAAAACAGAAAAGAGGTTGATTATGCTGAAAATAATGGTCACATGCGGGGGCGGGTTCTCTTCCAGCGCCCTCGTAACACATCTGAACAAGGATGCACAGGAAAAGAATCTTGACGTGCACTATGAGTACAAGCCTTTTGATTTCGGCGGGATCGGCGGTGCGAACGGCAAAGTGGAAGGCGTCGATATCGTCATGCTGTGCCCGCACCTCCAGCACGAGTCAAAAAAACTTGCAGCAGCGTATCCGGATGTCCCGTTTTATGTGATCCCGACACGCCTGTACGGACTGATGTCTGCCGAAGACTTTATGGAGGATGCGGAAGATGCGATCGCCGGCTGGAAAGAGACCGGCATGAATCCTTTTTACTTCGAAGGTGAAAAGATATCCATCCGTGTCATGCGTACGGTCTCGCACCGCAAATGGATGGCAAAGAAACAGAAATAAAAGAAAAGAGGATGAAAATGTATAAGGATAAGGCAAAAGTGTTTCACGAAAAGATGTTCCCCGGTTATCCGGTCAGTGAGAATGATCCGGACTATGAATATTCGGTGCGGTTTGAAAACTGGGCATATGATGAAGTGATCAGCGCAAATGACCTGCCGGACAAAGACCGTTCGCTGGCAATGCTTGCGACATGCATGGGCTGCGGCGCTGTCGATGAATTCGGATTCCTGATCCCTGCATGCATCAATTCCTTCGGCCTGAAGCCGGAGCAGGTAAAAGAAGTCGTCTATCAGGGCACCGCATATCTCGGCATTGCGAGGGTCTTCCCCTTCCTGCAGAGGACCAACGAGGTATTCAAAGCACTCGGAATCAAAGAATCCGGTGAATCCCGCCTGACGAATACGGAAGAGACGAGACAGCCGACCGGCACGGCGGCACAGGCTGCCATCTTCGGCGAACAGATGAACGATTTCTGGAAAAAAGGAACGGTGAATTACTGGCTCGCTTCAAACTGCTTCGGTGATTATTACACCAGGAAAGGCCTGGATCTCAGGGAAAGGGAAATGATCACATTCTGTTTCCTGCTTGCCCAGGGCGGGTGCGAATCCCAGCTGCGCAGCCATATCAGCGGCAATATCAATGTCGGCAACGATACTGCCTTCCTCAGGAAAGTCGTTGAACAGATGATCCCCTATATCGGCTACCCGCGCAGCCTGAACGCATTCGCGGCGATCGCGGAATTCGAGTGACCGCAAAAAGATCCGCGCTCCGGGGAAAGCACGGTATTCCTGCACAGAAACAGACCGGGAAAGCCTGCATGATCAGGCTGACCGGTCTTTTCAGACACCGGATCGCATACCGTGATCATCTTTCCTGAAACGGCAGCGGCTGTCTGTGATAAAATGCATATTGCATTAGACAGGAGTTAAGATATGTTTTTCAATCCCGAAAGTATGTCTGTAAACCTGATCGTAACGATACTTGTGATCGTAATGGTCATCCTGATGCCATGGCTTGACAGACGCGTATGCCGGAAACTCGGCCTCAGCCTGCATGAGGGACTCGATACAAACAAAGATGCGGAAAAACTCCTGCTGTTCCGGAAGCTCTTCCTCATCGCTGTTTTCCTTGTATATCTGCTGTGCGTCAGCTACGTCACATTCCTTTCGCGAAGAGCCGCATCGGGATACAGGATCAATGCCGGTCCCCTGTTCGGCGATTTCACAAATTCTTTCTATATCGATTTCGGCTTCCTGGATATCATCAACCTCATCTTTACAAAGGGGCCTGCCGCAGCCCTTCAGCATATCCGCATCATCAGCACCGGCGGGATCGCCCAGGTCTATATGAACATAGCGATGCTGGTGCCGCTGGGCTATCTCCTCCCCTACATCTTCGACTGGTTCCGCCGCGATGTATACCGCCGGACCATCCCCGTATGTTTTTTTTCTTCCGTCCTGATCGAGAATATCCAGCTTCTGACAAAGCATGGCATGTATGACCTTGACGATATCTGCACCAATACACTGGGCGGGATCATCGGTGCATTCCTGTTTGTCGTCCTGGCCTATATCAATACCAACCCGAACTGGCGCAGCGAGATGAAAGCCAGGCGGAAATGGGTGCGCAGATCCAGGAGATCCGCTGTTTTCCCATGGCGTGACAGGATCCGGACGATGCGTACGACGGTATATACATCCGATGAGGAATCCGTCCGGGATTTCTTCAACGAGAAGCTCGGCTTCTTCCTTCTGAAAGAGATCGGCGAAGGAGCCGGAAAAAGCCTGCTGTACGAATGCGGCAGTACGCAGATCGAGATCGTCACCCTGCCGAAAGGGACCGCCCTCCCGCCGCAGAAGATCATGCTGTCGGCGAACAATTCTTCCAGGATGCGCAAACGGCTGGAGAAACACGGGATACCCGTATCGGAATACACGGTCGACGATTATTCCGGAAGGCGCAAGTTTGAAGTGGAGAGTCCTGAGGGGCTCCTGATCGAGATCCTCGAGATCTGAAAAGAAATAAATCACGGATGATCTGCCCGGACACCGGGCAGGTCTTTTCATATAGGAACCGGTCGGAAATGAATATTCCGTCGGTCTCCAGGCAGAAATATTCTTTTCCTTATTCTGCAGCTGACCCTGTACCGGAAGGCAGTTTCTGTGTCATGATATACAAAAGAGACGGTACATACATGAAAGCAGGAATCAGAATGATCGCGTCGGATTACGACGGAACACTGCGTTATCTTGACGAAGTGACGCAGGAAGATCTTGAAGCAGTCGAACGATGGAAAAAAGCAGGCAATCTTTTCGTCATCGATACGGGGAGGTCCATGGAATCCATGTCCCAGGAAGCCGCGAAATGCGGACTTCGTGCGGATTATTATGTAACGAACAACGGCGGTATGGTCTATGACCGGGACCGGAATGAGATGTTCGCCACCCGCATCGACCCTGTCATGGCAGTCGACATCATGTACATTGCCCATGAGATCGGCAATGTCGTTTCCTATGTCGCCAATGACGGGTATTACCGCCACCGGATCGTGATCGACCCGCTGCTGACGGAAATGCGGTATCCCGCCCTGGAACCGGACATGAGCGAGGAAGAACTGATGCGCCTGGGAAAATATGCCCAGATCGTCATATCGATGGATACCGAAGAGAACGCATCCGCGCTTGCGGCAAGGATCAACTCCCATTTTCCGGACCTCGTAGCCGCATACGCCAACCGTTATGTAACGGATATCGTACCCGCGGGCGTTTCCAAGGCGACCGGGCTGATGCAGCTGTGCAGCCTGACCGGGATCGACCCGGACAACGTCTATACGATCGGGGATGCCGACAACGACATCCCGCTGATCCGGTTCGGCAGTCACGGCGCATGCATCAAAGATGCACCGGATGAGATCCGTAAACATGCGAAAAAGACATACGCATGCATGAAAGAGATGATCGAAGACATTCTGAAACAATAAGTATTCATCTATCCCGGGGAGCAGTATGGCGATCGATATCAAAAAAGTATTTGCGGATTCCATGATCCGGCTGCTGGATGACAGACCGTTCGAGCAGATCACAGTCAAAGACCTGTGTGCGATGTGCGGTGCGAGCAGACAGACCTTTTATAATCATTTCTATGATAAATATGACCTCATCGTCTGGATATGCCGCAAACAGTGCGAGGACCTGTGGGCTTCGTTCCAGCGCAGGCAGCCGTTCCGCGAATGCATGCTGGACGTATATGAACTTCTCTATAACAACCAGGCTTTCTATACGGTCGTCATGAATATCGAAGGCCCGAACAGTTTTCACGGGTTCCTGATCGATTTCACGAAGGAATACTATCGCAGCGCCATTACGGCAGCCGGGAAAGAACTGGATGACGAACTCGATTATGCGATCTCCTTCTGCACAGTCGGAACGATCGAGATGGCCTTGTCATGGATCCGGCACGGTTTCCGGCAGACCCCGCAGCAGATGGTGGAATACCAGGTGCTTTGCTGCCCGGACCCGCTCAAACCGTATCTGGAATGATCTGGTAAAGGGGAGCACCTCCCCTTTTCTGTTTATATGAACAATGGCTGCTGTACAGGATACAGCAGCCATATGTGATTCCGGTATTCGTGATCTGTTATTGTGTCTACAGGTTCAGGCCTGCAAAGAACCCGCTTGTCGTCGCGTTCAGGAAATCTGAAGGCTTCTCGGCATCGCCGGCTGCCGTGACTTCATAACCGGCATCCTCCAGTTCACCGATCAGCTCCCTGCCGGACGAGGTCTGGCCGAGGGCAATGACGACGTATTCCGCATCTGCGCTCTGTTCTTCCCCGTTCATCTCATAGATGACCTTATCGTCGCAGATCTCTTTCACCCTGGCGCCGGTGAGGGCTTTGACACCGAATTTCTGGAAAGCCGCCATCATCTCCATCTTTGTGAACGGGAAGAGATTGCCGGCGATATTCGGCAGCATCTCCAGGATCGTTACATCGTTGCCTGCCAGCAGGCATTCCGCGATCTCACAGCCGACGATGCCGCCGCCGACGATCACGACTTTCTTTCCTTTCGGCGCTTCCGCTTTACCGGAAAGAAGATCCCATGCCTGCACGCCTTTTTCGATGCCCGGGATCGGCAGGGCAAGGGGTACTGCGCCGGTAGCGAGGATGACGCTGTCCGGTGCGGTCTCAGCGATCACGGCCTTATCCGCTCTCACGCCGAGACGGACTTCGACGCCCCTGCGTACGAGTTCTTCCTCAAACCATTTCTCGGCACGGCCGATAACATCCTTATTCGGTGCTGCTTTCGCCAGATGCATCTGTCCGCCGAGCCTGTCAGCGCCTTCCAGCAGGATGACCGAATGGCCGCGTGAGGCAGCTGTGATGGCTGCCTGCATGCCGGCAAGGCCGCCGCCGACAACAGTGACCCTCTTCTTCACGGCAGGCATCGGTTCCAGCTTTTTATAGAATTCATAGCCTGCCTCCGGGTTGAGGACACAGCGTACGGAATTGTGGATGTTCAGTTCCTTGGAACAGCCTTCGCTGCAGGAAAGACACGGCAGGATCTCGTCCGCCTTTCCGGCTTTTGCCTTGTTCGGCCAGTACGGATCGCAGATCAGCTGTCGCCCGATCACGACAAAGTCGCAGCGTCCGCCCGCAAGGAGGTCTTCGCAGAACTGCGGCGTACGGATCTTGCCGAGGACGCCCATGGGGACTTTCACGCTGCCGCGCACCGAATCCGTCAGGGCAACACGGTTGCCTTCCGGCTTTGACATGGTCTCGATCAGGTTGACAGGAAGCGCAAGGCTTGCGGATACGTCGATGAAGTCCGCGCCTGCTTCTTCATACCATTTGCACAGGGTGATGCTGTCTTCTTCCGTCAGGCCGTCCGGGAAACCGGGATAATGGATGCCGAGACGCACGCCGACGATGAAATCAGGTCCGACGGCCGCACGGATCGCACGGAGGATCTCCAGGCCGAAGCGTGCCCGGTTCTCCAGGGACCCGCCGTATCCGTCAGTGCGCCGGTTGTAGCGCGGCAGCAGGAACTGGCTGATCAGGTACATGTGCGCAGCGTGGATCTCGATGCCGTCGCAGTGTGCCAGTTTCGCGATGACGGCTGTCTCGACGAACTTTCTCTGGATCTCACGGATCTTGTCGACCGTCAGTACTTCATATTCGTCTTCATGATCCTGGACCGGGGATACGGAGACCGGCTTTATGCCCTCCGTGCATTTGGCGATCTCGCCGGCATGCAGGATCTGGGGAATCAGGAGCGCACCGTAACGGTGGACTTCCCTTGCCAGGCGTTCCATGTTCTTCTGGTGCTTCGGATCTGTCAGCCTTGCCTGGCTGGGCGTAGCTTTCCCCTGCGGGTCGTCGATGCCGATGCAGCCGGTCAGGATAACGCCGGCGCCGCCTTTCGCGCGCTCTGCGTAATACGCGATATGCTGCTCGCTGATCGAGCCGTCGGGATCGCCCATGTTATCTCCCATGGCCGACATGAAAATACGGTTCTTCGCTCTCCTGCGTCCGAGTTTCAATTCGGAAAACAGATTGGGATAATACTTGTTCATGCTGTGTTTCCTTCCTTTCTTCAGCAATCTGATAAATGATGGATTATAGAATAAGAGCTGCTTT
This sequence comes from Solobacterium sp., assembly GCA_024698805.1. Classification (GTDB taxonomy): domain Bacteria; phylum Bacillota_I; class Bacilli_A; order Erysipelotrichales; family Erysipelotrichaceae; genus Bulleidia. Next base: position 12,965 of record JAILQT010000043.1, read on the forward strand.
TCTAAGCATATTGTACAAATAACACGGAAATACCGTCACATGACAATCCTGCAGACGCGTCCATATCTGGACACAGCACGCCAGATGTCCAATCCCGGGGGGGTCCGTGGAAACGTATACCAACCGATTTCCGGATTATGCCTGCCGGCTGCTTTGCGGTATACTGGAATCAATAATGAAAGAGGAAAATATCATGAGGGAATTATTTACAATCTCGGTGACGGTCAGCCGCCCTGTCGTTGTCGGCCAGGATGAAAAACACGGACGCAGGCAGCTGATCCCGATCACATCGGGAATTCTGGAAGGCACGGACCCGCAGGGCAGACAGATCCGGGGGACTGTACTCGAAGGCGGCGTCGATTCGCAGGTGATCCGCCCCGACGGGAAATGCGAACTGTCCGCGCGTTATGCAGTCCGGCTGGATGACGGTTCATCATTCTATATAGAGAACAACGGCATCCGCACAGTCCCGGCGGAATACGTGCCTGCTGTGCTCCGTGGCGAATTTGTCGATCCTTCCGTATACTATTTCGCGACTGCGCCTGTTTTTGAAGTCTACAGCGAATCGCTGGACTGGCTTGAGACACATATCTTCGTCTGCAGGGCTGTCCGGGAACCTTCCGTCGTCCGGATCACCTATTACATCATTGACTAGGAGGAAATATGCTCAATAAATATCCGCATCTTACCAGCCCCATAACACTCGGACGCACGGTCTTCCGCAACCGCATGTTCTCTGCCCCGATGGGAGGCACGGACATCACGAACGACGGATGCATCGGTCCGAAATCACGCGCATTCTATGAACTGCGCGCCAGGGGCGGTGCTGCTGCCGTTACAGTCTCCGAATGCATGGTGCACCCGGCAACAGACGGCTCCCATGCCTATCATCTGGATGAAAGCATCCTCAATTCCCTTGCCAACGCGACCTATGCAGCGGATGCGATCCGCCGTCACGGCGCGATCCCTTCCCTGGAACTGTCGCATTCCGGCATGTTCGCAGGCACGTACATGACAGATAAATCAAAGCAGCATTCCCTGAAGCAGTGGGGTCCCTCGGATACCGTGCGTGCGGACGGCGTGCAGGTGCAGGCACTGCCGAAAGAGATGATCGCAGAGATCACGGAAGCCTATGCGCATGTCGCAGGTCTTGCCAGACGCGCCGGCTTCGAACTGCTGATGATCCACGGCGGACACGGATGGCTGATCAACCAGTTCCTCTCCCCCCTGTTCAATCACAGGACGGATGAATACGGCGGTTCCCTGGAGAACCGCTGCCGTTTTGCCATCGAAGTGCTGAAGGCAGTGCGTGAAGCGGTCGGGCCTTTCTTCCCGATCGAGTTCCGTATGAGCGGTTCCGAATTCGTGGAAGGCGGCTACGGCCTGGATGAAGGCGTGCGCATCGCGCAGATGATCGAACCGTATGTCGACCTGATCCATGTCTCCAGCGGCACATACCAGAAAACATTCGGCATCACGCATCCCTCCATGTTCACCGAACACGGATGCAATGTCTTCCTTGCGGCGGAGATCAAAAAGCATGTCTCCAAACCGGTCGCAACGATCGGCGGTCTCAATGACCCGGCACAGATGGAAGCGATCATCGCGGAAGGAAAAGCCGATGTCGTCTATATGGCAAGGGCACTGCTGGCAGACCCGTTCCTGCCTCAGAAAGTCATGGCAGACAGGGATGAAGATATCGTCCGCTGCCTGCGCTGCTTTACATGCATGGCGGAAAGAGCTTCCACTTCCACCCGCAGATGCACCGTCAATCCCCTGATCGGCAGGGAAGACGAAGGCTGGGAGGTCACCCCTGCACCTGTAAAGAAAAAGGTGCTCGTAGCCGGCGGCGGTCCGGGAGGACTGTATGCGGCGTATACAGCAGCACGCAGGGGCCATCAGGTCATCCTCTGCGAAAAGGAGGAACTGTGCGGCGGCATCCTCAAGAGCGAACAGGCGCTGCCCTTCAAATACGAGATGTACCAGCTGGCGGGCACATATGAAAGATTTGCCCGTGATGCCGGTGTCGAGATCCGCACGAATACCGAAGTCACAAAAGAATATGTCGGGAAGGAAGCTCCTGACGCACTGATCATCGCCTGCGGTTCTTCCCCTCTTGTCCCGCCGATCCCGGGACTGGACGGCGACAATGTCATCATTGTCAACAACTATTATCTGCAGAAAGACAATGTCGGCGATGAAGTCGTCGTCTTCGGCGGAGGCCTTGCCGGCTGTGAATGCGCCGTACACCTCGGCATGGAAGGAAAGAAAGTCCGCATCGTCGAGATGCGTGACCGCCTTGCCCCGGACGCAAACGTGCGTCACCGTCCCCTGCTGATGGCAGAGATCGCAAAATACGCGGAAGTCTTTACCGGGCACAAGGGCCTCCGTGTTACGGAAGAAGGCATCTGGTGTGAAAATGAAAACGGGGAAGAAGTACTCATCCCCGGGAAGACAGTGATCTGTGCCCTCGGACAGAGGTCGCGCAGCGATGTGGTCGAACAGCTCCGCCGTACGGCACCGTTCGTCCGCGTTATCGGTGACGCCGAACGTGTCTCCACGATCACCAATGCGGTCTACTGGGGCTATCACGCTGCCCTCGATATCTGACAGACAGGCAGTCTTTCACAGGAGAGACTGCTTTTCGTCCGCATCCGGCAGCGGAAGCTTCCCTGACCGCTTCCCCTGTCCTTTGCTGTATAATACTTACAGATATGCCCCGGCTGAAGGGGCTGACGGAGGTATGGAAAATGATCAAGATCTACGGAATGCCCACATGTCCTTACTGCGACTATGTCCACGAACAGGTCAAAGGACGCGAAGACGAATTTGAATACATCAACATCGGCGAGAATATCCGCAACATGGGGGCCTTCACAAGACTCAGGGACAACAGCCCTGTCTTTGACCACAGCAAAGAGATCGGCGATGTCGGAATCCCTGCGTTTGTATTTGAGGACGGCAGGATCTCCATCGATCCGGCGGATGCAGGCCTGATCGAATACGGTACCGCAGGTGCCTGCTCCCTCGAGGATCACAAGAGCGGCAGGAAAGGCTGCTGAGAACGGCACAGGATCACATTCAGTACGGAAAAAAGCCAGCAGGCACTTCTTTCAGAGGATGCCTGCATGGCTTTTTCATTTTGAGATCATTCAGTCTGTATGCGGTCCGAACATGCTGTCGAGCATCGCGGTCCCGGTCTTTGTCCGGAAGACATTCCTGCGGAATTGGTCTGTGACTTTCCGGTATTTCTCCTGTTCCCCGGCATTGACAAGGAAATCCGCTTCCAGCAGGATCTGGTAATCCGGACCGTCCGCACTGTTATAGGTATGGTGGTGTCCGACCAGATAACAGATGCGCTCCAGCATCCCTTCGCCCATGCCGGAATCCTTATAGAACTCCCGGACGAGCGGCGGCCCGCATTTCTCCTGCAGATCATGCGGGGCATTGCCGTATTCCTTCCGCAGCGAAGGACAGGCGATATCATGTACGATCGCCGCAAATTCCAGGATCTGCTGCGTCCTGTCATCCAGTCCTTCCATTTCGCCGATCGTCCTGGCATACGCCCATACTTTCAGGAAGTGACAGATGTCATACTGGTTCCCCCGGCACCTGTCAGTCATTTTTACGATAGCTTCACTGACCCTGATCATTGGTTTACCCCCTCATCCCGTTTTCCTGCTTCTTTATGATCTGCATATTGATATCATATCTCCCCTTCCCATTCCGCGCGGAATTCTTCCAGGAACTTTTCCATATATGTGTGTCTTCCGCAGGCCATGGAACGTGCTGTTTCGGTATTCATCATATCTTTGAGAAGCAGGAGCTTCTCATGGAAATGCGCGATCGTCGAGGAGACGGAAGCGCGGTATTCCGCCTTGTTCATGGCTGTATTGTATGTCTCATCCGGGTCATACAGTTTCCTGTGATGCGCCCCTCCGTAGGCAAAGGCCCTGGCGATGCCGATCGCGCCGATCGCATCCAGTCTGTCGGCATCCTGCACGACCATCCCTTCCAGGCTGTCCGGCTTTACGGAATCCGTCCCGGAAAAAGACACCTGTTCGATGATCCTGCAGATCTGGCGGACCTGTTCTTCCTGAAACCCATACTTCTTCATGATGTATACAGCATTCTCATGGGTATCTTCCGTTCCCTTGAAGATCTTGTAATCATCCGCGTCATGCAGGAGCGCTGCTGCTGATACCGTAAACATATCCGCGCCTTCCGCTTCCGCGATCCTGCGGGCTGTTTTGTATACCCGCATCATATGGTCAATATCGTGCCCGGATGAATCCGCCGCAAACAGTTCGCGTATATCCTGCATAATTTTGTTTAATACTTCTTCCTGACTCATCGCGGCCTCCTTTATGCATTACTATTCTATAGTAGCATCTTCCGCATTGTTCCTGCGCTGCATTTACAGGGATCTCCTGCGGTCCGGGATCCGTTTATCCGCCGGATGGACAACAGGCTGC
>JAILQT010000134.1 GCA_024698805.1 Solobacterium sp.
GCCGCGAAGCGGCCCCGATTTTAACCATTCTGTCAAGTCCGATAGAACAAATTCAAAAGAAAAAATGGTCCCCATCATATTGATGAGAACCATGATTAATTCATTTCGTTTGTCAATTGCCTTAATTTACCGGCATTGGGCAATGCCCTGTCCCTGCTGTTTTCAGTTATATGTCCTTACCGGGAGAACAAGCTCGATGAGGCTGTCATCCGCCGGATCGGTAATGATAAACGGCTTCATCTCGCCGGTAAAACGGATCTTTATATTCTCGGATCCGATCGCCCTGCATGCCTCGATGACATACTGTGCGGAGAAGCTGATATCGAGCTCTTCACCGGTGAAATCAGCGGACAGCACTTCCTGTGAGTCGCCGATCTCCTGGCTCCTGTTCGTCAGTACGATCTCATTTTCCGAGCACTGCAGTCTGTTGATCGCCTGGTTCTCTGTCCGGATAAATGTGTTTCTGTCGATTGCACGGATCAGGTCCATGCGGTCGATCATCATCTCGCGGTTGAATTCCTTCGGGATCAGCCTGTCTGTTTCCGGATAGCTTCCGTCCAGAAGCTTTGTCTGGAAAATGATGCCTGCAGAAATGAATTCTGCTTTTCTGCTGTTAAGCGAGATCTCGATCATCGCTTCCGGATCTGTAAGAACAGTGCTCTTCAGCTCATTGAGGCTTCTTGAAGGGATCGTGATATTGAATGTCTCAGCGGAATCGACACTGACTGTCTTTTTGGACAGACGGAACGAATCCGTGGAAGTAACTGTCAGTACACCGCCTTCCAGCTTGAAATTTACGCCTGTAAGCACCGGTCTGGTGTCTTTGGGAGCAGCAGCGAATACCGTCTGGTCAATAATACTGATCATATCTGCTGCTTTTAATGTAAAGGATACAGGAGGCTTGGAAAAATCAATATCGGGATAATCGGAAGGATTCATGCCGTTGATCCTGAAAAGTGCAGAATGCCCGGAGAACTTTGTCAGGGCACCGTCGATCACTTCGATCGAGATCGTTTCCGAATCGAGCTTTCTGACGATCTCTGTCAGGACTTTACCGTCGATCAGGATGGAACCTTCCTCGATGATATTCAGATCGTTGCTGTCATTCCTCTGCATATTCATCTGGATCGAGATATCCGCGTTGGAGCCTGTAAGGACCAGGCCTTCTCCATCAGCAGTGATCCGTATACCCCTTAAATAAGGCTGCGGTGAAGTGGAGCTTACTGCGTGCATGACTGCCTGCAGCGAAGAGTTGAGTTCGTTTTTCGAAATCGTGATATTCATTGGAACCTCCGTAATGTATATATTTTTTAAGATAATTAATTAGTATTAAGGCTGTGGAAAATGTGGAAAACTCTCAAAAAGCCTTAGAAATACTAACTGATTTTAGCATTTTTGACTGTTGAACAGAAGTGGATAAAAATGTGGACAGTCAGATGCCGGAAGTGATCATTGATTCAATTTCATGAACAGCTTCGGCATAGGAAGTATCATTTTTGATATTCTTTTCAACTTTTGTGCAGGCAGAGATGATCGTTGAATGATCCCTGCCGCCGAATTCATCCCCGATCTTGATATAAGAGAGATCGAGCAGCTTACGGCACAGGTAAATGGATATATGTCTGGCGTTGGCAACATTTTTCGTCCTTGTCTTTGAAGTGATCTGCTGTCTGGTCAGCCCGTAATAATCCGCTACGGATTTGATGATCTTCTTAGGCGAAAGACCGGTCTTTTCCGATACGACAGCCTGGTTCTTCAGTGCATTGATGACGGTCTCAAAACGGATGCTGGCGCCGTCCTGCTGGAACTGGATCGCATAGAAGAGGACACGGTTCCAGGCACCTTCAAGATCCCTGACGTTCCCGGAAAAGTTGGAAGCGATATATGCCAGGCCTTCCGGATCGATCTCGTCAACGCCGTAGCCGTTGGATTTGATCTTCATCTGCAGGATCGCGAGGGATGTTTCAAATTCAGGCGAATCGATACCTACGGAAAGACCGCTGTTGAATCTGCTGATCAGCCTGTCTTCAAGTCCCCTGATCTCCTTCGGCTGCCTGTCGGAAGCGATGCAGATCTGTTTCCTATTGTTATAAAGCTCGTTATAGATCGTAAAGAATATCTCATGGGATTTTTCTTTCCCGGCCAGGAACTGGATATCGTCGACCAGCAGGAGATCCATGCTGTACATATACTGCTTGAATGCGTCGATCTTATTGTCACGGATCGCATTTACGACAGTCTCAACAAATTTGAGCGATTCCGTATAATATACCCTCTTTGAAGGATCGGTCTTCTTGACATAATTGGCGATCGCCATCAGAAGATGTGTCTTGCCCAGTCCGGAATTCCCGTAAATAAACAGGGGGTTAAAGAATTTGCCAGGCTTCATGGCGCACGCAAGCGCTGCTGTCTGGGATTCCCTGTTGCAATCGCCGACAACGAAGTTTTCAAACGTCCTGTCCTTCTGGATCGGCATCGACTCGAAATCGCGGTCATTGATAACGGAAACAGGAAGAGAAGCTGCGTTCAGTGAAGGAAGTTCTTTTTCCATATAGACTTCGATAACGATGGTATGATCCAGCTCGAGAACATCGATAAAAGCATTGCTGAGCTCAGCAATAAGATTCGTAACGACCTGCTTGATGATGGAATTCTTCGCTGCGATCATTACTTTTGATTCTGTAAGATTATATATGTAACACGGGGCAAGGAAATTATTAATGATATCCGGTTCTACATTCCTGTTGTTCAGCAGATACTGGATAATACTGTCCCATACGTCATTTAAATACTGTTCTTTATTCACACTCATGGTTGTTACCGCCTGAAAAAACGTTACTTCGCAACACTATTTTAGGCATGAAAAATGTTAAAATCCATGATAAAAATGTGGATAATTTATTTATCCACATTTAATAAAGATTAAAAAAATATTATAAAATATAGCATTTTTCAGGTTTTCCACAGTTATCCACAAAATAAAAAAGTTGATAAACAGTGGAAAAGTTATCCACACGGTGCATAACTGTGGAAAATGTGTAAAACAGAATGTAAAAAAAATGAAACAAACAGTTTATAAACAATCAAAAAGTATATATAAATCAATATGTTTTTGAGTTTTCCACAGTTTTCAACAATTGTGGAAAACAATAACTGTTCCTATGTGAATAATTTGTGGATAAACAGTACTTTTTAACAAGCATTCCCAACTGTATTTTCTATGACTATAAAAAAGACCGGCTGTTTCCAACCGGTCCCGGATCATTAAGATAATGCTTTGTCGTTCTGCACGTAGCGGATGCATACGTGTCTTCTGGAGCCTTCACCCTCGGATTCCGTACGGATGTTTCTCCAGTTGTTCAGTGTTTTGTGGATGACCTTTCTCTCATCATTGGGCATCGGATCGAGTTCTGCGTCGACTCTTGATCTCTGCACCTGCTTTGCGATGCGTTTTGCCATGTAACGGAGCTTGGAATAACGGTCTTCCTTGTAGTGGTTGATATCGATCATGATATCGATCCTTTTCTTGAACTGTGCGTTGACAGCTGTCCTGACGATCGTATTGAAGGCAGCCAGTGTTTTGCCTCCCTTTCCGATCAGGACTGCATTGTTGTCAGCGTTCAGGTTAACGACGAATCCGTCTGTTCTTTCCTCAATGGCGACTTCAATGTCCTGGTCGATGCTTGTAAAGAAATTGCCGAGATAATCGAACAGGAATTCTTTAACATCTTCCATATTGTATACATCGGCAGAGACGGAATTCCCGATACCGAGCAGACCCTTCTTTTCTTCTGTGACAGTATAGAACAGGTCTTCTGTATTGCAGCCTTTATCTTCAGCAGCGATCTGCAGAAGATCTTCCAGTGTTTTTGCGGAATATGCAGTCATTTTTTATCCTTTCAGACCTTGTTTGTCGATAATGTTCTGTGTGATAAGTGTCTTAGCAATCTGTACGATCGAGTTGATCGACCAGTAAAGGGACATTGCGGACGGAAGTGTAAGACCGAGGACGAGGATCATGATGATCATGGAGTACTGCATGATCTTCTGGCTGTCGTCCGGAGTCTGCGGCTTCTTGTGATGCTTCCTGGCAGCTTCTTCCGCTTTCTTCTTCTGGAGAATCTGCGGGATCCTCATGGAGATGATATGCAGGATGCACATCAGAGCATAGAGGACGAAATACATCGGTGTTCCGCCGGATGAGATCGCAGCCTTCATACCGTTCAGAGGTGTTGTCTGCAGGTTCATGCCGAGGAAGAAACCGGTCTGGACTGCTTCGGATCTCTGCACTGCAAAGAAGATCGCCATGATGATCGGAAGCTGGAGGAATGTGATCAGCAGCATCGAACCGGGATTGATGTTGTACTTCCTCATCAGCTGCTGCTGCTCCGCAGCCATCCTCATCTTGGAATTGTCATCATCCCTGCCTTCATACTTTCTCTTGATCTTGTCAAGTTCAGGCTGGATCATCTGCATCTTCTGCGTGTCGATCGTTGATTTCAGCGTCGCAGCAGCGAGCAGGCCGTTTACAACGACCGTAACGATCGCGATCGCTGCGCCGACACCGATAGGTGTTGACAGATAGTTGATGATCTTTGCCAGAGGGAAGACAAAGAATGCGTTGAACCAGCTCTCATTTTCAATGATCTCGCCGAATGTCGTTGAATTTGTGATCAGGACGATCGAACCGTCTTCATTTCTCGGCATCGAACATCCGGAAGTCAGTGATACAGCTGCTACAAATAATAACAGTACCAGCAGTTTTTTTGTACGAGGGGTTAATTTCATAAACTCTCCTTAATATGTAACTCTATCATTTTAGCTTTAATGAATAGTTTTTCCAAGATATTTTTATTAAACTCAAAGGAACCGTCTTTATATGCAAAACGGACGATAATGATTGCGTCATAACCGCATTTTTCAAAATCGATCAGGTCCTGGCACATCATCCTTACCTGGCGTTTGATCCGGTTGCGCTGTACGGCATTTCCGATCTTTTTTGAAAGTGAGATGCCGATCCTGGCTTCTTCTTCCTTCTTTTCCGCTTTATATATGACAAAAGACTGATTCGACAGTTTCGTACCTGTTCTGATCAGTTTCTGGAATTCTTCGTTTTTTCTGACCCTGTTTTTCTTTTTCATAACCGAAATCAATAATAGCAGTTAAAAATCAAATAAAAAACCACCTCAGGTGGTTTTAAGCAGATAATACCTTTCTGCCCTTGGCACGGCGTCTTGCAAGGACTTTGCGGCCGCCGACTGTAGCCATACGGGCTCTGAAGCCGTGATTAGCTTTGGTTTTTTTCTTGCTTGGCTGGTATGTTCTCTTCATTCATGCCACCTCCAAATTTATACATGTAGAAAACAAATGCTTAATTATAATAAGCGGACATAATGAAATTGTCAAAGGGAAAAGTGATAAAGGCATATAAAAACAGATATATATTTCCCGGCCGCCGGATCAGCGGCACCGATCGTGTTTCTGACCGTTTCGAAATTAATATATAAATAAGGTTAATCTTAACAGTATCTGTTAATATGATGTATAATTTACAAATCCGAAAGGAGCAATGACTATGCTTAGAATTCTGATGTACGCACTGATGTTTTATATGATCCTCAGGATCATAACACTGAATGCTGTAAATAAAAGAAACAAAGGACTGATCGATATCGTCAATTCCGTCAATGACAAGGAGGCTTTTTTCACCAGGATCAGTGAAGCGATCGAAAATGCGCAGGATGCGACATACGCAGCGAAGGCAAGGGTACTGAAACTCTGGGGAATGGCATATCATGATGAATTCTTCGGTTTTGAGAAAACACTTGAAGAACTGAATCCCGGCGACCTGCTTACTGTAAACAAAGACGGCAGCACAGGTATCGGACAGGAGGATTCCTTCTTTTACCTGTATCTCGGTATTCCGAATATCCTGTATATGAATAAACAGGATGAATACAGGAAGATGCTTAGGGAAAAAGTATCGGAATATGATGAGAAGCTTTCAGACCAGATCGTTAAGGTACTGGGAGACAGCTGCGACCTTTATTATGACCAGAAAGATGATAAGGGACAGTCATTCTTCCAGAGGCTGCTGGAAGGCGATTATGCCGAATATGTATATGCAAAATCCCTGATCGGTCTCTATAAGAGTATTGCGGAAACGATGCTTGCACGGATCTATAAAGATATCGGTGATGAAGAGAAATTTGAAGGGACCCTTGACGGGCTCCGTTATTTCAACAGTTCCGGTATCGGCGCAAGGTGGATCCGGGCAATGGATCTGACCTCATATCTGGAAGAAAAGAAGGAAGAAGAAGCTCTCGCAGAAGAATCTTCCGAAGAGGAAACTGCGGAAGAGGACGGGTCTGAAGAGAATAAAGAGGACGCAGAATGAAGCTGATCGCCGGTCTGGGCAACCCCGGAAAGCAGTATGAGAAGACACGTCATAACAGCGGATATATGGCGATCGACAGACTGGCAGAAAAAGCCGGCGCATCGATCAGCACGGAGAAATGGAATGCACTGACAGCCCTTGTGAGGATAGAAGGGCAGCCTGTGCTCCTGATGAAGCCGCTCACCTATATGAATGAATCCGGAAGGGCAGTCATCCAGGCAGTCAATTTCTATAAGATCGAGCCGGAAGATATCCTGATCATTCATGACGATATGGATCTTGCAACCGGCTCCCTGCGCATACGGCAGAAAGGATCAGCCGGCGGACAGAAGGGAATGAAGTCTGTGATCAGTGCCCTGGGTACCGATGCGGTCACCAGGATAAGGATCGGTGTCGGGCACAGTGAACGCGGTGATCACAGCATCGTGCCGGACTGGGTGCTCTCTCCTGTATCCAAAGAAGAAAAAGACATATTTGACAATGCTGTGAAAAATGCAGCCGATGCGGCATATGCATGGGTATATGAAGATATCGGCAAAGTCATGAATACGTATACCATCAAGGTAAAAAAGGAGAACTGACATAGAAGGACAGAATTTCGGCTGGCTTTTTGATGAACTGGAAAACAATAAGGCGGTCCGGATCCTGAAAAGGAAAAGGGGGAACCTTCCGCTGACTTCCGTTACGGAAGAAGCCCTTGTAATATCCGGTTCCTATGCGAAAGATCCCAGACCGATACTCGTATTGAAGAATAATCTGTATCAGGCACAGCGTCTGTATGAGAGGACAGCGTCCCTCATCGGAGAAGAAAACTGTGCCCTTTTCGGTTCTGATGAATCACTGCGCGTCGCTTCGATCGCTTCCAGCCCTGAACTGAAGGCTGCCAAGATCGAGACGCTGTCCTCCCTGATCAGCAGGCCGGAACAGATCGTGATCACATGTCCTTCCGCATTCCTGCGGCAGCTTCCTTCAAAACAGATGTTTGAGAATGCATGCATCGATATCGGTATTTCCCGGGAACTTGACATGTCTGAATTAAAAAAGAGACTGATCGCATCCGGTTACCAGCAGACATCGCATATCGACCAGCCCCTGACATTCGCAATGAGGGGCGGCATCGCGGATATCTATTCCATCAACTATGAGAACCCCGTACGTATCGAATTCTTTGATACGGAAGTGGATTCCATCCGTTTTTTCGATGTCATGACGCAGAAAACGATCGGCAAAACGGACCGTGTGCGGATCATGCCGGCTTCCGATGTGTTTTTCAGCGACGAACAGATCCGGGAGATCATAAAAAAGGTTAATATCCTGATACGGGAAAACGATATACAGTCCAGCTCCGAGATCGAATCGCAGCTGATGGCCATGGAAGAACATGTATTCGATGACAGCATGTACCAGTATATGTCGCTTCTGCCGCAGACAGCAGGCATATGGGATTATATGAACGACCCGGTGATCATCTGTTCCGATATGCAGAGGATCAATGAATCCGTGAAGCATCTGACAGAGGATTCCATCGCCTATATACAGGAGATGTCGCAGGAGGGGAAGATGCTGCCGCGTTTTGCGGTCTGGCATGATTTTAACCGGTGCGCACCCGGATGCAGGAGGGTGATCGAAGATCCCTTTGAAGACAATATCGCAGAGATCGAAGAGATCCATATCTCTTCCGAATCCCTTCCTGTCCGTCTGAAACAGATCGATCTCAGGAAAAGAAATGTATTCGTACTGCCTGAAAAGGAGATGCGGATCGTCCGGAATACCATGGACGAGCTGATGATCCCGTATTCCCCGTTTGCAGAAAGTCCCGAAGAAGGGATCCGTCTTCTGGAAGGGGAGCTGGTGCAGGGTTTCCACATCGTCAGTGAAGAACTGTATGTATATACGTCAGCGGAACTGTTTGAGATCAGAAGACATGCGGGAAGATATGAGAACCGTTTCCGCAGCGCGGAAGTGATCCGCAGTTACGATGAACTGAAGCCGGGTGATTATGTCGTTCACGCTTCTTACGGTGTCGGTCAGTTCGTAGGGATCGAGACAAGGGAGGTACAGACAGTCAAAAGGGACTTCCTGAAGATCGTATACAGGGGCAATGCAGAGCTCTTAGTGCCCCTGGAACAGTTCAGGCTGGTCAGGAAATTCGTTTCCCGGGAAGGAGTCGTACCGAAACTGAACAAGCTCGGTACCCAGGAATGGGAAAAGACAAAGAAAAAACTGGAAGAGAATGTCAACGATATCGCGGACAGGCTGCTTGCCCTGTACGCAAACAGGGAACAGAATATCGGTTTCGCGTTTTCGAAAGACAATGAGATGACCAGGAAATTTGAAGATTCCTTCCTGTTTGAACTGACGCCTGACCAGCAGAAGGCAGTCGAAGACGTGAAAAGGGACATGGAAAGCGATAAGCCGATGGACAGGCTGATCTGCGGGGACGTCGGTTTCGGCAAGACCGAAGTAGCTGTACGCGCTTCATTCAAAGCTGTCTCCGACGGGAAGCAGACGGCTGTCCTGTGTCCGACGACGATCCTGGCTGAACAGCATTACAATACATTCTTTGAGAGATATAAGGGATATCCGGTCACGGTAAGGGTCCTGGACAGGTTCGTCCTTCCCTCCCAGCAGAAAAAGACACTGCAGGAACTGAAGGAAGGGAAGGTCGATATACTGATCGGCACGCACCGCATCCTCTCCAGGGACGTTGTCTTTAAAGATCTCGGACTGCTTGTCGTAGACGAAGAACAGAGATTCGGCGTTGAGCATAAAGAGAGGATCAAAGAACTGAAAAACGGTATCGATGTGCTTACCCTGAGTGCCACGCCGATACCCAGGACACTGCAGATGTCGCTTGTCGGCATCCGCTCGCTCTCCCAGCTGGATACGCCGCCCCTGAACCGCTACAGCGTCCAGACATATGTAGCCGAGAAAAACGGGCAGCTGGTCGCAGATGCGATCATGAAGGAACTGGCCAGGGACGGACAGGTCTTCTACCTCTTCAACAATATCGACAGGATATACAATACGGCACGGACGATCAAACAGATGGTACCGGACGCAGAGATCGGCATCGTTCACGGCAGGATGAACCGGGAAGATATCGAAGATGTGATGATGCGCTTTAAGAAACATGAGCTGGATATCCTGGTCTGCACGACGATCGTGGAGAACGGCATCGATATCCCGAACGTCAATACGATCATCATCGAGAATGCGCAGGATTTCGGCCTGGCACAGCTGTACCAGATCAAGGGCAGGGTAGGCAGATCCGACAGGATCGCATATGCATATCTGCTGATCCCGCCGCACAGGCAGCTGACGGAAGTGGCTTCGAAGCGTCTGCAGGCGATCAAGGAGTTCGCAAGACTCGGAAGCGGCTACAGGATCGCGATGCGGGACCTGACGATCCGGGGAGCCGGCAGCCTGCTCGGCAGCGATCAGTCCGGCTTTATCGATACGGTCGGGATCGATATGTATATCGAGATGCTGGAAAATGCGATCCGGACGAAAAAAGGGGAAAAGCCTGTATCGGTCGAACCGCAGCCGCATGTCAATATACAGAAGACAAGCTATATCCCCGAAAATTTTGCGGCCAATGATTTCGACAAGCTGAATATGTACCAGATGATCGATTCCTTTACAGACCTGGATGAACTGGAGAACTATAAAGCGGATATCATCGATCAGTACGGCAGACTGCCTGCAGAGGTGGATATGCTGTTTATGAAGCGGAAACTTGATATTATGACAAGGGATCCTGACGTTGAGAGCTATAAGGAGATCAACGGTCAGAGCCGCATCACATTCTCCCGGGAGTTCTCTTCGAAGATAGACGGCGTCCGGCTGTTCCAGAACTTTACGAGGATCTCCAGAGACATCACGATACGATACACCGATGAGCGCATCATTGCGGTGCTGCCCAGGTCAAAAGATAACCTGAAGATGGCTGCTGAAGTCATCATGAAAGCAAAAGAGGCTGAAAAACATGAGGATCGATAAATACCTGAAGGTCTCCCGAATACTGAAAAGAAGGGCTGTTTCCAAAGAACTCGCGCTGAACCGGAGGATCGAGATCAACGGAAAGACTGTAAAGCCGTCCCATGAGGTAAATGCAGGAGATATCATTTCTGTCACATACGGCACCAGGAAGATCACGGTCAGGGTGCTCACCGTCCAGGAAGCCAAAAGGAAAAAAGATGCGGCGGATATGTACGAGCTGATCAGTGAGGAAAGGATCAGTGAACCTGTCTTGAAGGAAGAAGCACAAAATGATATAAAAAGAGAGGAGGGGGAACCAGAATGACTGAAGTGAAAAAGAAAAAGAAAAAAAGATCCAGAAAGCTGAATCCGATCGTTCGTCTGATCTGTGTTCTTGCGATCATTGCGTCTGTCTCTCTCCTGTATCTGGTAGGCAAAGAGGTCTATACGACCATGAGCCTGCAGAAAGAACTCGCCGAAGTGGAGAAAAGACTGCAGGAAGTGCAGGATGAAAACAAAAAACTTGCGGATGAGAAAGAAAAACTGCTTGATCCCGATTATGTGGAAAACTATGCCCGCGGCAATCATATGCTTTCCAAACAGGGGGAACAGATATTCTATCTTCCTTCGGATGACAAAAAGTGAAGCAGCTGAGGCTGCTTTTTTCGTAAATGTTAACTTTTTTGAGATGTATTAATGATGTATGATAGTGAAGAAATAAAGGAACAGCTATGAAGAAGATTATTACCGCACTTGTGCTGCTGTTATGCCTGAGCGGATGTACGGAACAGATCATGGATCTGATCGATCCCCCTGCAGAAACGCCGGAAGTGACAGAAGAACCTGTACAGGAACCTGTTGAAGAAAAGGAAAGCGCCAGCATCAACCCCGATGAAGTAACGGAATATGACCGCAGGGCAGTCACTTCCCTGATCAACCGCGATCTGAAGAACAAATACGGCAAAGGCATGTATTATACAGTCTATGCGGATGATGTGAATTTCACAAAGAAGAACGGGAAGATCACTGCGACGGGAAATTACACATATTATGATAACGGGAACCTCACGCTTCCGTTTGAGTATATATTTATCGATCAGAATACGGAATATGAGCTTGTCTCAGCCGATATCGGCAAGGAATTCGCTGCGCAGGAAACGTCTGCGCCGACCGTCGACGATCTGAGCGGACGGGCACCGAACAGGACGTATGATTTTAACGCATCCTCATCCATTACAGTTTCCGCGTCGCATTCAGGGAACGGGACGCTGCTGATCAAAGTCGTCGATCCTTCCGGAAAGACCGTTAAGGAAGTGTTCAACCAGTCCGGTGATTTTGATTCGACTGTCACAGTTGATCTGGAACCGGGTTCATACCAGCTCTGGGTCGTCTGCAACGACGGTTACTGGAGCATCCGTTACAGCTCAGTATAAAAAAGATCCGAAGGGATCTTTTTAAATGTCATATTTCTGTGTCAGTTCGCCGCGTATATCCCTCTCCATGGAGAATTTGATCCGCTGCGGATCGTCATAAACACTGAAGAGATAATACAGCTTGGCTACCGCGGCTTCGGTAGTCATGTCCCTGCCGGATACCGCCCCGGCTTTTTTCAGCGTATTCCCGGCTTCGTAGGTATTCATATCGACAGTTGCCTGCGGGCACTGCGAACAGACGACAAGCACGGTATTTACCGCTTTTTCCAGCATCGGCAGAAGCACGCCCCTGTCATCGGGGATATTGCCGGAGCCGAACGTTTCCGCAACGATGCCTTTGAGTTTATCCGTCAGCAAAGGCTCAAACAGTTCGAACCGGATGCCCGGGAATACCTTGATGACGCCGATCGGCACATCTTCGAGTTTCCGGAATGAGAAACGGTCGGCCCTCTTTTTCAGGAAGGCAGCTTCATTGTACTGGATCGATATGCCGGCTGAGGCGAGCGGGGGATAGTTCGGCGAGACGAATGCCTGCATGCCGTCGGCTGAATATTTAGTTGCCCGGTTGCCCCTGAGGAGCAGGCCACCGAAATAGATGCATACCTCCCTGACTTTGCCTGTGCCGGCGATGATCATCGATGTGATCAGGTTGTCCCTGCCGTCACTCCTTGTCTCGCAGAGAGGGATCTGGGATCCTGTCAGGATCACCGGTTTGTTCAGTCCTTTGAACATGAAGGAGAGCGCGGAAGCCGTATAAGCCATCGTATCGGTGCCGTGGAGGATCACAAAACCGTCATAGTTCTCATAATTCTCCGCGACCAGGGAGCCGATGCGGTTCCATTCCGCGACCGTGACACGGCTTGAATCCAGCAGGGGGTCGGTCTCGACCAGGTTCCATTCCGGCATGCCTTCCGCACGCAGGGAATCCATATGAAAGACAGCCTTGCGGAAATACTCCCCGTCAGGCACATAGCCGTTGTCTTTTTTTGTCATTCCGATCGTACCGCCGGTATGAATGATCAGTATTCTGCTCATATCTGCTTATATTATCCTTCATTTCCATGTATATTTTCAAATAGATGATCTTTGAATTCTTAAGGATAATAAAATAATATTCCTTCCTTCCTGTACTATAATCAATGCGGAGGTTCATTATGAGAAAAGAAGTAAGAACTGCATTCCTGTGCGCCCTGTTTGCGCTGAGCGCATGCAGTGAGAAAATAAGTTCGTCGCAGGCTTCTTCACAGACAGAAGACAAACCGGCAGAGCATATGGAATTTGAAAACGAAGTCATCTTCGACATCATGAAGGAAGGTACCGGTGCATCCGGATATTACTGGGATATCGAGATCGAGAACCTGACCGGGAAGACGCTGTACTTCTCCATGGAAAACGTGACGATCAACGGTGTCGTGGCAGATCCCATGTGGGGGATCGGTCTTGCGGCGGAAGAGAGAAAAGCCGCAAGGATCACATGGGCGCAGGGCCTTCTGGATACATCGCATATCGAGAAGGTGACAGCAGCGGAATTCGATCTGTGCGGCATAGACGAAAAGGATGAATTCAAAGAGGTATTTAAAGAACATATCTCCATCTATCCGGAAGGGAAGGAAGCTGCGAAAGAGCAGGAATATACGGCGTCGGAAGGCGAGACTGTCATGATCGACAGCGATGACATGCTTCTGATCATCCAGAAGCCGGAAGAAGCCGAAGTAGGCTATTCCGCTGAGATCTATATGGAAAACAGGTCGGACAAGGAACTGTTCCTGCAGTCATCCGATGAAACGACCGTCAACGGCAGTTCGGCAAACCCGTACTGGTTCTACCAGATCCCCGCAGGGAAAAAGGCATATTCCAGGGTATACATCCTGCCGGAGCTGATGGATGAGACAGCCGAACTGAATGCGATCGAGCTTTTTATCGAAGTATTTGCGAATGAAGAGATGTCCGGCGAGCCCCTTATGAAAGGCAGTGCGGTGCTGAAGTAAAATGATCCGCAGGGCAGCAGAAGAAGACTGCAGTGATATTTACAGGCTCGTATGCATCCTGGAGGATACGGAATTCGATCCGGAGATATTCCGGGAGATCTATCTGAGGCAGACTGCGGATGACCTGTATGCAGGTTTTGTATACGAAGCAGACGGGAAGATCATCGCATTCCTGAATATGCGCATGGAGTATCATCTCCATCACACAGCCAGGATCGCCGAACTTCTTGAATTCGTTGTGGACAATGAATACAGGAGCAGGGGTATCGGCAGGGAGATGTTCGAATATGCATGCACGTACGCAGGGGAACACGGATGCGTACAGATCGAACTTGTGTCAAATCAGAGAAGGGTCCGCGCACACCGCTTCTATGAAGAACGAGGCATGAACAGATCACATTTCGGCTTTACGATGCCGTTTGATGAACAGGCTGTCTGACAGGCAGCCTTTTTTATGTAAATGAAAGACATGACGTATATCATTCCTGTATAATGAAATCAACAAAAGGAGAGTAATTATAATGGGTTTTCCGAAAGGTTTTTTATGGGGCGGCGCTACCGCTGCCAATCAGTATGAAGGCGGTTATCTTGAAGGCGGCAGGGCACTGGCTACATCTGATGCGATCAAGGGCGGTGACAAGGATCACCCCCGCATGTATACAGTCAAAACAAAGGAAGGCGAGATCCTGGAGCTTCCCCGTGAAGCATCGCTTCCCGAAGGCGCAGTGGGCTATATCATCCCCGACATCTATTATCCTTCCCACCAGGCTGTAGATTTCTATCATCATTACAAGGAAGACATCGCGCTGTTTGCGGAGATGGGCATGAATTCATTCCGTTTCTCCATGTCTTGGTCAAGGGTCATCCCCGACGGCATGGAGAAGGTCAATGAAGAAGGCCTGGCATTCTATGACGCAGTCGTGGATGAATGCGTGAAGTTCGGGATCGAACCGGTCGTTACGATCGCGCATTTCGACGTGCCGATGTATCTGGCAGATAATTTTGACGGCTGGCATTCCCGCAAGCTGGTCGATTATTTCGTTCATTTCGCTGAGGTCCTGTTTACGCATTTCAAGGGACGCGTCAAATACTGGATGACATTCAACGAGATCAATATCCTGCGTTCATGGATGCAGCTGGGCATCCACTCCGTTGAACCGCAGGTACGCTACCAGGCTGACCACCATCTGTTCGTCGCTTCCGCAAAAGCAGTCCTCAGAGGACATGAGATCGATCCGGAAAACAAGATCGGCATGATGGTCGCCTATGCACCGACATATCCGCTGACATGCCGTCCGGATGATGTCATGAAATCGATCGAGGCGATGCGTGCAAGAAACTTCTATATCGACGTGCAGGTCAAGGGTTTCTATCCTCCTTACCAGCTCAAATGGTTTGAGAGGAACAATGTCGAGATCCAGATGGAAGAAGGCGATCTTGAACTGATCCGGAAGGGTGTCGTTGACTATATCGGCTTCTCTTACTACATGTCCAATACGGCTTCTGCTGATCCCAATGCAGAGATGGCCGGGGGCAACCAGCTGATCGGCGGGAAGAACCCGTATCTGGAAGCTTCCAGATGGGGATGGCAGATCGACCCGATGGGACTGCGCATCTCACTTAACCAGATGTATGAAAGGTATCATATCCCCCTGATGATCGTTGAGAACGGTCTCGGTGCGCTGGATGTCGTTGAAGAGGATGGAAGCGTTCATGATGATTACCGCATCAACTACATGAGGGATCATATCAAGGCAATGAAAGACGCGATCGACCTTGATGGCGTCGAACTCTGGGGCTATCAGCCCTGGGGCCATATCGACCTCGTATCGGCAGGCACCGGCGAGATGAGGAAACGCTACGGCTTCATTTTCGTTGACAGATATGATGACGGTACAGGCGACTTCTCCAGAAGGAAGAAGGATTCCTTCTACTACATGCAGAAGGTCTACAGGTCAAACGGCGAGGACCTCGACTGAGCTGTTTAAGGGAGCTGTGATAAGCTCCCTTTTTCAATGAAAAAGCACAGCTTTTAACTGTGCTGATTCCATTTGCATATAACCGTATATTCCTTCGCGGCGTCGGATATGGCGAGCAGTTCTTTGATCGTCTTTTCCGTATTGGTGCGGCACTGGCTCCAGTAGCCGCTATCCGCATTCAGCTTTTCTTCGATATACTTTTTCAGCTCATCCTGGAAAGCCTGGTAATCACCGAGATCGGATGTGGTAAAGATCGAATCCTCGACATTCTGATATTCGAAGCTGTCCGTATCGATCTCGTGCGAGAGGATCTTCGGCTGCGGCAGCGTGACCGTGATCGTTTTCCCCGGGTTGTCGACATCATAGACAACATCTTTCAGATCGACCCCCGTACTGATCACGCCGGAATACTTATAGATCGTCCTGTCTGTCGTAAAGGGCAGGACAACATCTGTGTTGAACAGTTTCTGGTTTTTTTCAAATACGCCTGCGTCTGTATAGTAATACTTGTATGTCACAAGTTCCGCGCAGGGTTCAAGGATCTCTTCGATAACAGATGTATCGATCGTGATATCCTTACTGACAACGATCGTATCATCATACTGATCCAGTTCGTCAAGTACGCCTTCCCCGTGATGCGTGATATTCTCCTTTCCGGAGTTTGCGGAAAGGGCGGTGGAAATGATGACTGTGCATGCAAATACGGCAAGGGCGCACAGGAGCAGGATCAGCTCAAACCGCTTGTTCCGGAAAATCATTACCGGTATCCGTCAGGATTCTGGGACTGCCATCTCCAGGCATCGCGGCACATATCCTCAAGGTTCTTTTCCGCTTTCCAGCCGAGGACCTTATCCGCTTTGGACGGATCCGAGTAACATGTAGCGATATCGCCGGGCCTTCTCGGGTCGATGACATAGGGGAGGTCCTTTCCGCATGCCTTTGAGAATGCGCGGATGATATCCAGGACACTGTAGCCGATGCCTGTGCCGAGATTGAATATATTGACGTCTTTCAGTGTTTCCATGCCGCGGATCGCGCTGACATGGCCTTTTGCGAGGTCAACGACATGGATATAGTCACGGACGCCTGTTCCGTCCGGCGTATCATAGTCATTGCCGAAAACATGGACTTTTTCAAGCTTGCCGGAAGCGACCTGCGCAACATACGGCAGCAGGTTGTTCGGGATACCCTTGGGGTCTTCACCGATCAGTCCGCTTTCATGCGCGCCGATCGGGTTGAAATACCTCAGTAACATGACCTGCCATTCATTGTCGGATCTCCAGATATCCGTGAGGATCCTTTCCTGCATAGCCTTGGTCTCGCCGTAGGGGTTGGTCCTTTCACCCATCGGGCATTCTTCCGTAATGGGAATGAATGCAGGGTCGCCGTAAACAGTGGCTGATGAAGAGAAGACGATCTTTTTGCAGTTGTGCGCACGCATGACATCGCACAGGACGAGGGTAGAACCGATATTGTTGTAATAGTATTCGATCGGTTTCCTGGTGGATTCACCGACTGCCTTGTATCCGGCAAAATGAATGACAGCATCGATCTGTTCCTTATCGAAGATCTCATTCATCTTTTCACGGTCAAGCACATCGGCTTCATAGAAGACCGGGCGTTTCCCCGTGATCGTTTCGATCCTGTCCGTGACCAGGGCTTTTGAATTATAAAGATTATCAACGATAACGACTTCGTATCCTTCATTGAGCAGTTCGACAACAGTATGGCTTCCGATAAAGCCTGTTCCGCCTGTAACCAGAATTTTCATTAGTAAATCTCCTTTAGTATATACTATTATACGGCAGCGGACTGTTTCTCAACAAGGAAACAGAACTTTCCGCCTTTAAATGAATTTTAACATTCTGCTTCTTTTTTACACGAACCGAAACCCATAAAATATAAGATACAGGAGGGGATATATGGCAGTTATATTAGTTGTGGATGATGACAGGGATATCTGTGCCGCATTAAGAATATATCTTTCATCAACAGATCACGAGATCATAGAAGCGCATACCGGCAGGGAAGCGCTGGATATTGTTGAACAGGGAAAAGCAGACCTGGTCCTGATGGATATCATGATGCCGGAAATGGACGGTATATCCGCTACCGCAAAGATCAGGGAACAGTCCAACATACCTGTTATTTTACTGACGGCAAAGAGCGAGGATACCGACAAGGTCCTGGGTCTTGATATAGGGGCGGATGATTATATCACAAAGCCTTTCAATCCCAGTGAAGTGATCGCAAGGGTCAATTCACAGCTCAGAAGGTATATGAAGCTCGGCGGGGCGGTCAAAAAGAACGATGTGATGCAGATCGGCGGCATCGTCCTGGATGATGCGTCCAAGAAGGTGACGGTGGACGGCGAGGAAGTGACGCTGACACCGATGGAATACGGAATCCTGAAGCTCCTGATGGAGAATCCCGGCAGGGTATTCTCTTCAGCAGAGATCTATGAACGTGTCTGGAAAGACATGTCCATCGGCAATGAGAGCACCGTCGCTGTTCATATCAGGCATCTGCGCGAAAAGATCGAGATCAATCCCTCGGACCCGAGATATGTAAAAGTAGTCTGGGGCCAGGGGTACCGCATGGAGCCGTATAATGAAAGAAAACAGTAAGATATCATCTGTACTGGCATTAAAGGTACTGGCACTGATAACCGTGTCGATCGCAGCGATCGGCATGGTTCTTTGCGCTTTCTGCGTCAGTTATCTTCTTTCCTGCAAAGCCTATGACGGCGTGTCTGACTATGAACATACAGACAACTGCGACATCAGGCTTCAGCAGGATGCCTACGAAGCTGTTTTTGAGATCATCAATACGCCGCATGCCTACCCGGAAGAATACCGGGAAGAGAACAGCAATCTTTCCCTGCAGATCATGGAAGGGAACTACGGATCCGTCATATACAGCAATTTCACGGAACGGGACCCGGCTGTGAGCGGGACTGTATATGTATATGAGGACGGCGACGGATGGTATCATTCGAACAGGTCGGATGGTATTAATCCGGCATATACTGTGGAATATGCACTGAAAAGCGAACTGACCGCCAATGATTCCTACAGGTTCCGGAGTTCACTGTACAGGCGGCTGTACAACGCAAGGTTCGCACTGCCTGTCCTGGCTGCCCTGCTCGGCCTCCTGCTGATCATTGACCTTGTATTCCTGTTCAGCGGCGCCGGCAGAAGGGAAGGCGTACCGGGCATTCATCTGAGCTGGATCGACAGGATACCGCTTGATCTGTATGCAGGTATCTGCGCCGTGATCATCATGGTGTTTGTCGGAATCGTATCGATCTGGCCGATCGAGAATATCTTTGAGCTCGGCAATATCATCACGAATACGGACGGCTACAGCGAACTGCTGACGAAAACGATCGACATCGCGATCCTGCTGGTGCCGGCAGGATATGTGATCCTGTCATTCCTGCTTACATTCGCAGCCCGTCTCAAAGCAGGACAGTGGTACAGGAACACAGTCATCGGCCTTCTTGCGAGCCTGATCATCAATTTTGCGAAAATGATCCCGTCTGTGGCCAGGGTGCTTCTGATCTATACGGTCTTCTGGCTGCTGTTCATCTTTTTCTGGGCCGGATATTACCCGCGCCTGATCCATCTGTTCATGATCATCCTCGGCGGTCTTACAGTCATATGGATCGCATACCAGTGCACGCAGCTGAAAAAGGCAGGCAGCGCGCTGGCGGAGGGTGATATGGATTATGAGATCGATGACAGATTCATGACAGGACCCTTCAAAGAACATGCGGAAAACCTGCATTCTGTCCGGAACGGCGTACAGATCGCAGTTGAACAGCAGATGAAGAGCGAACGGCTGAAAACAGAGCTGATCACCAATGTATCGCATGATATCAAAACGCCTCTGACAAGCATCGTCAACTATGTCGACCTGCTGCAGAAGAAACATACGCCCGAAGAAGAAGAGATGTATCTGGATGTTCTGGCCAGGAACAGCGCGCGGCTGAAAAAACTGACAGAAGACCTTGTGGAGGCCTCCAAGGCATCCACAGGCAATATCCCCGTTGAGCTTGTGCCGATCAATATCCGTGAGATGATCGACCAGTCCGTTGCGGAATACAGCGATAAACTCGATGCGGGAAAACTGAAAGTGATCGTAAATGTGGAAGAACCTTCGCTGGCAGTTCTCGCAGACGGAAGACTGCTGTGGCGGGTATTCGGCAACCTGCTTTCCAACTGTGTGAAATATGCGCAGTCCGGCACACGTATCTATCTGGATGCGTTCAGGATCCCCGGCAGCAAGGTCAGGATCATCATGAAGAATACTTCACGGGACCAGCTGAATGTCAGTTCCGATGAGCTGATGCAGAGATTCGTCCGGGGGGACCAGTCCAGGACGACGGAAGGAAGCGGACTCGGACTGAATATCGCAAAGAGTCTCGTAGAACTGCAGCACGGCACATTCGACCTGATGATCGACGGCGACCTGTTCAAGGCGCTGATCGAACTTCCGGAAGCCGTGCATGAGGAAGAAGACCGGGATACAGAAGGAAAACAATAACATCTGAAACATGCACAGGACCGGGCCATTTCACGCAGAAGACCCGGCCTTTTTTGTGGTTATGGGCAGTTAAATGAATATGAATATGCATTTTGTACAGATCAATGCATATATGCCGCCAGCCGTTTTCCGTATATGCTTGAGGTTAGAATAAGAGGTGGAAAAAAATGTTAAGAAGAATCCTGACAGTTTTTCTGACGCTGTTCATGACCTCTGTTATTCTTCCCGGGGGAGTCTCTGCGGAAGAAAAATGGGAATACAGTATATCAGGTGGCGGAAAAACAATATGTATCGACCGCTATAACGGCAAAGACGGGAAGATCGTTATCCCTTCCGAACTGTACGGATATACGGTCACAGAGATCGGTTCCTATGCATTCCAGTATGTACATATGACCTCTTTATCGATCCCTTCCAGTGTAAAGGTCATCGATGACTTTGCGTTCGCGGGCAGCCGGATCAGCACTCTGAAACTGCCTGCAGGCGTGAAAACGATAGGGGAATATGCATTTGCGGGCTGCGGGATCGACAGCCTGCAGATCTCCGGCACAGTGACCCGGATCGATACACTTGCGTTCTGCGACAATGATTTCAAGAGTGTAAAGATACCGGGATCGGTCACCAGTATAGGTTTATATGCATTCGGCTATGACGGTATCTATTACGGAATGGATGATATTTCAGAGATCGGTCTCATGGATGGTCCGGAAGCGGGCTTCCTTATATACGGTGATAAGGACAGCGAAGCAGAAAGATACGCAAAAATGAATGGTATTGCGTTCAGGCCCAGAAACGGCTGGTATCAGAAATCAGGCAAAAAGTACTATTTCAGCAATTATGTCACAGTCAAAGGATGGAAGACCATCAGCGGAAAACGTTACTGGTTCAATTCTAAAGGCGTCATGGCAGCAGGCTGGAAGAAGATTGATAATAAATGGTATTACTTCAATACTTCAGGCGTTATGAAAAAAGGCTGGCAGCTGATCAATAACAAGTGGTATTGTCTCGGCAGCGACGGTGTCATGCGGACAGGCTGGCAGAAGATCAACGGCACGTGGTATTACCTGGCAAGCTCAGGGAAGATGCTGACAAGCTGGCAAAGGATCAACGGCAGATGGTATTACCTGAAGCCATCCGGCGCAATGGCGACCGGATGGGGAAGCGTCGGCGGAAAGACGTATTATTTCGGTACCAGCGGCGCAATGGCGGAGAACGAATCCAGGTTCATCGAAGGGAAGACATACTATTTTGACAGCACCGGCGCATGCCAAAATCCGTAACGGACAGAATAACAGAAAGAAAAATCATGGATGGTTTGGTGTCCATGATTTTTATCATTTCCTTACAGCAGTTCATTCAGGTGTCTCAGTTTTGAGGATCCCGGCGGGAATATCTTCCGGGCAGCTGTCATTGCCTCTTTCTTTGCCTGCACGGCAGATTCCCTCATTCCGAGCTGGATGCAGTTTTTGATTTTTAATACCAGCTGTTCATAACAGGAAGGATTCTCATCCCCGTAGAAATTCTTATATATTGCGATATTTTTTTCCGTCTCTGCCAGGGATTCGCTGTATCGTCCCAGATGATACAGGATAATAGCCCTTCTGGAGGATGCACGCAGGACATCCGGGTCCTGATCGGAATAGATCGAAGTAAGTATCCTGTAAGCTTCTTCAACCAGTCCGGAGGCTGCCTCATATTCCCCTTTCAGCATGTGGATATCTGCCAGTTTCAAAAGGCTTCCTGCAGGACTCTTTTTACTTACGGTGTAATCGGACAGCCATTCCCTGCCCAGGTCAACGGCTTCCTTCGCATATTCAGCAGCTCTTTCGAGATACTGTTTATCCCTTGTCAGGACATATTTCTCGATATTGCATTTGGCAATGTTTTCCAGGAGCCCGCAGTACATTGCCCGGACCTGGACCGTTTCCTTCGGACAGCTGTCAAAGATCTCCCTGCTTTTGAGCAGCCAGTCTTCCGCATTCTTCAGGGCGTTCTTCAGGTGCGGATCAAACATATATGTCCAGCCGATCCTGTACGCGGCACGTGCAGTTTCAAATGCGCGGCTTCCGTCATGTTCAAGGCGGTACTGGTACAGTTTTTTGTCGATCTCGATCGCTGTTCCGGAATAACCGGAATAGCCGAGCAGGACAGCTGCCGACTGATAGAACAGAATCGTATTCTCATCGATCATATCGACAGCGGCGATAACACTTCTGGCGATCGAGGCATACTGTTCCTTCTCCTGCTTTGTATAGTGCCAGGACTGTTCGTTTTCCATCGTTTTCGCCGCATGGTCCAGGAACGGTCTGATCCTGTCTGTCTGTACGGGCAGTACATGCTGGATGACCCTCTTTACGACAGGGTGGAAAGCGATGCCGCCTTCATTCCTGGTGATCCAGCCCCGTTTTTCAAGTTCTGTCAGGATCTTTGTTGAAGGGATCTCTGCCCATTTGATGAATTCCATTGCAGGGACACCGCTGAGCGGCATCAGGGAGAGGAGCTGGAGTATCCTCTGTTCTTCTTCACTGAATTCAAAAATGCTGAACATCCGTATGAGGTTCAGATATGCCTCATCGTATTCGCCTTCATGCAGAGCGATCTTTTCGCTCAGGGAGACGAGTCCCTGCCTGTGCATGGCTTCCAGCATCTCTGCTGCGCTCTGACCGCTGTTCTCCATATGGCGGGCCAGCAGTTCGACCGTAAATGTATGGCCGTTGACAGCCCTGATCATATTGGCAAGGTCCGGATCATCTTTATCGACTGCATATCCCTGGTACTGGTGCATGAAGATCGAGATCAGGGAATCCATATCATCGATCTCCCGGATCTTGATGGAAGGATAGCTGCGGGAATAATCATACTGGGTAGTAAACAACATACGGTATCTGCCCTGGATAAGGTCACTGAGAGCGTCATCCCTTTCCGTATTGAAGTTGTCAATGATGAGCAGTGTCCGCTGGTCTGCGTATTTCTTGATGATATTCAGCTTTCTCCGGAAATAGGAATCATCCGTTTCGGTCTTGCCGCTGATGAGCTGTCTCTGCAGGGCTGGGCGGATCTCAAAAGGGGCTTCCGCAATGACCATGTCTTTCAGACTGCCGTCATATAACGCATAGATGATGACATCGTATTTGTTTTTGTACTGAATGGCATACTGCTTCGCGATCTCTGTCTTGCCGATGCCGTCGATGCCGTAGAGGAATATGACACGTTTCCCCTCTGAATACATCCGGTCGATCTCCTGCAGATATGCGCCGCGTCCGCAGAAGAAAGGCTTGGCGATGACGGAGGGCGAGGAGATCAGGCTGTAAGCCTCCGAATGTGTGCTTTCCGAAGCAGATGCGGAAAAATCAGACTGGTATTTCTTCATGAGGAGGTCGGAATAGTTTCCGAACAGGGAACCAAGCAGGAACCAGATCCAGCAGTCCCGGTAATCATTGGAATCATACAGGGAAGAGACCCGGCTGATCAGTGAATCATATATATTGGTATTAAAGGAAAAACCGTCTGTCCTGTCGGCTGTGCAGATCCGGACCGTTTCGGCTTCTTTGCATTTGGCGATCTGTTTTTTCAGCCATCTGCGCATCTCCTGTTTCTGGGATTCATCCAGCTGGTTTTCATAGATCATCTGCAGGTTGAAGATGATGCTGCTGAAGAGGCCTTCCTGTGAAAGCAGGTCGGATACGGCACGTCTCAGCATGCTCTGGGCTGCCAGATGGTTCTTATATGTATTCTCATTTTTTGAATTGCCGAGGATACAGTCTTCCAGATTGTTGATCTTCTGCTTGTAGGAGCCCCAGTTTGAAAGCACTCCCTGTTTCCTCGGGGCCATGATAAAGCATGTTTCATAATTGTAGGAAGCTTCATATATAGATTCAGGCAGTTCCTTTATGAACAGGGACGGAAAAAAATAATCAATTACCTGGAGTTTTGATAACTGACTGACGACTCTGTTCCGGATCCGGACAGTACCCCCTGTATCCAGATACTTTTTAATAAAATTGATCGCCCGCAGAGGGAATTTATCGTTGTAGAGCAGGATAAATGCCATATAGAACCTCTTTACAAAATATATCATGATATGAAATATGACAGGTGTATACATTTTGTATACACCTGTATTTGAATCATACAAATACCTGCAATAATACAGCGGTTTAAAACTATACGGTATATTCGTAAAGAGGCATTTCAGACATCCGTGCCTGAATCTGAAAAATGCTGTCTGCATATCTCTTGAATGAAACGCAGTCAGTATATTTTAAACATGACAGATGTAATAAAAATAAGTCAGGATCATTCGGAATCCTGAGGTATATACAAAATATATACACCTTTGCAAACAGCGGTCATGGGAGGGATGTTCTAAAATTTAAGTAGTATTGCTATCCGTATATTGCAAACGATGATCATACATGCATGAATGAAATGCGTTTTTTCTTCATCATGATACTGTATACCAATCCAGAGACAATATCCGGAAACCTAATGCACAGAAGGAGGAAAGGAAGAATGCTCAAAAAACTGTGTGCAGCATTGATGGCATTGTTTCTGACAGTTACCCTCTTCCCGCTGAATGTATTCGCGGAAGAAGAACCGGTCGAAACAACAGAAGAAACAGTCACGGAAGCAGAAGAAACAACTGAAGAAGTGCCTGAAGAAGTGATCGCCGAAGAGGAAGAAGAGCCTGAAGAAGCGGTCATTGCAGAAGAGACTCCTGCAGAAGAGCCGGAAGAGACGGTCGAAGAACCTGAAACAGAGGTCGTCCCCGAAGAAGAACCTGCAGAAGAACCGGAAGAGATCGCTGAAGAGCCTGTCGAGGAACCTGAAGAGATCATTCCCGAAGAGGAGCCCGAAGAGGAGATCATTCCTGAAGAGGAGCCTGTCGAAGAAGCAATTCCTGCAGAAGAGCCTGTGGAAGAAATAGAAGAACCTGAAGAAGAGACCGTTCCTGAAGAGGAGCCGGTCGTCATCGAAGAGGAGATCGAAGAAAAGGCTGAGGAAGAGACAGAAGAACCTGAGGAAGTCATTCCCGAAGAGGAACCCGAGGTTATCGAAGAAGAGACAGAAGAGAAGGCTGAAGCTGCAGAAGCGACAGAATACAAACTGATCTACAACCCCAACGGCGGTGCTTTTGACGCGACAGAATATACATTAAACGCTGATGGGAATTATGAATCAGCGGCCTATTCTGACGGGCAGGTCTATGTCTCCTATTACACGCAGCCGACGCGTAAGAATTATAAATTCGCAGGATGGTATAAGACTGCCGCATGCACCGGTGACGAGCAGAGCGGTCAGTATATTACTATCACAAAGAATACGACGCTCTATGCGAAATGGACCCGTGTCTATACAATAACCTACAACGCCAACGGCGGAAAAATGTATGACGGCAACGCAACGATGAAAAGGGAAGTCGACGCCGGCGATACGACCTGGATCATGTCCGGAAGCGATGTTGAGCGGGCAGGTTATGCATTTGACGGCTGGTATACAAGCAAGAATTATCTGGCTTCTGAAAAACTCGAAGATTATGCAGATTATAAACCGACGAAAAATATAACCTTATATGCAAAATGGGCTGCAGCGTGGAAAGTGGTTTTCAGAGCCAACGGCGGTAAGTTCTACGACGGCGAAACCACATGGACGAAATATGTCAAGAAAGGCAATACATTAGGTTCAATCAACTACGATTATCCGTCAAAGGAAGGTTACGTATGCAGAGGATTTGCCCTGACAGCTACCGCAAAAGAACCAATCGATCTTTACGATTATGTTCCGACAAAAGCTACAAACCTTTATGCTGTATATGTTCCTGAGATCACAATAAAACTGAGCGCCAACGGCGGCAAGTTCAGCGACGGCACAACAGTCAAGGATAAAAAGATCGGCAAGGGTGAGAGTGTTTATACGTACAGCTCTGAAGTTCCTGAAAAGTCCGGTTACGTATTCTATGCTTGGTATACAAGCAAGACATTCACGGAAGCCAATAAATATGTATCCGGTACGGCGGTCAATAAGAATACGACGCTTTATGCAAGATATGTGAAGTACTATACAGTTACCGCGGTTGCAGTAGGCGGCGGAAAATACGGAACAGTAAGCGGAGGCGGCAAATACAATGTAGAGAAAGTAACGTTCAATGTTCCGCAGGGCATGCCGATCAATGCTGCATCCAGCAGTGTCTATACGAATACACTTGACGGATATGTCTTTGACGGCTGGTATCTTGACAGTGCATGCACAGCATCCAAGAGGATAAGCACGTATAATTATCTTGGAGATTATGTTCCCAGAGGGAATGTAACGGTCTACGCAAAATGGCTCAAACAGATCAAGGTCGTATTCAACGGAAACGGCGGAAAAACGATCAATAACGAGAAAACGGTCACGGTTTATACAGCTTCAGGCAAGCCGGTAGGCACCCAGCCCAATTTCACAAACGGCACAAAGACGTTTGCAGGCTGGTATCTGGACAAAGCACTGACCAAAAAGGTACCGTACGCATTCGGTTATGCACCGACGAAGAATACAACATTCTACGCGAAGTGGGTATCATCTGTAACGATCACATTCAATGCCAACGGAGGTACGTTCTCAAATAAAGCATCAACAAAGAAATATTCCGGCAAAAAGGGAAGCGAGCTGCGGCAGAATGTTGAGGCTCCGACAAGATCCGGTTATATCTTCGAAGGCTGGTATGCAGAGAAAACATATAAAACACATGTATATGACCCGTATCATTACAATGTTACGAAAGCAGCGACACTGTACGCAAAATGGGTAGCTGCCGTTTCCATCACATTCAAAGCCGGTAAAGGAAGTTTCTTTGAAGCAGGAAAGCAGGTCGCCTCATTAAAATGGAACTATGCAAAGGGATATTCTGCCAATGCTATGCTGGGATATTACGCTGACCACGAGCTCACCGGCGCAGGCGCAGACGCTGTCGGTTACTATGGCAACTATCCGTATCCTCAGTCCCCGAGCGGTTACTATTTTGTCGGATGGTATTCCGATTCCGCTCTGACAAAAGCGTATGACTTCAGTAAAACACTCACCAAGAGCATCACGCTGTATGCGAAATATGCAAAAGAAACCGCACAGACAAAGATCACTCTGACGATCGATCCCAACGGCGGCCAGATCAGCAGCAAATATTCAAATAAGATCCAGGTCAATAAGAACCAGCCTGTATACTCCATGGAGTACAGCAGCCGTGTTGTCCCGCCGAAGGGAAAGGCATTTGCAGGGTATACAACGAAAAAAGATGATCCCAAAACCCTTATCGTTGATAAGACATTCACAAAGAATACAACGATCTATGCGTACTATACAGTCGAATACACTGTCGTGCTGCATGCCAACGGCGGATTCAATAACGGCGGAAGCTATTATAACGGATATGTCTATGATGTCTTCAATCTGAAAACCATCAAAGTCAGACAGGGAAATCCAGTTGGCAATGTCTATTACGACTATATGGACAAATATGCCGATCATATGCTGACAAACTCTGCCGGACTGATCTTCAGGGGCTGGTACAGTGACAAAGCCTGCACAAAGTTCGTAACAT
Organism: Solobacterium sp.; assembly: GCA_024698805.1. Taxonomy (GTDB): domain Bacteria; phylum Bacillota_I; class Bacilli_A; order Erysipelotrichales; family Erysipelotrichaceae; genus Bulleidia. The sequence goes on from JAILQT010000134.1 coordinate 27,903, forward strand.
ACGATCTGAACAGATATGTGCCGACAAAGAATATTATCCTGTATGCGAAGTGGGGAAAGCCTACTGCAGCAGCCTGGAAAAAGACAAACGGCAAATGGTGGTACAAAATTGAAAACGGAGACTATTACAAGGATGGTTTCTTCGTAATCAGCAACAAGATGTATTATTTCGACGCTTCCGGTTATATCGTGACCGGATGGAAGAAGATCAATAACCAGTGGTACTACTTCAACAGCTCAGGTGCTGAACTGACCGGCTGGCAGAAGATCAGCGGCAAGTGGTATTACCTCAGCCCGTATATGCTGAAAAGCTGGCAGAAGATCGGCAGCAAGTGGTATTATCTCGGCACCGACGGTGTCATGCGTACAGGCTGGCAGAAGATCAGCAATAAGTGGTATTACTTCGAGAGCTCCGGTGCTATGGTAACAGGTTCAAAGACGATCGGATCGAAGACATACAACTTCAACAGCAGCGGTGTTTGTCTGAATCCGTAAGCTTAACAACTCTCTGGAACAGGCAAAAGACCTGTTCCCCCGCAAAAAAAACAGACTGTTCAATGAGCAGTCTGTTTTTAATAGACATCTTTTGTTAATAGACCACAGCGCCGAACGGTGCGAGCGACAGTTTTGCGAGCTTGAAGAACTGTTTTCCGAAGGGGATGCCGATGATCGTGACGCATAGTAAGATACCCAGGCAGAAGTTGATCGCTGCCAGCTCAATACCGCAGAACAGGAACCACAATACGTTCGCAAGAAAGGATACAGCACCGCCGGTATAGATCACTTCCCTGCCGAACGGGGAAGCGGACAGCCCGGCGAATTTGAAGCACTGCAGACCGAGAGGAAGACCTACGACAGTGATACTGCACAGGAATCCGGCACAGATCCATCCAAGCGCGCTGAGCAGTCCGCCGCAGAGCAGCCATATCAGATTTCCAAGCAATGACATCGAGTTACCTCCTTTTATCGATAGTATGATACTGCCGGGACAGGAAAAGGGAATACCCTGCAGTCAAACTTAAGGAAAAATAAATGATACGGAATCATGTATAATCGGATATATGGAATATGAATGCAGAAAGATGACAGTTGACCAGGCAGGAGAGGTCCTTGAGCTTTACCGGACCAACCCGCAGTATTTCGTTTACTGTCCGCCTGAAGCGGATCCGGCCAGTGTGAAAAGGGATCTGACAGTGTATCCGCCCGGATGCACGGCAGATCAGAAACACAGCAGCGGATTCTATGAAAAAGGAAAACTGATCGCTTTTCTGGACCTGATCACAGACTTTCCGGAAAAGAAACAGGCATATATCGGCCTGTTCATGGTACGTGGGGATATGCATCATAAAGGTATCGGCTCACGGATCATCCGCAGTCTCTGCGCAGACCTGGAAGACAGGGGATTCATCTCTGTTTCGCTGGGTTATGTGAAGAACAATGTTCCTGCGGAAATGTTCTGGAAAAAGAACGGGTTCATACCGAACGGGAAAGAAACGGAAACAGGACAGTATACAGTCTGTGCTGCAGAAAAAAGTCTGCAGGGAAGGGAGACAGCATGAGGGGAAGAGAAGCAGGGCTTATCTTCGGAAGCGGCGAAACAGGTGAGAGGAACCTGATCACGGATGTACCGGGAGTACTGGTCGGGCATTGTACGGTCGATACCGGGGACGTGCATACCGGCGTTACAGCGGTCATCCCCGGCACAGGTCTTGCGGAACAGGCTTTTACGGCAGCCGTGCATGTGCTCAACGGGTACGGGAAGACAGCCGGCACCGTGCAGATCGAAGAGCTGGGAAGGCTGGAAACACCGGTGCTGCTGACGAATACGCTGGGTGTCGGCGTCTGTCTGGATGCACTGGCGGAATATATGACGGATATGTATAAAAAAGCCGGGAAAGAACTTGTCAGTATCAACGGTGTCGTCGGTGAGACAAACGACAGCCGTATCAGCGATATCGCCAGGCGTGCTGTCAGGAAGGAACATGTCTTTGAAGCGCTGGACAGCGCTGCATCCGTGTTTGAACTTGGTTCTGCAGGGGCTGGCAGGGGCACTGTCTGTTTCGGATTAAAAGGCGGGATCGGTTCCGCTTCAAGGCGGATCCGCCTTGGAAGTGAAACCTATACGCTCGGTATCCTCGTACAGTCCAACTTCGGCGCGCTGCAGGACCTGACCGTCTGCGGGCAGCCGCTCGGCAGGCAGATCGCAGCCGGGAAAGACCGGGAGGAAACTGACAGGGGTTCGATCATGGCGGTGCTCGCAACCGATCTTCCGCTCAGCGACAGACAGCTGAAACGGGTCGTAAAGCGTATCGGTGCAGGGATCATCCGCACAGGCTCGCATATGGGCCACGGTTCCGGCGACGTGTTCATCGGTTTTACGACAGCCAACCGGATCCCGCTTCACAAAGGTGCGGTTTATACGGTCAGCGCATTGCGGGAGGAACTCCTTGATAAGGTGTTCCGCAGCGTGATCGAATGCACGGAAGAAGCAGTCATCGATTCCATGCTGGAAGCGGAGCCGGTGAAGGGGATTAAGGGAAAACGGTATCCTTCACTGAAGGAGTATATGAAATGAAAAAAGATGATCAGAATACGGATGTGATCCGGCAGACGATCGCATATTTTGATGAACATGCACAGAAGCAGTTCCGTGAGGCGTTCGATATCACGGATACGGCCATGCAGGATAAGTTTTTATCCTATGTGAAAGAGGGCGGCCATGTCCTGGATCTCGGGTGCGGTTCCGGAAGGGATGCGGCGTATTTTATGAAACGGGGATATACCGTAACAGCTGCGGACGGCTCAGAGAAGCTGTGCAGACTGGCAGAGAGCCATCTCGGCATTCCGGTAAGGACGATGGAGTTTACGGAACTGCAGGATATCGATCTTTACGACGGTATTTTCGCATCGGCATCGATCATGCATCTGCCGTTTGACAGCCTGAAGCAGCTGATGCCTGCCCTGATGAAGGCGCTGAAGACCGGCGGTGTCCTGTACGCTTCATTCAAATACGGGGATTTCGAAGGAATCTCCCATAACCGTTATTTTACTTATCTGAATGAACAGCGGATCGATCAGCTGCTGGACGGCATCGGGCAGTATGAGATGCTGGAGACCGGGAGGGTCGGACTGGAGTACGAAAAGCTTTACGGCTTCAGCTGGATCTGGTTCCTGCTCAGGAAAACACAGTAAAAAAGCTGTCTCAATTGATATAGTCCCACTGAAGTAGACAACGCAAATAACCAAAGCGTTGCCCACGGAGGTGGGATTTTATCATGGGAAGAAAAGCAAAGTACACATTCGAGCAGAAAGTACAGGCATGCGAGGATTATTTAAGCGGACGAAA
>JAILQT010000140.1 GCA_024698805.1 Solobacterium sp.
TGTGACTGTATCCGGGATCACAACGGTCTCTTCACTGCCGTTATAGCTGACCAGGACGCCGTTTCTGATCTCAAACTCCGGCAGGTCGGACAGGTCCCCGTCATCCGGCACGAATACCTGTTCATATTCATGCGCATACGAACGCGCAGGCCCGTTCAGTCTGCCGTGCAGTTCAAAGCCTTCGATCTTTTCCGAGTCGGTATCCCAGTTGGACATATAGCCGAACGCCAGCACGTCGATCTTTTCGACACTGTCCGGGATATGGACGCTTTTCAGCTTCTTACAGCCCGCAAAAGCGCCGTCTCCGATATACCGCAGCCCCTCCGGAAGTTCAATAGTGCTGATATCCGTTTCCATGAACACCTGGTCACTGATCTCTTCCAGGTCCCGTGGCAGGCGCACCGAGCGCAGCGCGCAGCATTCGTAAAATGCCAGGCTGTCGATGAGTGTTACGCTGTCCGGCAGTTCAATGCTTTCCAGTGCCGTACAGCCTGTAAAGGCAGAATCCCCGATCTCCTGCAGACCCTCCGGGAATACGACCGTACGGATCTCCGTATGGCCTTCAAATACATTGTCATCGATGCGTATGACACTGTCAGGGATCACGACATGTTCCTCACTGCCGTCATATTCCGTTAAGATACCGTCTTCGATCTCAAAACGCATAATACCCTCCTCACATATCGAACAGGCTCATCTGTTCGTATTTTTCCGGGAATTCCCGGATATAGCTGAAGCATTCATCCGGGGTGGAAAGGATACCGTTCTCCCTGCAGATCTTCTGAAAGATCCCCCGCAGTTCCTTCGCATGCGGGCTGCTGAGTTCATAGGCATTCCCGTACCTGCGGATATACTTTTCCTTCAGTCCGGGGAAATGCCTGTCCAGCGCCGCATAATAGTATTCGCGGTCCCCTTCGCGCAGCGTGAGTCCCATTCCGAAATCGATGACACCCTTTACCCCGGTGCGGACGCATTCCTGCAGGATGGACGTGATATTCTCTTCCGAATCATTGATGAACGGGAGGATCGGCGTCAGCCATACGACGGTCGGGATCCCCCTCTCCTGCATCATTTCCAGCACTTCGATACGCCGTTTCGTATTGCATACGTTCGGCTCCAGGATCCCGCACAGGGCATCGTCCCAGGTCGTGAGCGTGACCTGTACGACGCACTTCGATTCCCGGTTGATCGCATCCAGCAGGTCGATATCCTGCAGGATCCGGTCGGATTTTGTCTGTACTGCCGCACCGAAACCGTATTTCCGTATGATCTCCAGGCACTTCCTCGTCAGCCGCAGCTTTTCTTCACAGTGCATATACGGGTCCGACATCGAACCGGTGCCGATCATGCATTTCTTCCGTTTTGCGCGCAGTGCTTTTTCCAGCAGTTCCGGTGCATTGCGCTTCACTTCGATATCTTCAAAAGGATGCGTGAAATGATAACATGTGCTCCGGCTGTCACAGTAGACGCAGCCGTGCGTGCATCCCCTGTAGATATTCATGCCGAAGCTGCCGCCGCCGGCCGTCAGTATCCCTTTTGCGTCAACGAAATGCATCCCCTCTCCTTTCAGGCAGTCACTGCCGCCTGCAGGTAAATACTATCACATCGGCACAGAGTTATACATCCGGATCCCGTATATGAAAAAACTGCCTGTTGCCGGTGTAAGCCTGCAAAAGGCAGTGTGTGCTGACTCAGTGCGGATCAGTCATCGTCATCATCCGCGTCGTGATCATCGTCGTGATCATCTGTTTCGATATCCTCTGCATCCTCTTCATCGTCGTGATCATATGGTTCGATCACATCTGCATCATTTTCATCCATGTCATCATTATCTTCAAATTCATACGGGATGCCATCTCCAGGATCACCGGCCTCCTCCCGTTCATACCTGTCATCCTCTTCAGGATCATCGAAGTCATCTGCGTCATCCTCATCCGTAATGACATCCTGATCATCGCTGAAGTCATCATCATCGATATCGTCACTGTCATACGGGACGGCATCTTCATGATCCTCGAAGTCATCGTTATCGCTGTCCTCAGCTTCATCATCTTCATTCAGATCTTCGATCTCATCGAGGATATCTTCCTCCCTGACGCCGTTTTCCCTGAGGATACGGATGATCTCCGTGATCGAAAGGTCTGCCAGATCCTCAAACCGCAGATCCGTGCCTTCGATCAGTTCATTGATGAAATCCGCCTTGGACGGTGAAATCGCATATGCGGAAGACTGTTCCTGCAGTTTGTCATCCACCCGGATCTCGCGGTCGATCACCCTGCCTGTGCCCAGGAAAGCGGACAGGTATTCGTTCACGTCATGGTCAAGCCGGTACAGCAGGTCGTCCGCCTTTTCTTTTGAACCGCAGTCCACCGTCAGAAGCAGGATACTGTGTGCTTCATCGAGATAACCGTGGCGTATCATTGACCCCAGCAGCGCATTTACGGCGGTATTCACATCGGTATTCTTCAGGTCCATGCCGGAAAGAACAGCCTCTCCGTCCCGGTTCTCCGTCTTTACGCCGATCACCTTTTCCTTCTGATTGACAGTCAGGGACACACTCGGATTGACATCCAGGTAAACGGTCGCGAAAGCCCGGTGATCCGTCCGGTATACCTGTATGCCGAAGAACAGCAGTACTGCGCACGCAAGTGTAAGGACCGGCTTAAGCATGCCTGCACAGTTCTGTCTGCCGGTCTGTGGACCGGTGCCTTCCAGATACCATTCATCCCCCTGTGCCTTTACAGCAGGCAGATCGGAAAGATTCTCATTCATCCCGATGACAAGGTATTCATAGCCGTCCCGGAGTTTTCTTTCTATATCTTTGTTCCTCATATCCTGCCTTCCAGTTCTTTTCTCAGCTTCTTCAGTCCCCGGTGATACTTTGACAGTACCGTAGCCAGGGGCATCTCCATGATGCGGGCAATATCCCTGAACCGCATATCCGATAAGGCATGCAGGACGATGATCTGGTGATCCTGCTCATTCAGGACCTTCATCGCAGTCTCCAGCGTCAGCCGCAGGGAGATATCCGTATCCGGTTCAAATACCAGCTTATGATCCATGTCTTCCGCCGGGACATGGACAGTCTTCTGTCTTTCCCTGAGCTTCATCCTGGAAAGGTTCCTGGCGATCGTAAAGATCCATGCCTGGCCTTTTCCCTGCGGCCTGTACAGATGCGCGGCAGAACGGATCTTCAGGAAGCAGTCCTGCATCACTTCTTCCGCATCCTCTTTATTTTTCAGGAGCGACAGGGAATACGCAAAGACCGCACGGTGCATACGGGAATACAGGCATGCGAAAGCTTCGCTGTCACCGGCAGCGATACGCTGTAACAATGCATCTTCACTTTCCCGTAAAAGGATATCCTCTCTCTCCGACATGGATCCTCCTGCTGTGCTGTACCATAGTAATTCTATACTATGTCCTGTTTCTTTCCCGCATCTTTCATCAATACAATGCACAGGTACCTGGTTTTATTGCACGGATAACAAAAGAATACAGATACAGGACAGCAAAGTGTCCGGATCTGTATATTTTTTCTGTATTGCCGTGTCACGGCCGCAGCCTGTACACCTCAAGACCGTCCGTGACCGCCTGAAATGTGAAACCGTATTTCCTGGCGATATGCCTTGTCGCTTCCTGCTGCGGCACGCATTCGATCACGACTTCCTTACCCGAAGAGAAAGCTTTTCGGATCATGATCTGTGTAAGTGCAGACGCATAACCCCTGCCCCAATATTCCGGGTACAGGACCCAGCCGATCTCAACGGATCTTTCATCATAGTCATGATAAATGACATAACCGGTCAGGCAGCCGTCCAGTTCTGCCGCACAGATCCGCGGCGGATCACACAGTCCCGCTTCCTGCAGAAAGCACTCTGTCTTTTCCTTTGTATAAGGCGGCTCCAGATACTTCATGACCTGTGCATCCGACAGCAGCCTGTACAGGGCAACAAGGTCGTCTTCCGTCATTTTCCGTATATTGAATTCCATGATTCCCTAGATATGGCAGTCGATCACCGTCGCCCGGTACGTGTCAGGATATCCCCTGATGATCCGGCTGAATTCTTCCCGCCAGTCAGTATCGGCTTCCTTTGCGGCAGCCGCTCCGAGCCACCAGGCGTCCCTGCCGGGTTCGATCCATTCCCCTTCCGGCGTTACAAGTACGAACGGCCGCATCGTGCGGATGTCCGGAAAGTCTTTCAGCGCGCAGTCATCCAGCATGGCAGCGAACCTTCCCCCGTAAGCCCGGTGATCCCATTTTGCCTGCGGGTTACCGACAGACATTGCCTCGCCTTTTTCACTGATATCATAGAAGATCTCAAGCGCCCGATTGCATTTGCGCAGGATCTCGATATCATCCTCTTCCAGCGCCTTCAGCAGCAGGTATTCCTCACAACTGCCGTCGACGCTGCATATACTGCGGAGATACTCTTTGACTTCCGCATAGGTATGTATCACATGGGGATCCGTTTTATTTTTCTCGTCATACGGTGCCAGCATGGCAGTGATCCGGGAATCTTCCGGTATCGTTTCTGTGATGACGATCACGGGAAAATGCATGTCACCCCTCCTTCTTCAGAGCGTTATCAAGACTGTGCAGGAAGTCCCAGATGCAGATATTGACGTCCAGCGGCCTGTCCACGTTCACATTGTGGGCAGCCCCTTTGATGACCTTCAGCGGATAGCCTGTCCTCTCTGTCCACGCCCTGTTGTACTGCGCGACCTTGCCGGTCCTGTCATGTTCCCCCAGGATCAGCAGCACCGGGCACGGGATCTGCAGGTCACAGTTGTCTTCCAGGAAACCGGCATAGCCGATCCCCATCAGATGACACAGCTCGTTTTTGTCATATGGTTCCAGCATCTTCAGCATGTTGTCATACGCCGCCTGTGTCGTTGACACCTGCTTTGCCATGGCCTTTTTCATCATCTCAAAAGGATACAGGTGCGCCATCCATCCCACCTGTTTAATGATCCATATATCACTTCTGGAATAATAACCGTTCCCGTACGGCGTGCTGCCCAGCGAGATGAATGCTTTGACATAATCCGGATACCGTTTGATGAAGGACTGCGCAAAGTAGCCGCCGAGCGACTGGCCAGCAAAGATAACGCTCTTTACATTGAGGCCGTCCAGGATCGTTCGGATATACAGGGATGAATCGTCAAAACCGAATTTTTCGAACGGTCTTGACCTGCCGTGTCCCGGCGCGTCCCATGCCAGGACATTGTATTCCTTTTCAAAAAAAGGGAACTGTTCTTCAAACATCGTATGGTCTGCGGTAAGGCCGTGCAGGAAGAAGACCGTATCCGCCCCCTCTTTCCAGTCTTCCGTCTGCACATAATACAGTTTGCCTTTCTCCGTTTCGAGTGTCATTGCTTTCATGGCTGACCCTTTCTGCAGGCCACAGGCCTGCTTTACAATTACAGGATAACAGTATTCCCGTTACAGGGAAACCGGGACGATCTGCCCGCTAAAAATACCGGCGGCTGCCGGTATTATTCTTTTCGTTTCAGGATGACTGCTGTCCCTGTCAGTAGCGGCAGGTTCTTTTCCGATGACATGCACATATGGACGCCCAGTACGGCATTTGCGCCTTTCTTTACGGCTTTTTCCCAGAGCAGGTCATATACCCTTTCCAGCGCTTCATCCATCTGCCAGAGATTACGGAACGGTACGAAATTATGATCGAAAGCCCAGATGATCCCCAGGTCTTCGACCACTTCACAGCCGGGATAGGAACCCAGTGTTGTCAGGATCTTTTTCCCGTTTTCCATGTTCAGTCCGGCTGCTGCCCGTCGTGTGCTTTCCATGCGCACTCTGTGATCTGCATGTCGGTAAATACAGCCTTGAAGCTGGAATCTTCCGGGCTGCAGGCATAGATGCCGAAGCGGATCTTACCGGCGCCTTCATGCATATGGCAGACACGCATCTGGGAGAATGTTTCCCCGTCTGGCGAACATTCGATGCAGTAGTCGTCTTCCCTTCTGCTGAAGCGGTACCACATGACCTTGACATCGGCAGGGATCGCCGTCGTCGCCCAGTCGGAATACCCATGGTTCGTTACGACAGAGCCCAGATGCTGGAAGGATTCATTCTCATATTCCACGGAGCCCTTCAGCCAGTTGTCGGAATCCAGATACATGACGATGCCGCACTGGTCAAATCGGTGATGGCTTTCCGTGAAATCGGTCTTCACGATAAAGGAGAAGAACTTTTCTTCTGTCTCCGTCTGCAGTACAGGCGCGTTGTCGTTGCGGAAATGATAATAAGTCCGCTGCCACAGGTCTGTATGCGGCTTTGTCGTGATCTCGATCCTGTCGTCCGAGATGCGGAAATCGAGCGGTTCCCTGGTCCATTCGAATTGTTTTGTGTCCATCTGTTATTGTCCCTTTCTGATCGGTTGATCCTTTTATGACTCTTCTGTAAACCAATTATATAAATGAACGGTCCGGCCTTCAATCCGGCGCTCAGACTTTCAATACGCCCCGGAAACCGCGGACGCCGTAGTAGGAATCCGCACCGTTGTGGAATGTGAATACCGTATCGTAACGCCGCTCGCAGAACAGCGCGCCGCCGAGATCGCGGATCTTCTGCGGTGTTCTGATCCAGCTGGAAGTCTTCCGGTCATATTCGCCCAGTGTCTGCAGGTACCGGTACAGTTCCTCATCCATCAGTTCACAGCTCATCTCTTCTGCCTGCGCTTCCGCACTCGAAGCCGGCGGGTTCTTTTTCCTGGCTGTGCGCGCCTTTTCGTCGTAGCATATGCTCCTCCTGCCCGCGGGCGTTTCCGCCGAGCAGTCGCAGAAGACATACCGTTCCCCTTCTATGGCGATCACATCCGGCTGTCCGCCGCTGTCCTCCATCGCCTGCAGGCATTTCAGCGCATCCCCGTCCGCCAGGAGCCTTTTCTCAACGTCAGCCCATGCCATGCCGGGATGACGCTGCATATTTTCCCCGAATCTTTTCCGCAGTATATCGAGCATCCTGTGTTTCCTTCCTGATACTGTACTGTATCTGTTTTAACCGTTTCCCTGCTGGCCGGAATACTGTTCCCGCAGTTTCGCGATGATCTCATCCAGCCGGTTCCTCATTTTGATGACATTCTCATCTTCCGGCATCCTGTCCGTGATATCCCGGCACAGGACCATTAAGCCAAGCATGTGTTCCAGTTCCTCATGGGTGATATACCTTTTCGTTACGTTCCGGGTCGTATCCACCAGCATGGTATTCCAGGCATCGTTTTCCTTCAGGATCTCCTGCAGACCGCCCAGGTGCATCATGATGTCCAGCCTGTCCTGCAGGTCCAGAAACGCTTCCAGGTCGTATTTTCTTTCTTCTGTCATATGTACCCCTCCTGTTTACGCTCATCCGGGAATGTATACACCCGTATGTTTCCTCAGATATTCAATAATGCTGTCTTTTGTTTTCTCAACTCCCGGCGGTACCGGGATCTTTTTCACTTCTTTTCTGCCGGGACCGTATTCTTCAATATATACGTTTTCGTCCGCCGCACTGTAATACCCGTATCCCCCGATACAGACAGGCTTTCCGTCGGAAAACCCGGTCACGTCGTAATGATATAAAGGGATCTTCTCCGGTTTCGGATGCTCCCTGTAATTTGCGAACATACGCTCCTCCTCAGAACCCTGTCAGGATGAACCGCACGGCATCGACGATGCCGTGGGAGACCATGGCTGTCAGGATATCGCGTCTGTGCTGCAGGAACGTGAACGGCAGCCCGAAGAACAGGCACAGCAGGAGCGTGCCGACGAAACCGTAGCCGTGCGCCATCGTATGCGGCATGCACATCATGAAATACATCGTGAACAGTTCCAGGCCGTCCATTCCGTCTTTGTCCGCATGCAGGCAGCAGTATGCCATGAATACGGCACGGAAGGAGATCTCTTCATGGATCGCCGGGTTCAGCGCCAGGAGAATCTTCCAGAACGAGAAGCCGAATGTGACCTGGTCCCCCGACAGCATCAGGTTGACTGCGGAGAGCCCCATGCCGACGATGAAGCCGAGGCCGATGCTGAAAAGGACGGATTCCCTGTCCTTTCCCGCGATCATCCGTAAACCGCCTTTCTTTTCCATCACGGCGAAGACTGCCGCTGCGGCCAGAAGCGTCGGCAGGCCGGCGGTGAACAGGCCGTAGATCAGTACGGACCTGCTGTGTTCGTAACCGAAATAGGCGACAGTGCAAAGCACGGCCAGCAGAAGTGAAAGAAGCAGATGTTTCCCGGAAGGCATGCCTGTCTTCCGCAGGATCGCGGTGGAGAGGATGCAGGAGACGAATGTCAGCAGCGTCCAGTTATCCACATTGATCGTCAGACGGTTTGCCAGCACCGCCGCAAACAGGATCCACAGAAACAGGATATGTTTTTTGATCAGTTTTCCCGGTCCCATGAAGATACCTCCTTTTGTGCAATGCTTATTCTTGTCTCAAAGTCAGACATGTCATTCGCTCCATTCGATGGAGAATTCTGCCGTGATATCCCCGTCAGCGGATAATTCCGGCAGTTTCTCATTCAGTGTATTCCCGAGTCTGGCTAGACAGGTAAGTTCCCCTGTGCCCTGCCCGTAACAGACGGCGATCCGCCCTTCCTTATCCAGGATCACATCGCCGGGCATTGACGTGATCTCTTCATCGCTGCGGGGCAGCTCCCACGGGAGCGTGCCTGCTTTTGCGAAGCCGGTGTCCTCCTGCAGTGCGACCGTGACGGAAGCCTTTGAAAGGTTTTCAATAAACGCCCCTGCGGAAGGATTGTCCTCCAGAGACGCATAGAGTACCGCTCCGTTTATCCGGACCACCAGACCGGGGACAGGCTGGATCGCTTTCGTATAACTG
>JAILQT010000080.1 GCA_024698805.1 Solobacterium sp.
CCCCATAAAAAACCTTTCGGAAAACCCATTATATCTACTCTCCTTTTCTGTTAATTCAATTATATCGGATTTGATATGATATTTGTCACACAGTTATATTGCCTGTACTGTTAAGACCGGCTGCAGAGCCGGTCTTCTTACTGTTACAGTTTTATGCCGTTGCCGAGTTCATCTTCCCAGAGAACCCTCTTTCTCTTCAGCGTCCCTTTCTTTATCTTCCACTTTCCGTCTACTTTTTCATATTCGTCAAAGTAGTACCCATAGCCTGCGCTTGCCAGTACGCCCGGCAGAAGCAGACGGTCGGACAGCGGGACGATACCGGTAGCTGTAGTATCGGATGTGATCTCAAATTCACCGACATGCCCCATATGGCAGCTCTGCAGGGCATCCGGCAGACCTGCAATGATGCCGTCAATAACTGCTTTTCTGCCGACAGAGACAGGGGATTCAGGGAATCCCGGGTACTGTCCCTTGATCGGGTCACGGAGCGCATCCTTTGAATCAAAGACCGTATCTTCTGTGAAAAGATCTTCCAGTTCGTCAAACTTCTTTGCGTCTATGAGACGGAAATATCTGGGACGGAGCTGTTTGATCTCCTCTAAAGCCAAAAGCTTTTCAACATCTGTCATCATAGGTCAGCAAAGCCTTTCCGTCACATTACGCGGACTGCATGATATGCTTCGTGGACCGCTGTCAGGATCTTTCTCGGTGCGATCGCATCTCCGACGACTGTGACTTCCTCATACAGGTCTTCCAGCAGGTCTTCGAGCTGGTTGTTCGGCTTGAAGCCGGCTGCGTTGAGGACTGTATCGCATGCGATCGTCCTGGTCTCGCCGTCCTTTTCAAATACGACGGAGTCATCTGTGATCTTCAGGACTTTCGCGCCTGCTTCGACTTTGACACCGCGGTCTTTGACCATCTTCCGCAGATGCTGGTCATTGTTCAGGCAGTGCGCAGCTGTGTAGAGGATATCCGGCAGCATCTCAACGACCGTGACTTCTTCCGCATTCGGCGCGATATCGCACGCTGCTTCCGTACCTGCCAGGCCGCCGCCGATCACGACGACTTTCTTACCGACACATACCTTATGCGTGAGGTAGTCGCTGACGAGTTTTGTCTTTTCGATACCTTCGATCGGCGGCATTGCAGGTGAGGAACGTGCCGCAAGGATGACTTTGTCATATTTGCCGCCCCTGATGTTCTCTGCTGTGGCTTCCGTATTCAGACGTACATCGACGCCTGTCTTATAGCACTGGATCTCAAGCGCACGGATCAGTCTGAGGACATCGGACTTGAAGTCCGGTCCGCCGGCTGCCCATAATGTGCCGCCCAGGCGTGCTTCCTTCTCCCAGAGCTCAGCGTCAAAGCCGCGCTTCCTTGCGGTGATCGCAGCTGTCATGCCTGCAGGGCCGCCGCCGATGACGAGGACTTTCTTCTTTGTGCCGTCCGGTTTCGGCAGTGCGAAGGATCTCTCCGCATAGCAGAGCGGGTTGACCGCGCAGTAGTAATGCTTTCCGGAGAAGCCGGCGAGCAGGCACTCGTTGCAGCCGATGCAGGGCATGATGTCCTCTGTATGTCCGCTCTTGACTTTCTTCGGCCAGTAAGGATCTGCCAGCATCTGGTGTGCAAGACCGACATAGTCCAGGATGCCGTCTTCAATGACCTTCTTCGCGACTTCCGGCTTGATCAGCTTGCCGTCGCCGAGGACAGGGATACTGACAGTATTTTTGATCGCTGTCTGGGCATCAAGCTTATGCGCGTCTTTGCTGTAGACGGTGGTGATCGCCTGGAACCATTCTTCGTAGCAGCCTGTATCGACATGGATCGCTGTGATCCCTGCTTTTTCAAGGATCTTCGCCATCTCGACACCTTCATCGATCGTACGGAATCCTTCGACCCTGTGTACAGGTGTGTACTTGACGAGGATCGGGAAGTCCTTCGGTACATTCTGTCTGATCGCTTCGATGCACTCCAGTGTGAAGCGCATGCGGTTCTCGAGGCTGCCGCCGTATTCATCCGTCCTGTTGTTCCAGTGGACGGAATGGAACTGGTCGAGCAGATAGCCGCCGTAAGCGTGGAGCTCGACAGCGTCCGCGCCTGCGTTTACCGCGAGGGATGCGGAATAGCCGATCCTGCCGACAAGGTATTTGATGTCTTCGACTGCAAAGGGTTTGCAGATGAGGTCAGGGAACCAGAATGAAGGCACGCTGCCTGCGCTGTAAGGTGCTGTGAACGGATCTGTGAACTGCTGTCTGCCGAGACCGGGGGACAGCTGTACGCATACCTTCGCGCCATAGTGATGGCAGCGGTCGATCAGCATGTTCAGTCTTTCAACATGATGGAAATCAGAGAGCTCGGTGCAGGGTCTCGGCTCATATTTCGTGGAAACGACGTTCGCACCGGTTATGATCAGGCCTGCGCCGCCTTTTGCCCTCTCTTCGAAGTAGTCGATGCCTTCTGCGCAGTAAGAGCCGTCCGCTTCACCTGTCGTACCCATCGGGGACATGAAAATACGGTTCTTCAGCTTCATGGAACCGAGCATCGTCTTGTCAAATAAAGAATTTGTCATAGTAGATCCTCCTTCTTATAAATGATTGAATGCATGGCAAATATCTTTATCTCTTTTTTAACACACAATGCTGTACATACCATGGTTTTCTATGTGAAAACCATGTTATTTTCCATCATCCGGCAAATGTTCATGCATGGCTTCCGTATTCCTGCATGCAGGCACAGAAAAACCGGCCTCGTCAGCCGGTCATAATGCTCTGTATATAAATGCGATGATAAAAGATCCGCTCAGATATGCCAGTGCAGCGATCAGCAGGTAATACAGGATCTGCGCCTGCACGACATGGTCCTTCTTGAGCAGTTTTTCATAATTCACTGCAGACATCGCATACCAGCTGAGGACAAAGCACAGCAGGTATACGAACGCGCGGATCAGGAAACGGAACAGGTCCATTACTTGGTGCCGAAGATCCTGTCGCCTGCATCGCCGAGACCCGGTACGATGTAGCCGATATCATTGAGGCAGTCATCCAGCGCTGCGAGATAGATATCTACATCCGGATGTGCCTGCTGCATAGCCTTGACGCCTTCCGGGGCGCCTACCAGGCATACGAGCTTGATGTTCCTTGCGCCGCGGTCCTTGACGAGCTTGATCGCATCGATCGCGCTTCCGCCTGTTGCCAGCATCGGGTCAACGACGAGGACTGTGGACTTGTCCAGGTCCTTCGGGAATTTGGCGAAATACTCGTGCGGTTCAAGTGTCTCTTCGTCCCTGTACAGGCCGACGAATCCGACTCTCGCTGTCGGGACAAGTCTTCTGATGCCGTCGAGCAGGCCGACGCCTGCGCGCAGGATCGGGACGATAACGACAGGCTTGTCGAGTTCATAACCGACTGTAGGTCCCATCGGTGTCTCGATATTGACAGGTCTTACAGGAATGTTGCGGAATACTTCATAAGCCATCAGTTCGGCGATCTCATCGAGATTCTCCCTGAAGTCTTTCGTTCCTGTTTCCTTGTTTCTCATGATCGTCAGTTTATGTAAGATCAGCGGGTGATTCAATACTTCCAGCATAATAATTCCTCCGTGTTTCTATCTTAATAATCATAGTTCAATTCAGACATCCAATGCAAGGATACATTCCGTATCAGGCAGCCCCTTCAAGATGCCTGCTGTGGTTTTTCATTGCTTTGCGGCAGAGAAGGATCTCCTCCTCCGTCAGCATCAGAATCCTGCAGGCTTCCTCAAAGCTCCTGCCGCTTTTGATCTGCCTGCTCAGCAGCTGCAGCAGGATCACGGTCCTCATCTCTTCCATTTCATTTGCGTGCATATGGTCTTCCTCCGTATTGCCGTTCTGAAGACAGATTATCACCGAATCAGCCATACGGAAAGACCTGTAATCACGGCCGTATTCGTTCCTTCTGCGGCCTGCCATATCATTTTAGTGTATAATTTCCCTATGAGAGTCATGATCGTCCCTTACATCCGGTATGCGAATACCGACAGTACGTATCTGCTTACGGAGAGCCTCCTGCATGTCTTTAATGCGGAAGGAAATGCCTGCGCGGTATGCGCGCCTTCCGCGAACCAGTTTAAAAAGGCTGCCGTATACGATACCGGGTATTACAAAAGCGTCTTTTCGCTGTTTCAGCTCGAAACAAGAAGCTATGAAGACTGGATGTATGCGAACGGTCTTTTCAATGAGAGGGATCTGAAGCGTGACGCGGATGCGGTATGTGAAGCGTGCGATGATTTCAGGCCGGACCGGATCATAACCGTTAACAGGCCTGCCGGGAATATCGCAGCCAGGCATAAGGGGATTCCCTGCTGGACTGTGACGGATTCGGCGATGTACAGGACACCGGGTTTCAGGGAAAAAGATCTGAAAGGCCTCAACGCTGTTCTCTATGCCTATAAACAGGAACAGGTGTTCAACCTGAAAGAACTCTATGAGAAATGTGATAAACGGATCACCTTCGGCCCGGAAACAACGGATATGTATCCGCCGGATGCGGATGTCACAAGGATCGGCATGCCTTTCATCGAGCCTCTTGAACTGCAGCGTACGAACAGGCTGTGCATCGTCCTGCCTTCCGCAGACAGATCCGCATCCTTTCTGAAGAAAGTGATCAGCGATACGTTCCTGGGTGCGCCGTATGCCGTGCACTGCTGGTACAGGGGGGCGCCTTCCGTTATTGAACGGAATATGCATTATCATACAGGGATCAGCCCTTCGATGATTGCCGGCAGTATCGCAGTCATCCATGACGGCACGTCCTGGCTCATGCATTACTGCACCGCACTGGGCATACCCCAGGTGATCATCGCCTCCCATGACTGCATGCGCAATATGCATGCGCTGTCCATGGCCAGGTCGAAATGCGCCCTGTTCCTGTATGAAGAGGAACTGAGCGTATCCTCGCTGTATGAGACATACCGCAAGCTCATGTCGGATGACATCTATTATGAAAACATCCAGAGATTAAAAGAAGAGATCCATGCATGGAAGGATCTCAGTGAAATACTCCTGCTGTAGCAGGATTATTTTTCTTTTTCCGCTTTGCGTTCACAGGCCGTCAGCGGCGCAGTCGGACTGTTCCTGTGGTTGATGATGCACGCATCACAGTTACGGTATCTCGGACAGTTTGCCTGTGCCCCTCTCGGACACGGGCATTTTTCCGGATTATACAGATAATCCGGCCTGTCCGTATTCTTTTTCTTCATGATCTCAACCAGGTATCCGTCCGGATCCTCGATGAAATAACAGCTTCTGCCCTTTTCTTCATAGATACAGCCCATTGATTTATGTATGGCATGCAGCACTTCGAAATCCTCAGTCTCAATGCAGAAATGAAAGGATCTCTCCCCTTTTTCATACGCCTGCGGGTGATCTTTCCTCCACATCAGTTCAAGTTCAGCACTGCTTTCCCCGTCTGTCATTATCGTAAAAGCGACTTCACCGGAGGGAGGTCCGAACTGACGGCTGACTTTCAGTCCCAGGGCCTTCGTGTAGAAATCGACAGAGCGTTCCATATCCGCAACATGATAGTTGAAATGCGTAAATCTTACGTTCATATTATTCTCCTTCCAGATGTACGATCACCGGCTGCACGCCCAAAGCAGGCAGTATCCTCTCCGTAAGGTATTTTGTCGGAAAACGTATAGAGCTTGTATTGACGCACGGATGGCAGCCGAACATCTCTTCCTGCAGCACATCCTCATCGATGACCAGTGTTACTTGATGTCCTCTGTCATTCATCATCCCCATGACGGAAACACTTCCCGGATACAGGTCCAGGAACTGTTTCATGAACTCCTCTTTCGCAAAGGAGAGACGGGCTGTACCGAGCTGTCTGGAAAGGTTCTTTGTCCGGAACGGTTTGTCGCCCGGCATGATGAGAAGGTAAAAGTCTGTCTCCTGCCTGTTGCACAGGAACAGGTTCTTGCATATATGCACATCAAGGATCGCATCGACTTCCGCGCAGACTTCCATCGTTGAAGCCGGCCGGTCGGGATGATCCGTCCTGTCAAAGGGGATCCCCAGTTCATCCAGCAGGGCATATGTCCTTGATTCCCTCTCTTCCCTTGTATTTGCGTCTTCCGGCGTCCCGTGCAGCAGTAACATGACCCACCTTCTTTCCGGATATCATTATATCTGTTTTGACAGGCTGCAGCATATGCGGAATATCTGCAAAGAATAGAAAAAGGCCGTCTCCGCAGGTATATCATCGTGATATACCGTGCCGGCTGCGGCCGTTCTTTCTGTTTTCCTTTGTCAGATCAGGGAAGCAGGAAGCTGTCCGTTGTACGGATGACTTCCTCTTTGATCCCGGCGAGGACTGCTTCGTCGTTCCTGTTCAGGAGCGCTTTTGTGATCCAGCCTGCTGTCCTGCGGAACTCTTCTTCCTTGAAGCCCCTTGTCGTCATGGCTGCGGAACCGAGACGGATACCGCTGGTAACGCTGGGTTTGAGCGTGTCAAACGGGATCGCGTTCTTATTGCAGGTGATATGTACCTTGTCCAGTGTCTCTTCCGCTTCCTTGCCGGTGATGCCCATGGACATCGTATCGACGAGGACGAGGTGGTTGTCCGTTCCGCCGGATACGAGCCGGAAGCCGGCATTTTTGAGTTCCTGCGCCATGATGTCGCAGTTGACGATGACCTGCTGGATATACTTCTTATATTCATCCTGCATCGCTTCATGCAGGCATACTGCCTTGGCAGCGACGATGTGGCACAGGGGACCTCCCTGCATGCCCGGGAACAGCGCCTTGTTGAGCGCCTTTTTGTATTCCTCTCTGCAGAGGACCATGCCGCCGCGCGGGCCCCTTAATGTCTTGTGTGTCGTTGTCGTCACGAAATCCGCATAGGGAACAGGGTTCATATGATAGCCTGCCGCGACAAGTCCGGCGATATGGGCCATATCTACCATCAGCATGGCACCGCAGTCATCTGCGATCTTCCTGAATTCTTTGAAATCGATCTCCCTTGCATATGCGCTCGCACCTGCAACGATCATCTTCGGCTTCAGTTCCATCGCTGACTTTCTCAGTGCGTCATAGTTGATGCACTCTGTCTCGGGATCTACACCGTAAGACCAGAAATCGTAGAACTTTCCGGAAAAGGAAACTTTTGCGCCGTGTGTCAGATGGCCGCCTGCGGCCAGATCCATACCGAATACCTTATCGCCCGGATTCAGGACACTGAAGTAAACAGCCATATTGGCCTGTGACCCGGAATGGGGCTGTACGTTCGCGTGATCTGCACCGAACAGTTCGCATGCGCGGTCGATCGCCAGCTGTTCGATCTCGTCGATGTATTCGCAGCCGCCGTAATACCTGTGTGCGGGGTAACCTTCCGCATATTTGTTTGTCAGGATGGAGCCTGCAGCTTCCCTGACATCTTTTGAGCAGAAGTTTTCCGATGCGATCAGTTCAATGTTGTTCTTCTGTCTGCCGGTCTCTTTTCCGATCAGTTCTTCGATTCTCGTATCTTTCATCATTCCTCCGTCTTCTCAAGCCATACAGCCAGTGCTGCCGCCGCATCGATCCGCAGTTGTGCCCTGCTCATATAATAGGAATCCCCCAGAGTCAGGACATAAGCGGTGATCGTATCCCCGGCAGTGATACTCATATTATCACCAAACCAGAGAATATCAAATACATGAGAATCGTTTTTTGCGATAATACTCTGATACTGCGAATTGTAACCGTTTTCTTCGGTGACCTGCGTGACATAAAGGCCTTCCAGCATGGTGATGCCCGGATGATTTGAAGGATCATAGGATTCAAATTCCTCAAGTACGACAACTTCCTTGTCGGGAATTGTGAACAGGTCTTCTTCATCGTTTATGTAATCCAAGAACGGCTGTGCGATCTTCAGTTTCATGTTGTCCTGGAACGAGAAGATATACTGCACTTCCTCCGCGAAGGTCGGGTCGAACAGGCCGTCCGTGAAGTTTCCTTCCTCGATCCCGTATTTCGTTTCTTCGGGGAATTCCCTTCTTCCGTGCCCGTTAAAGGTGCCGTTGGCAAAATTGCCGGTATAATGGTATCTCTCATCCGCATCGTTGTATGCGTCAAAGCTGCCTTCCCCTTCGGCGACCAGGTCCTTCACATGTCCGAGGAATGTCCCGGTCCTTTTTACAGTACCGAAATCGATCGTATAATGATCCGTCTGCATCTCGCCTTCACCGGAAGGCTCGCCGTCGACCCATTCGCCCTTGAACGCAAAATAGTCAACGGAGCTGCCGGGTTCGAATTTGCCTTCGCCGTCCGGCCTGCCGTTTTTCAGCGTACCGGTGAAATAGCCGTTGTATTCCTGCCCGTTGTAGGTAACGAGCATCGCCTTATTCACGACATCCTCATATGTATCGCCTTCCGGTTCGGGCGTCTTTTCCGAGACCGGCGGCTGCACGGATGATCCCCCGTCCGGTGCGGCAGATGAACCGTCGTCATAAACATCTTCGCCGGCGCACCCGCCGAGCAGTGCAGCGATGCATAATACAGACAGCAGTTTCCTAGTTTTGCAATACATGTTCCAGATCCTCCATTTTTACAGGTCCGCTGCGGACGATCCGGATCTCATCGGCTGAGAGATCGATGATCGTGCTCGCTTCATTGAACTGTGTGTTACCTTTCATCATGCCGTCCAGCCCCGGACATGCCGCCTCGATCTCATCGAGTGTTTCACATGTCTTTTCACCGGACAGGTTTGCGCTTGTCATAAAGACAGGACAGCCGAGTTCCCGGATCAGCTCTTCCAGGGCTTTTGAAGAAGCCATCCGTACGGCTACCGTGTCCATGTCCCCGTTGACATGACCGGGTATCTCCGGGCGCTTCTTCAGGATCAGCGTTACCGGGCCGGGCATAAATGCACAGATGATCTTCTCAGAGACACCGTCCGTAAATGCGATCTGCCGGATCTGTCCTGCATCGCAGCACATGATCGGAAACGCCTTGTCCTTCGGTCTTTTCTTGATGTCCCTGAGATGTTCCTGCGCCTCTATTGTATCAAAACGGGCGCAAAGTCCGTATACTGTATCGGTCGGGACACTGAGCACGCCGTTATTTCTTAATATTTCCGCCATCTCCGGGATCTGGTCTGCATCAAACTTTTTCATACTCCTCCAAAAAAGATCCTGAAACAGGATCCGTTAAGCTTTAATGATTGAGCTGATCACCATCAGCAGTGCCCCGGCGGCACTCAGATATGCGCCGACAGCGAATTTGATATCGGCATAATCGCCGTATGCAGCGAAGAAGACCGCCATGACGCCGAGGGCGCCGAGCAGTGTAAGCACGCTGAATATGCCGAATGCGACCCTCTTTTTGCACAGCAGCAGGATCAGCGCTATGACGGCGAGCACCACAAGCGGGATCGAGAAGATCATCAGGTATTCAATATCGCTCTCCATCCCCCGGATATAGGATGACATCTCATAGTCAAACATTTTCAGACCGGGAGGCAGGAGATGGATCGCTGCGATCTTCACGCCGTAGAAGTTTATACTGATATAGTCCAAAAACATGGAAATGATGACCATCAGGCCGCCGCATCCGCCGAGGATCGTCCAGATGCCGTATTTTTCCTGTTCCTTAACCATATACGCAGGAGCCTGGTAATTCACCTGCGGATAGGGATTTACAGGCGCAGAACGCTGCGGCGTCTGTGCATAGCCCTGTGCCGGCTGCTGCAGCTGCTGGACAGGCGTTCCGCACGCGGTGCAGAACCTGCCGCCTTCAGGTATAAAGTTTCCGCAGTTTGGACATTTCATGATCTCACCTCTGTTTTCTGATCTCTGCCTTGTTTGTGCAGATGCTGTTTTCGGGGATCACGCCCCTGACGCATGTCGTCGGATAGATGCGGCTGTTCCTGCCGACGACCGTTCCGGGATTCAGCACGGAATTGCAGCCGACTTCCACATGGTCGCCGAGCATTGCGCCGAATTTCTTCAGACCGGTCGCGATTTCTTCATCACCGTGTACGGTCACAAGTGTTTTATCGCTCTTTACGTTGGATGTGATGGATCCTGCACCCATATGGGAATAATACCCGAGGATCGAGTCGCCGACATAGTTGTAATGCGGCGTCTGCACATGGTCGAACAGGATGACATTCTTCAGCTCGCAGCTGTTGCCGACAACGCAGTCCGCACCGACAAGGGCGGAACCGCGGATGAACGCGCAGTGTCTGACTTCCGTGTTCGGGCCGATGATGCAGGGCTCGCCGAGCCAGGCGCTGGGCCATACCTTCGCTGTTTTGTGGACCCACACATGTTCCGATCTTTCTTCATACTCTTCGGGATCCAGTTTTTCCCCGATGGAAAGGATCATTTCCTTGATTCCCCTGATCGCTTCCCAGGGATATTCAAACTGTTCCAGATATGACTTCGCAAGCGTGTGATCCAGATCATACAGATCTCTGACAGTATACATACTCTCCTCCTTAATCAGGCAGTTCCTGCTGGGTGATGATCTCACCGCTGATGACTTCGTCGATCACCTGTGAAACAAACGCCGCCTGTGCTTCGTTCGGGAATACGACAGACAGCTGCATGCCGGGCATGGATGCACATTCTGCCGATCCGACGGCGCCTGTCAGATGATAACTGACCGTATTCCATTCCGCATTGTCCCCCAGCTGCATGCGTGCAAGCGCATAGAATGAATCGCTTGATACGTTTGTAAGGAATGTTCCGTCGAGCGCGCTGAGAAGGCTGTTGAACTTCGTCAGTGCCGCGGAGCTTGTCAGCTTCTTTATTATACCCTGCATTACGATCTGCTGGTGCATATTTCTTCCGAAATCCCCGTCCGGAAGGCTGTATCTTTCACGGACATAATACAGGGCAGCCTGTCCGTCGAGATGGATCGTTCCTTCTTCGAAATGGTAGTTCTTATCCCATGTATAGGTGAATGCATACGGATTCTCAACGTCTACGCCGCCGAGCGCATCGATGATCTTCTTGTATGTCGTAAAGTTGATCAGCATGTAATTCTCGATATCCGTATCCAGATATGCACTGATCCCCTTCAGTGTATTGTCGATCCCGGAAAGGCCGAGATGCGTCAGCTTGTCCGGGCTGTCATACAGTGCCGGGTTCGGGATATAGCTGTCGCGCGGCAGGGATACGATGACGATCTGGTGCGTCTTCGGATTGACTGTTACGGACATATCCACATCCGTTCTTCCCACCAGGCTCAGTTCACCTTCCTGGTCGTTGCCGCCGAAGAAGATCGTGAACGGCTCGGATGTCATCTTTACGTCGTTCTTATCGGTATAATTGGATTTGATCGTCCTTGTGAATGTATGGATGACTTTTGTTTCCTCACGGAAGGATTCAAACCCTTCCATGTCTGCGAGTACGGATTCATACGCTTCGGACATGATCAGCACGGTCCCGTAGTTGTTATACAGGGCCTGCGCCCCTTCGGATACGGTGCCGTATTCTACTGTGTTCAGATCCTGACCGAACTGCTGGACCAGCTGTTCGACGGCATAATCCTGGTTTTCCTTATCGACGCCGGATGTGCGGATATATGTCACATCGCGGAAATCATCCAGATTAACGTCCCCTTCCGTATGGATATAATCGCCGAACGTATCGGAATGCGCATCCTTGTATGCGTCTGTCATGACATACAGGTTGATGTTCACCTTGTCGCCGATGACACTGTTGAATATCCTCGAGATACGGTCGGTATAATACGGCAGCAGGATCGTTCCTGCGGCCATGCAGACGGTAAGTGCGATATTCACGACCTTGACAGCCTTGTTCCTTCTGGCGACAAAGCCGGATATCAGGAACATGATGACCGCGATGCCCGCAAGTCCCGCAAGCAGATAGAGGCTCCATGCCTTCGGGAACATCGGCATGCGCCAGAATGTCACAAAAAATACCACGGCTGATATAAAAAACAGCAGCCAGAAAAACATCGGGCTCAATGATCTTTTCTTCTTTTTCTTTTCATTATTTCCTGCCATAATCACTCCTTATTTCGTGCAGTTTTCCAATCAGTACATACCGGCCGTCAGCGACGTCATATGAACATGTCGAAAGCATAACGATCTTATCGTCCGCAGTGAATGTTTCCGCACTGACGAAATCGGACCTGTCAATGAATCCCTGCACATACGCGCAGAAATCCGCATCATCCGCAAATTCGAAGCGGACATAGTTCTGCGAACCGTTCGTAACGTATCCCGCAAGCGGGTACAGTTTGTAGTTTCCTTCTTCCGTATAGATATCAAATTCCCTGTGCGATGTGTAATAGGCGGGATCCTTGTAATTCTCCACATCCGCAAACATCGTGCCGTTTTTCATATGGTGCGCATAGAGCACGGTCACCCTGTCCGCAAAATCACGGCTGTTGCCTGCGTCGACGAATACAGCCCCGCTTTTATTATATTCACCGCTGAACAGGTGCGTCAGATAAAAGCTGTTGTCCGGCGCATAGACGAACGGGTAGTCGATCGCGGAATCCTTCAGACTGATCCAGCCGCCGATATCGGGGCAGATCTCCTTCAGCGCTTCGAAATCGATATATACTTCTTCTGTTTCGGAAGACTCTGACTTCTTCGTTACAGTATCATGCCGGATCTGCTCATAGGCAGATGCGGATGCACTGTATTCGTGCAGTCCCCGGTACAGTTTCCAGCCGCTGAAGCAGGCTGTGCCGAGCAGCAGGACCACACATAAATCCAGGAATATGCTGACTGATCTTCTGTTCTTTTTCTTTCTTTCAGCCATCGCGCCTCCTGAACGAATACATCATACTATATTCACAATTTCAATCAAGTTTGCAATAATTAAGTCTATGGTTGGGATCGATATCGCGGACCTCTCAAGGATCACGCTGCATGAAGGATTTATCAATACGGTGCTGACGCCCGAAGAAAGGGCGCAGTTTGACGCAAAGAAGACGGAAAAACGGAAGATCGAGTACCTCGGGGGCCGTTTTGCGGCAAAGGAAGCGCTTTACAAGGCACTGCAGGATAAGGATTACCTGCATTTCAGTATCCTGAACGATGAGAACGGGAAACCGTATGTGAAGGATCATCCGGAGATATCCGTCAGTATATCCCATGACGCAGGCATCGCAGCAGCCGTCGTGATCGTAAATAATTAATAAAGGATTAAGAATCAGGGCCTGCGGAAAAGCAGGCTTTCAAAATAAAAAGAGCTCACGCTCTTTTTATTCATCCCAGATATTTTTCAGCACATGCAAGTGCGGAAGCGATGACTGCGTCCATGTCGTAGTATTTGTATTCCGCAAGCCTGCCGCCGAAAATGACATTCCCTTCTTTTTCCGCAAGCTCCGCGTATTTCTTATACAGCGCGGAGTTCTTTTCATCATTGACCGGGTAATACGGTTCATCACCGGGCTTCCACTCGGAGCTGTATTCCCTGGAGATCACGGTCTTAGGCAGGTCATTACCGTTTTCGTCTTTGCCGAATTCGAACCACTTGTGTTCGATGATCCTCGTCCACGGTGTTTCCCTGTCTGTATAGTTGACAGCCGCATTTCCCTGGAAATTAGGGATATCCAGCAGTTCATTCTCGAAGCGTACGGAACGGTATTCGAGATTGCCGAGCCGGTAATCGAAATATGCATCGATCGCGCCGGTATAGACGATCTTATCCGCGAGTGCCTGATAACCTTCCCTGTCTTCCAGAAAATCTTCGGAAAGGCGGACTTCGATTCCGTCAAGCAGGTGTTCGACAAGCTTCGTATAACCGCCGATGGGGATTCCCTGGTACAGCGCATTGAAATAGTTGTTGTCAAATGTCAGACGGACAGGGAGACGGCGGATGATGAATGCAGGCAGGTCCCTGCAGTCGCGGCCCCACTGCTTTTCCGTATAGCCTTTGACAAGCTTCGTATAGATATCCGTTCCGACAAGGCTGATCGCCTGTTCTTCAAGGTTCTTCGGTTCTGTGATGCCTGCGGCCTTCCTCTGTTCCTCGATCTTTGCGGCTGCTTCCTGCGGCGTAACGACACCCCACATTTTGTTGAAGGTATACATGTTGAAAGGAAGCGAATACAGCTCGCCCTTATAGTTGGCGACCGGCGAATTCGTGAACCGGTTGAATTCGATGAACCTGTTCACATATTCCCATACCTGTTTGTTGTTCGTATGGAAGATATGCGCACCGTATTTATGTACCTTAATGCCTTCCACATCTTCCGTATACACGTTTCCGGCGACGTGGTCCCTTCTGTCGATGACGAGGGCGGATTTCCCGGCATCCTTTGCCTGTCTGGCGAATACGGAACCGAACAGTCCCGCGCCGACGATCAGATAATCATATTTTTTCATGCAGTCTCCTTCTTTTATTTCAGATCCTTTACGCCTGTCTCCAGCATCCTCAGCTGCAGGAGCGTCTCTTCCGGCTTAACAAGGACTTCTTTCCCGTTGATCAGTGTTTCGTACAGCGCATCGTAATACCTGCCGTAATCCCCCTGCACGGTCTCCACTTTTTCTTCGTGATAATCCCCTGCCTCATCGTAATAGATCAGGGTGCCGTACTCTTCGGGCAGGTCCTTTCCGAAATCCGGATGCCCCAGGGGCAGGTAGAACTTCTTCAGATCCGCTTCCTGCTTGTCCTTCGCATACTTTTCGAACATGCCCTTCTTTCCGTAAATAATGAATGAAGGTCTCTGGCGTACGCGGAAATAGGAGGACTTGACCGATACCTTGAGGACGCCGTAATACAGGTCGAGATCAAAGTAGTCGTTCATCCTGCCTTCGCCAAGCAGCTGCCGGACATCATAGTGCACCCGGTCGGGTTTCCCGAAATAGGAGATGACCTGGTCCAGCGTATGGCAGCCGTGGCCGTACAGGTACGAGAATGCGGGATCGAAGAAATCCACGCGTTCCGGTATCTCGGGACGGTAATAATCAAAATGCATCTCCAGTTCAAGCAGGTCGCCGAGTTTCCCGGATTCGATGACCTTCTGCACGGTCAGGAAATCCCCGTCAAACCTTCTGTTCTGGTAGCACTGCAGCATCAGCCCCTTCTCTTTTGCGAGCGCAAACAGTTCCTCTGCCTCAGCGCTTGTCTCCATGAACGGCTTCTCGCATACGCAGTTCTTGCCGGCTTCGAGAACCATCTTCGCATAATCGTAATGATGATTGTGCGGCGTCGTGACGACGATGCACTGGATCTCATCATCATGGAGCACGGAATCCAGGTCATCGGTGTATTCGACACCGTCGATCCTTGCCCAGTCTTTCTTCTGCAGATTCCTGGCGTAGATCTTCTTGATCCGTATCTTATCATTTCTTGTCAGCACAAACGGCGCATGGTAGCGGTTCGTGCTCTTTCCGTTGCCTATAAAGGCGATCGTCAGTTTATCCGGCATTTTTCTTTACCTCTTCGATCCATTCTTTTTTTTCTGTTATCACCTGCAGGCAGCGCTGCATCGTACCGGGCATCATATACGTTTTCAGCCTGTCCACATGTTCGATCTCCGGAATGTATCCGGGATCTATGTACCTGCTCAGATATTCCCTGATCTCCTCCGTATTCGGTGTCAGATCGCTGTAAAGGACGATCTTCTGCGGAGCGATCGTGCATATATAGGACAGGAGTCCGGCACAGACGATCTCCATGGCTCCTTCGGGGGTCATGATCTTTTTCTCCGCACCCGCAACAGACATGTCGATCACGGATGCGATCTCCCCGGCATTGTGCCTGTAGCCGGTACGCAGCCTGCCGTCGAGGATCACGCCCGCACCTGCCTTACTGTCGCCCTTGGGCTGGAAATAGAAGACCATATCATCTGTTCCGGGATTCATAGCCTGATAGCCCAGTGCGATCGCATTGACATCGTTGAGCAGGATGACCGGTATGCCGTATTTCGCACTCAGATCCCTGCCGATATTCTCATTGAAAAATCCATACTGCGGATGGTTGAGCGTACCGTGATACGTAACGCCGGGCATAGCCAGACCGATCAGATCGATATTGTGATGGCGTGCAACGATATAATCCATGAAATCTTCCAGATCGGGTTCACTGAACGTCGGTTTGATGATCTCCTTATCCAGTGTGCGGCTGCCATGATCATAGATCCTGTACGCAAAACGATACATATCCTTATGGTTTATCATTCCAAGTGTCAGGATCCTGAAATTGTTCTCTGCCGCTGCAGCGGGATCGCGCTTTTCCGGCTCTTTCTCTTTCTGCAGTGTCTGACCTGCACGGGCATTGAT
>JAILQT010000105.1 GCA_024698805.1 Solobacterium sp.
GATCTAATACTTTCTTATGAGCACCCGCCTAAGGCAGCCGTTGTACTGTGTTATCTTTCAAGCCCGGAGGGTACGTTGCTGAGATCGTAATCACGGTTGTCCCGGACGCCGCAGACGACGGCCATATCCAGCCTGCGGATCATCCGCATACATGACCATACGGTCTTTTTCATCCCTTGTATGCCGTCTCCTCACTGCCGGTACAGACGCGGCGCATCAGCGGCGGCATCGAACTGAACATCCTGTGCACGACAGTCTCGGCAGGAGTCACGTCGTCATTGAGGATCCACTCCCTTGCCATCACCGTTGAACCGTAGCAGTACAGACGGATCGCGAAGACGAGCTCTTCGGGAAGATCGTCCGTATCCAGTTTCTTTTTCGCCGCATTGAGATATTCATCGATGAAATACTGCTGCAGGTAGTTCCAGAGCGCATTCTGGGAATTGTCCGCATATGCCCTCCGGTAAAACAGGACTTCCTTTTTGACCTTCTTCATTGAGGATACAGCCAGCTTTTCATCCGTTACGTCCGTGATGTAGGCATCGTGGTAAAACACCCATGCGATCAGGTCGTATTTGTCCTTGAAATGGTAATAAAACGTCGAGCGGTCGATCCCGGCTGCCCTGCAGATCTCGGTCGTGCGTATCTGATTGATCTGCTTATGCTTCATGAGTTCTTTCATTTTCCCTGCGATCCAGAGTTTTGTACGTTCCGACATAGGCACCTCTCTCCTACAGAATAGCATTTCTGCAGGGATTTCCAACAATAATCAGCTATTGTGTGAACACAGGAGGCCGGAAACCGTGCACAGTAAGATCAGATATACAGTATGTTTCAAAATACGGAACAGATCATATACATACAGCAGGACACTGCATAAGGAGGACAAAATGGCATTTGAGAAACTGCTTTCACCGGTAAAGATCGGTAATGTCACGGTAAAGAACCGTGTCGTTATGGCGCCGATGGGCGTCGGGTTCGCCCCCGGGGAGAACCGGATCAACGATATCTATGTAAAATACTTTGAAGCCAGGGCGAAAGGCGGCCAGGGCCTGATCACTACGCCGGTCGCGACGGTCGACGATACGACATGCGGCATCGCCGAGCCCGGTGCATTCAACCTGACGAAACCGGAAGACGCCGAAGGCATCCGCAGGATCGCGGACGCAGTGCACAGGTACGGCGCGAAGCTGAACGTCCAGCTCTGCCATCCCGGCAGGCAGTCGATGACGTTCTGGAATCATGACCAGCAGCCCGTGGCCCCCAGCGCAGAGCCGGAGAACGAATACCTGCAGATGCCCAGGGAACTGAGCATCGAAGAGATCCGCTCGATCGAAGACAAATTCGCACAGTCGGCTGCCTATGCAGTCCAGGGCGGCGCGGACGGCATCGAGCTCCATGCGGCGCACGGCTATCTGATCAATGAGTTCATGAGTCCCCGCGCCAACCACAGGACAGACGAATACGGCGGTTCCTTCGAAAACAGGATGCGCTTCATCACGGAGATCATCCGCAAGGTGAAGGCAGTGCTTACAGAAGAGCAGTTCCTCGTGGTCCGCATGAACGTCATGGACGATGTCGACGGCGGCATCACCATCGAAGAAGGAAAGAAGATGGCGAGATACATCGAATCCCTCGGCGCCGATGCCCTCAGCTTCAGTGCCGGCACCTATTCCTGCAAGTTCACGCTGATCGAACCGCAGCTGTTTGAAGAAGGCTGCAGGACAGGCTGGCTGCGCGAGATGAAGGGCGTCGTGGATATCCCCGTCATCGCGGTCAACCATATCAAACGTCCCTCCAAAGCGGAGGAGATGCTGGAAGAAGGCCTCTGTGACCTGGTCGGTCTCGGCAGGCAGATGATGGCGGATCCCGAATGGACAAACAAGGTCCAGGCAGGCAGGGCAGACCAGATCCGTTACTGCATCTCCTGCGGCGCATGCATCAACTGCTCCGGCAGGGGCGAGATGCTGCGGTGCTCCGTCAATCCGGAGATGTCCAAAGAGACTGTCTATACGGAAGAGAACTTTCGCAGAGACGGTAACGGCAGGAAGGTCGTCGTGATCGGCGGCGGGCCTGCGGGACTCGAGGCTGCGTACCTTGCCGCGCGGAAAGGGTTCTCGGTCGACCTGTTTGAAAGAACCGGCCGGCTCGGCGGCTGTTTTGACCTTCCCAGGACAGCTCCCGGGATGGAAAAGATGGGCTGGTCCTCGGATGCGTTCATCGCCCGTGCGGTCGCGGAAGGCGTGCACATCCATTACAATACGCCGGTCACAGGCAGGGAGCAGATCGAGGCCCTCGCGCCGTATGCCGTCATCATCGCTGCCGGCGGGAAGCAGATCTCGCTGAAACTGCCGGGGATCGACAGACCGCATGTCGTCCATGCGCAGGATGTATATCTGAACCCGGACCTCTATACCGGTAAGAAAGTCATCGTCATCGGTTCCGGCTTCACAGGCCTGGAAGCTGCCGAACTCCTCGCAGCCAAAGGAAACAGCGTATCCGTATTCGAACTGGATGATGCGATCGGCAAACGCATCAGCGGCGACGGCTCCCTGAAAAACAAGGCTGCCCTTCTCGAACATCTGGCTGAACTCAATGTCTCCCTCTTCCCTTCAACGAATACGCTGGAGATCCGGGAAGATGAAGTCATCGCGGAGAATATCGAAACAAAGGAAAAGAAGTCTTATAAGGCTGACCTGGTCGTCCAGGCGCTCGGCTACCGTCCGGACGGATCGCTGATCGAGAAACTCAGCGGCACGGCTGAGAAAGTGCTTGCCATCGGCGACTGCACATCCATCGGCAACATCATCGGCGCGACGACAGAAGCCTATGAAGCTGTCTGGGACCTGTAAGCCTGCATCGTATCCAACCGTTTGAAAAGGACCGGATTCCATCCCGGTCCTTTTATACGGCCAACAGTATAAGCCGGTTTATTTGCCCCAGTCTTTCAGACCGTGGCCGCGTTCATACAGATATTCCTCTTCATAAACGACAGCGTCACCGTCCACCGTGACCTTCGGCACATTGACAGGAAGTTTCCCGGCAGGCACCGACTGGCCGAACGCGGTGCATACCGCAGCGGCCACATTCAGGTTGAACGGGCCGTTCCCCTCTTCGTCATGCGCGCTGCCGTAAGGCTGGAATGCGCAGAGCACCGCATCGGTATCTTCATAACATGCGGCGTCATACGGCAGGTTCAGGCCGAGGAGCACGGTCTTTTTGCCGGCTTCTTCTGCCTGGGCGATCACTTTCACGATCTCTTTATTCTGCGTGACGGACTGGGAAAGGATGATGACTTCGTCCGCTTTTCCGAGGGCTTCCTGCAGTCCTGCATCGTCGGCAGACAGCTCCGCATAGCACATGGCAGTGAGCATCCCCGGATCTGCCAGGCCTTCCTTTGCGAGCCTGTTCACCGCATATTCGACGGATGCTGCCCTTGTCTGCGACGGGTACAGGATCAGTGCCGGGCTGTGTCCGTCTGCCGGCAGCGCCGCATTTT
>JAILQT010000116.1 GCA_024698805.1 Solobacterium sp.
TGATCGGCCACGGCGCATGGATCTCTTTCCCGATACGGACATCGTATTTTTCTGCCGTCGGGATACACGCCTCGATCACGTCGATCGGGACAAGTACGAGACATCTGACATTCTTAAAGCCCATCTTCGCTGCCAGACGTATGTCATTCTTCAAATGTTCCGCTGCTTCCCCATGGGTCATCACATGGTCGCGGAACTGATGGACATCCAGATAGACATCCATCGTCACGGCATTCATATTGTAGCGGGCCATATAGCTCCGGAAGTCATACAAAAACTCCTCTGAAGGAAACGGGTAATGCGGGATCAGCTGCTGATTGATGATCTCGATGCCGTCCGTCCCCAGGCTCTCACGCACTTCACGGACCTGGCCCTTCCAGTCGAGCTGCTTAAAAAACTGTGTCTGCTGATAACTGTACAGGGATACACCTCTTTTTATCGCCATCCTGTCCGCCCCCTTCCTTATGCTTCGCAAGTGCCGTCACAGGCATCCTGCAGCACCAGATCAAAGTAACAGATCGTCTCCGTCTTTCCTGCACCCTGTCCGCTGCCCGGAACAGGAGGTTTTTTTACCCAGTCCTCGTCCCAGGGCATGTACCCGTACTGGGCAAGAATGGATTGCTGCAGCCCGATGTGGTGAATCCCCTTTTCAAGGCCGCCTTCCTTCCTGACATGAACGATGCCTTCATCATCGTAATCCCAGTGCTCCCATGCGCACCACTTCAGTTCTTCATAGGTGCGCGGAGCTTTCCCGTTGATCTCAAAAGTCTGAAGTTCCCTCGGATACTCTGTTCCGTCGCAGCTGATATAATACCCGTTGTGCAGTGACAGGAAACATCCCCTGTAATCCGCTATCCGGACTGCAAATTGAAATCCGACAGCTTTCCCATCCATATAATCATTTTTCAGACTATCCTTCCGGATCAGATACTGGTCAAACATACCCGGCCGCTCCTTTCTTCCATATAATATAATGATGCCAGGGTCAAAAGCTTTCTGACCCTGACATCGGATACATACAGCAAGTACATTTTATGTGTCATGTGCCGCCTTGCGGATCATTCCTTCACGCCGCCCATCGCGATACCGGCGATGAAAGCTTTCTGGAAGAACGGATAAGCGATCATAACCGGGATCACGCCGATAACCGCCATACACATGCGGATCGAATTGCCCGGCATCTTTGCCACCGCCGCTCCTGCCGCCGCTGTGTTCGACATCGATGCCAGCGCACTGATATTGTCGATGATGCTCTTTAACAGCTGCTGCAACGAAGACAAGTTGGTATCGCTGATGAAATACAGACCGTTGGTCCAGTCGTTCCAGTAGCCCAGCGCAACCATCAGTCCGATGGTTGCCAGGATCGGGAGCGACAGCGGAAGCACGATCCGGAAATAGATCAGCAGTTCTCCGGCGCCGTCGATCTTCGCAGCTTCCACCAGGGCCGGATGTATGTTGGAGCTGAAATTGTTCTTATACAGAATGACGTAAAACCCATTCATGATAAGTGTCGGGAAGATCAGACCCCAAATCGTGTTCTTTACGTGGAACATCTGCGTCCACATAATGTACGACGGAACGATACCGCCGTTAAACAGCATCGTAAAGAACACAAGGAATGTCAGGATGCTTGCCCTCTTGTAATCCTTTCTCGACAGTACCCACGCCAGCATCGGGCCGATAAGCAGTGAAATACAGGTACCTACCACCGTGATCAGGATCGTGACGCCGTAGGACTTGAAGATCTTAACTGCGTTCGAGCTCATCAGGTACTCGTACGCATAAGTGGAAAACTTCCTGGGAATGAATGCATATCCTTCTCTGATCAGCGTACTCTCATCCGTCAACGATGAGGAAACCAGCAGAAGAAAAGGAAGGATGGCGCAGGCTGCAAAAACCGACAATATAATGATCACCAGTGCTTCAAAATGCCTGTCAGACGAACTTCTTACACTTGAATCTTCCATCTCTTATCCTCCTTTCTCCTTAGAACAAAGCATTCTCTTTGTCGTGTCTCCGGACGATCATATTAACGACGAAGACCAGAATAAAGCCCACGACAGCCTGATATGTACTGGCTGCCGATGAAACCGAAATATTGTTCATCGTCATGAGCATACGGTACACATAGGTATCAACGGTGTTGGTCACGTCATACAGCGCGCCGGAGTTGAGCGGTACCTGATAGAACAGACCGAAATCCGAATAGAAGATACGGCCGACCTGAAGCATCGTAAGTGTAATGATCGTCGGTTTCAGAAGAGGCAGCGTGACATAGCGCAGCTGCTGCCACTTCGTACAGCCGTCCACCTTGCACGCTTCCAGGACACTCTTGTCAATACCGACGATAGAGCTTAGGAAAATGATGCCGTTGTAGCCGATCTGCTTCCAGATATAGATGAAGACCAGGATGAACGGCCAGTACTTCTTCTCCGAATAAAAGTTGATCGCATTGGATTCACCCAG
>JAILQT010000002.1 GCA_024698805.1 Solobacterium sp.
CAGCGATGTGCATCCTTCAAACGGTGAAGTGTAATTGCCGTTCCCATCTCCGTATGTTGTGGTGCTGTTATAGTAACCATCCAGTGTGTTTATCCACCCTGCAGGGTAGCCTACCTCGCTCAGCTTCGTGCAGTTGTAGAATGCGCGTGCCGCAAGGTCCGTCACACTGTCCGGTATGTCGATGCTCTCCAGACTTGTGCACCCGCTGAACGCATATGCATGGATCGTCGTCAGCCCGTCCGCAAGACTCACATCCTTCAGTGCTGTGCAGCCTTCGAATACATGTGAACTCAGCGTAGTAAGTTTGCCGCCAATCGTCAGATTTGTCAGACCGGTGCAGCCCTGGAACGCATATTCACCTATTGTCTCGAGTGTTGCAGGAAAGGATACCCCGGTCAATGCTGTATTGCCTTTAAATGCATTATCCGCAATACTCTGTACCTCATAACTCTCAAGTACAGCCGGGATAGAAACTACTGTTTCTGTACCTGCATACTTGTCAATACGGCAATATCTACCATTCAGTACTGTATATGTATAGCCGTCGTCTGTTGTAAACGTTGAGCCTATATCCGCCTTCGCAGCTTCGGTATCAGTTTCTTCTTCGACCTCTTCTGTGATTCCTTCTTCATCAGCCGGTTCTTCAGAAGGCTCGATTACTTCTGGTTCCTCTGCCGGTTCAGATGCTTCAGGTTCCGGTTCGATGGCTTCTTCAGGAATTTCCGGTTCCTCAACAGGGGTCTCTTCTTCCTGCTCAGGTTTTTCGGTAATTTCCTCTGCAGGATCTTCTTCCCCGGAAGGCTCTTCTGCTATCTCTTCCTGCTCATCCTCAATGACTTCTTCTGGTTCAGCAGTTTCTTCAATAACAGGTTCTTCTGTTTCGAGAACGATCTCTTCTTCAGGGACAGGTTCTTCCTCTGCTGTGACTTCTTCAGGGATCCCCTCTTCTTCCTGCCGGATCTCTTCCGTTTCCGTGATCTCTTCTGCTGTTTCTTCCGTCTCTTCTTCCGCAAAAACATTCTGCGGCAAAACTGTCATTGTCAGAAACAAAGACATTACTACAGCATACAGTTTTTTACACATGATATTCTCCTCTCCGTCCACAATCTGCGTCTGTTCCTGATGCACAGCGTTTCAAAACACATAGAATCGGGCAGACAATTATGAATAGTCAGTTCACTACACTTTAAGCATATATGATGAATTTCCTCTTTTGGTGTATATATGTTGTATACACCTCGGTTGCCAGCAGGCTGTTCAGCATACTGATCATTGTCTGCAAAACACAAGAAAAAGAGATGATCCCGGGGACCATCTCCGTGCAGCATATTAAGGATTCGTGCAGACGCCGCTGCTGTTAAAATAATACGTTTTGCCGTTAATGAATCTGAATTCATTTTGTGCCATGGCACCGTTTGAACCAAAGTAATACCATTTGCCTCCGACTTTCCCCCAGCCTTTTGCCATTTCGCCGGACGGTTTGAGATAATACCATTTCCCGGAGATCTTCTGCCAGCTTGTCAGCATTTTCCCGGAACTGGCAAAGTAGTACCACTTTCCTCCGATCTTCTGCCAGCCTTTGACCATTTCACCGGATGATTTGAAATAATACCATTTCCCGGAGATCTTCTTCCATCCTGCCGCCATTGCGCCTTTTGAATCAAACCAGTACCACTTGTTTGAGATCTTTTTCCAGCCTGTGATCATCACACCGGTACTGTCGAAGTAATACCACTTGCCGCTGATCTTTTTCCAGCCTTTAGCCATAACACGGTTCTGGCAGAAATAATACCATTTGTTTGAAAGCTTCAGCCAGCTTGCCGGTTTTTTAAATATGAATCCATCCGCTTTTGCATATTTTTCTGCTTCGCTGCCTGCACCTCCGCAAATAACATAATTACCATTACGTTCTTCACCCACTTCATAGTAATAATTCTCGCTGAAATCACCATTTGGATCCGGATAATACTCTTTCTCCAGATACCATCCAAAAGCACGGGGTCCGATTTTCGTTACAGAATCAGGAATAATAGTG
Source organism: Solobacterium sp. (assembly GCA_024698805.1). Classification (GTDB taxonomy): domain Bacteria; phylum Bacillota_I; class Bacilli_A; order Erysipelotrichales; family Erysipelotrichaceae; genus Bulleidia. Next base: position 2,036 of record JAILQT010000002.1, read on the forward strand.
TATTTTGCCGAACAGTCATAGAATGCATATTCCCCAATCTCAGTTACATTGTTCGGAATAGTTATGTATGAAATTTCATTGCATCTATAGAAAGCATACCTCCCAATACCTGTAACACTTTCCGGAATCGTTATGCCTGTTAAACTTTTACAGAAATAGAACATTTCATCAGGTATAGATGTAAGGCTGTCTGGCAATGTTACATTCCACAATTCGCTGCATTCGTAAAAGACTGCTTCCCCCAGTTTTGTAACGGTGGAGGGGATTGTAACGATTCTTATTCTGGTATCTGCGAATGCATACTTTCCAATTCTTGTAACACCTTCCGAAAGCGTTATATCTGAAAGAAGATAGCATTCACAGAAAGCAAAATCCCCAATAGTTTTTACACTTTCCGGAATCGTTATGCCTGAAAGCTGATCGCATTCAGAGAAAGCAGATTTTCCAATACTTTTAGCATTTTCCGGAATCGTTATGTCTGTTAATCTTTTACAGGTATGAAACGCTTCAGCAGGTATAGATGTAAGGCTGTCTGGTAATGTTACACTTCTCAATTCGCTGCACTCGTAAAAAGCCCCCTCTCCCAGTTCTGTAACGCTTGAAGGGATCGTTATACTGGTTATACCGCTGTTTGCGAATGCCTCAGATCCAATACTTGTAACACCTTCCGGAATCGTTATTCCTGTTAATCCTTTACAGTAACTGAATGCTGCATTAGGTATAGATGTAAGGCTGTCTGACAATATAATGCTTTTCAATTCGCTGCATCCGGAAAAAACACCCCAATCCAGTTCTGTAACGCTGGAGGGGATCGTTATACTGGTTATACCGCTGTCTGCGAATGCCTCATATCCAATACTTGTAACACCTTCCGGAATCGTTATTTCTGTTAATTCTTTACAGTGCTCGAACGTTCCAGCAGGTATAGATGTAAGGCTGTCTGACAATACGACGCTTTTCAATTTGCTGCAACCTGAAAAGACATTAAAGATTAGTTTTGTAACGGTTGAGGGGATCGTTATGCTGGTTATACCGCTGTCTGCGAATGCATCAGATTCAATACTTGTAACACCTTCCGGAATCGTTATTTCTGTTAATTCTTTACAGTGCTCGAACGTTCCAGCAGGTATAGATGTAAGGCTGTCTGACAATACGACGCTTTTCAATTTGCTGCATCCGGAAAAGACACCCCTACCCAGTTTTGTAACGCTGGAAGGGATCGTTATGCCGGTTATACCGCTGTCTGCGAATGCTTCATCTTCAATGCGTGTAACACTTTCAGGTATTGTTACTTTTGATAAACCGGTGCATCCGGAAAATGCGGATTTAGAGATTACCTTTACCGGTAAACCATCGATCATTGATGGTATCGTTACTGCTGTTTTCGATCCTTTGTATTTTGTGATCTTTATATAGTTCTTTTTGACAGAATATTCAAAATCTTCAAATACAGCATCAGCTGCTTCAGCTTCCGCTGTTTCTTCTACAGTTTCCTCTATGATTTCTTCTGTCTGAGGTTCATTTCCTTCTTCAGGAATTATTTCTTTCTTCGGCTCTGATTCTGCCGGGACATCTTCTGCTGACTCATTTTGTTCAGTTTCAGGGGATACTTCTTCAGCAGAAGGTTCTTCTTTTATCTCTTCCTGCTCATCCTCAATGCCTTCTTCAGTCCCCTCAGGTCCAGCAGGCTCCTCTGTATCAGGAATCATCTCTTCTTCAGGAAAGGATTCTTCTGCAGGAATGATTTCATCCTCCGTAATTACCTCTTCTGCAGGAACAGGTTCTTCCTCTGTCGTGACCTCCTCAGGGATCTCCTCTTCTTCCTGCCGGATCTCTTCCGTTCCCGTGATCTCTTCTGCTGTTTCTTCTGTCTCTTCTTCCGCAAAAACTATCTGCGGCAGAACTGCAATTGTCAGAAACAAAGACATCAGTACTGCATACAGTTTTTTACACATGATCTTTCTCCTCCAAACCTAAAATCCGAACGAACAACTGTAAAACGTCATTCCCCGCATTTTCAGCATATACGATGGATTCCCTCTTTTGGTGTATATATGTTGTATACACTTTGGTTACATCCTGCTGCTCATCGTACAGATTACTGTATGCAAAATATACGGATAAATACGAAGATCTGACATTTCAGGTCAGGTCCTCATGAAATGGCATTGCCATTCGTAAAAGAGGCGGTCGCAAAGGCCGCCCCTGTTCAGTTTAAGCATGCAGGAATTTATCTTGTGAGCTTCAAATTCTTTACAACACTCCACATGGAGTAGTAGTTTTTACCGTCTTTCGTCAGGAACGATCGCACCCTTATATAGCAGGTCGTTCCTTTTTTCAGATTCCCGATCACTTTCGATACCGTTGAAATATCCCGTATCGTAGCCGTTCTTGTTGTATCGGAACTGAATCCGCTGTTCGTTGAACACTGCACCTGATAGCCGGATGCCTTTGTGTTCCTGCCCCATTTTACAGTCACTTTGCCTGCAGCCGTGTTTGCCAGCGATGAGATCACAGGCCTGCTCAGCCAGTATGTGGTGATCTCTTTTGACAATGTGCTTTTGCCTGTGTCTGCGTAAGCAATGATTTTGTATGTATACTTCCCGCCGTTCACCGTTGCTTTTGTATCGCCCCAGCTGAGGGTATTCCCGTCTGTGACCGTCTTGGCTTTAACTCCGTTGCGGCAGACATAATATCCTGTTGCGCCTGCCACTTTTTTCCAGGCAACTTTTACACCGCCTGCCTTATTTGCTGTCGCCACCTTCGCTGTAGCCGCAGGCACGACTTTGATCTTAACTGTTTTGGAGGCCGGTTTATAATTCTCTGTTTCGGATACAGATACGGTGATCGTTACTGTACCCGGCTTTTTTGCAGTGACTTGCCCGGAAGAGGATACTGTAGCTATGCCGGTATTCGAAGACCTGTAAGATTTATTTCCTTTTGCACCGGTGACCGATATGACCGCAGACTCGCCGACGGACAGAACAGATGCTGTTGATTTAACAGTTATGTCCTGGTCGGCTTTCTCTTTTTCCCTTACGTCAGCGATGATCGAAGCGGAAATATATTTCCCGGGAATTGATGCGTTGATCTCCGCTTTTCCAGTTTGAACGGCTGTAATTGTCCCGTCTTCCGAGACTTCCGCAACGGACGGGTCGCTGCTTGACCATACAGCTTCGTGCATCAGGTCGCTGTATTCTGTCTGCTCTTTCGGCATGCCTGACAGTATGACCCTCTGTGATTCACCCGGATGAAGTGTGACCAGTTCCTGTTCAAATGCGATCCCTTCAAGGGGAATGATCACGCTTACGGTATAGGAAGCAGAGAATCCGCCGGTCTCAGCTGTTATGACAGTTTCGCCCCCGGCTTTTGCTTCAACGATCCCGTTTTCATCTATAACAGCTACAGTTTCATCGGAAGAAGTCCAGCTGATGTCGTTGCATTCTGCCGCGATCGGGACCGGTATACAGGACTGTCCGCCTGTTTCACCTGTTTTCAGAACAACTGTATCTTCGGCGAACCGGACCCCCTGGAGTTCTGCTGTCGGCAAAGTATTTGTACAGGCTTTGATACGCACGGAATAATTCAGTTCATGCAGATCTGTCCAGCTGTTGTCTGTTCCGCCTGCAAAGCTCTGTCCCGGCGCAGTCTCATTTCTGAACCCGATCCAGTTTCCGTTTTCATAGGTCGTATCTACAAATGTCGTTACGGTCTCTGCCCCGGGCTGCTCTAGAACTGCAACGATCGAGAATGTCTTCCCGCTCAGCAGTTTAACCGGCTGCGGAAGCGGTATCATCTGATAGCCTGCACATTCTGTCGTACCGGTCACTGCCGCATCCAGCGCTGCAGTCCCGCTTGCAGGATCATTCCCATCATCCAGGTCGGTATATACGCTGATACTGTAATTCAGACCGGATTCAGAAAAGGCGATGCCGACTGCTGTCAGTTCCTCGTCCCTTCCATCCGCATCTGCGCAGGCAGTGAATATCCCTGCTATTGAACCTCCGTTTTCGATCGAATATGTCCTTGTTCCGCAGCTTCCGTCATAATAATAAAGATTGTCATGCTGACCTGCCGGCTCAAATTCAAACGCGATCGCCGTATTGCCGGAAAAGCTGACTGCCTTGTCATAATAGGAGACCCAGAAATATCCCTGGTCGCCAAAGTCAGTGCCCCAGCTTGTTTTCACCAGCCATGCGCCGTTTCCTTCCGGTTCCGTATTGAACCGGTCTGCAGGAAAGCTGTCATCCCAGCCTGCGAGCACGACTGCATGATTCGTAGCTGTATATCTGTCGTTATAATACGCGGATGTTTCTTCGCTGTAATAACTGCTCCTGTAATACAAAGATGCCGATACACAGCCGCGTTCCATAATGCGTTTCTTGATGAATGCCGTATCTGTCATCGGGATCCAGTCCGCTGACGTCATATGCAGGACGTCATCGACTGCATTCCTGTTCTGATATGCTTCATCACCCCATGGCTCATCAAACGGATAGGATGTTTCTTCCGCTATACCTGTCCAGTTTGCCAGAGCAAATGATGTATACCGGTTATTGCCCCCGGACTGCAGATAATCCTCATCGATGTAATATGTGCTGTCCGCGCCGCAGATCCCTGTTTTCTGATAAACGGTCTGCGGGAAGAAGTAAGCCAGATGATGTTCCGAATAATCCGGGGCATCAGTGTATCCGTTTCGGACCGCTGCTGTTTCCGCGCATGAAACAGCGGAAAATGCCCAGCAGATCTGGGTATCGCCCTGATCCTTTGCAGGAGTCATCAGGCCTGACTGTCTGCTGTCATAGGCAGAAGGAATATCCCTGTTTCCTTTCCTGCCGCCAGATGTCTTTTCCCTGACATGTGGCACGGTAAAATCATCAGGGATCTCCCCGCGTGTTTCAGTTTCCTCTGTTTCCGCATAAAAAGATACTTTGTGGAACTGTGTCCGCAAAGTATTCATAAGATCCCCGGCACCGGGCGGAATACCGCCCAGTGCCAGGAACGCTGATAAGACCGCTGTCTGCACAGTTTTGTTTCTCATGCGATGTTTTCCTGATCTTATTCAGTCTGCTGACATCTGTCAGCTTTTTTCCGGTCTCTATTTCGCTGTTACAGCTATGACCTTGCTGTAGGCGCTGTAGATCGTTCCGGATGTTGTCTTGGTATATGCCCTGATCTTGAAGTAATACTTCTTCTTGGAAGTAAGATTCTTGATCGTTGTCTTCAGTGTTGCCGCATCTTTGATCGTCGCGGCTTTTTTGTAAGTACCTGTCTTCGTGGTCGAATAATAGATCACATAACCGGTTGCGCCGGCGGGCTTCTTCCAGGTCAGTTTGACTGCCTTTGTCGCTGCCGTACCGGTCAGTGTCGGGGCCTTGGGAAGCGTCGATACATACAGTCCGTATTTCGCACCTTCATATACTACATCATTTTTCTTGAGATACGCACTGACTGCATATTTATACTTGGTGCCTGCCTTCAGGTTCTTTAGAGCATACGAGACAGTCGACGCTGAAGTGATCGTCTTGACAAGAGTATACTTCGAATTTGCGTATTTGTAGATCTTATACCCTGTGATGCCCGACATCTTTGTCCAGCTGAGCTTCATCGATGTTTCCTTTGTAGATGACTGCTTGAAGCCGGAGACCTTCTGCGGCAGGATCTTGAATGTTGCGGATTTGCTGCCGCTGTGGGCACCGAGGGCAGTGATCGTGATCGTTGCGGTGCCGATCGCCTTGTTCGCTTTATAGGTAACTTTATAATCCGTATCCTTTTTCAGCGTTTTGCTTCCGACTGTTACCGTTACAGCCGGGGTGATCGCTTTGCCTGTATATACATACGAGGTCTTTGCGGGCGTTACCGTTGCTTTTGCGAGGTTATAGTTGTACTTGATCTTCTTGACTTTGAAGCCGTAACGCACGACAGAGCCGTCTGTATGCATAAGGAGCCTTACAGGGAACGATGTGATCGTGATCGTTTCGTTTTTGAAATTGCTTCCTGTGATTCTGTCCGCGGTCGTTCCGTCACTCCGTGTGAAGGAGACGGGTTCGCCGTCCTTATCGAGTACCTGCAGGTAGTCATAGTTGTTCTCAAATTCTGTATTTGCATCAAATGTGATCTGTACACCGTTTACACCTGTCGGCGTAGTCAGTTTCCACACTTTATTGATACTGTTCGCGTAATAATGCGTTTCCGCATCCGTGTATTCCGATTCAAATCCTTTGACGCCGGTGACCGTGATCGTTTCATACTGTTTCTGCACGACTGTTACAGTAAACTTCGCGGATACCTTGCCGCATTTTGCAGTAATGGTTGCCTTGCCCGGCCTGTTTGCGTAGATCGTTCCGCTGCTTACAGAAGCGATATCGGAATTGCTGCTGGTCCACTCAAGAACATCGGTTGTATTTGACGGTGTCTTTGTTGCCGTGATGCGGTAGCTGTCACCCTTTGTGAGGGTAGCCGATGTTTCGGAAAGTGTCAGACCGGTAGCCTTGACTTCATAAACGGTTACAACGCAGCTTGCGCTGACAGATCCGGCTGTCGCCGTGATCGTTGCAGTGCCGGGAGCGTATGTGCGGACCATGCCGTTGCTGACGGAAGCGACAGAACTGTCAGTAGATCTCCATACAACATTGTCTGTTGTATTTGCGGGGAGTACTGACGCCGTCAGGTTTGCTGTATCCGTCATCCGGATCGAAAGTTCCGTATTGTTTAAGGAGATCTCCCTTGCCGGTGACAGGACATTGATGCGTACTGTCTTTTCCGTATCCCCTGCCGAAGCAGTCAGAAGCGTAGTGCCCGGCTCCAGCGCTGTAAGCAGGACTGTTTCATTGTGCTCGCCCTGTGTCTCGATGGCGATCATGGATTCATCGCCTGCTTCCCATGCAAAGGTATGTGAACGGAGCGCATAATCCGGTATTGCGGATGCTGTGAGTTCAAAAGGCTCATCTCCGACACTGATCGTGATGTCTTCAGTTGAGAAGGCGATATCTGCGATCGGTGTGACAACATTAACGATACATGCCGAACTGAGTGTTTCATCCGTTGCAGCCCTTACGGTCACGGTTGCCGTACCGTCGGCGACTGCGCGAACCAGGCCGTTTTCATCTACGACGGCTACTTCGGGATTGTCGGATTCCCAGACCAGCTCTGCGAGCGAGTCTTCCGGATCTGTTACGAGATCGACTTTGAGCTGTTTCTCGTCTCCCTCGCCGTTTAAAGTGATGCGCGGATAGACCATCCTCAGGCTTGTGATCTCTGCAGGTTCGACTGTTATTGTGCAGGATGCCGAAACATCCGGATTGCTCTTCAGGGCTGCCGTGATCACTGCTGTACCCTCTTTGACAGCTGTGACTTTGCCTGTCCTGCTTACAGAAGCGACAGATTCATCGCTTGTTGACCAGTCCAGAAGCGCCCAGCTGAGTTCGTCTGAAGCCATTGCCCTCAGCGTCAGGGATTTTCCGAGCCTGATCGCTGCCTCTGTCTCGGACAGGGTCAGTTCCGTGATCTCTTCCTGCCTTATAAATCCTGCCGTAACGACTGCGTCGTTTTCAGGGACATAGTAGATCGCGGACGCGGAACTTGCGTCATCAAAGGAACCGTCATCAGCTGTCCATCCGGCAAATACATAGCCTTCGTCTGCTTCTGCAGTCAGTTCGATCTGCTGGCCGTTTACATACTGGCCGCTTTCGCCCTGGACGATTCTTCCGCCTTCCTCAGCCTGTATCGTGATCTCTGATTCCGTTACATAGCTGATCGTCTCGCTGCTGCATGCCATGCGTGTATATAATCCGTCTTCATAAGTACGGATCGGTGTTTCCGTCGACAGATATGTGTAGAATTCACTGCTGTTTTCCAGTGTTTCCGCAGGAATATAAACGTATACGGACTGGCCTGCCTTAAGCTCGTCGAGAGTATTATCATAGACGATACTGCCGTCAACAGAGTCTGCCAGCATCTTTATGCTGACCTGCTTTGCGTCAGTTTTACTGATATTGGATACTTTGACAGGATAATAGATCATGCCGTCATTGACGATGGATTCCTGCTGTTCAGCAACCAGGCAAGTATATCCGAGCGTGAAATCTTCTGTGCCGTTATAATAATCCGCGTCTTCTTCAGAAGTCACTTCTGCAGTGTAGTTATACAGATTGCCGTCGCCGACAGGTTCTGCAGGAACGAAGTCATCGACCGTCAGTTCCGCCGTTTCCCCGGGCTTAAGCGCAAGTCCGGTAAATGTTCTCTCATAAGATGTGGAATCACCGCTGATATGTACCGTGACCTCATCGACAGTCCCGGAACCCGCATTGCGGATGACCGCCGTTACCGGCAGGGTCTCTCCGCCGAATGCTTCGTTTTCGTCATATATAAAGCTTTCAAGACTGATATCCGTTCTTTCGTATACTTCCTGTTCGACCAGGCTGCTGGAGGAAATGTTTCCTTCATCATCGAAATTGACTGCTATATAACTGACAAGGAGATTCCCTTCTTCATTGACTTCCGCCATGACATTTTTCACAAGGTCGCAGTCGCAATCCAGCAGAACATACGGATTGCCCCATGTGCCGTTTTCATAGCAGACCGCATTGAGAACGGAACTGCTTTCCGGGACTTCTCCCTCTTCCGCTTCGCCTGTCACCAATGTGGATTTCCAGATCAGATATGTCCTGTTTCCGCCGTCTGCGACTGCGAAATCATCCATCTTGTATCCATCAGCAGCAAATACTTTTTCGGTCTCTGTGCCGGTGCGGTACAGGATGTTGCCGTCCTGCATCCAGAATAACGCAGGCTCGCCGTTGAGCGTTGCGCTCTTTGCGCCGCTGACGCTTACTGCTTCTTCATCACCGAAGGGGACTGCTTCCGCGGAAGCATCGAGCATGGATAATGAATAAGTCTTCTGTACAGCGTTGATCCCTTCGCCGCTGTCAAAGATCGTATACATCGCGACAGGACCGGACTGTGAAGTCATCGCAGAGATATCCGCTACGCTCATCGTGCCGCAATCCGTTACATGTTCTTCACTTACAGCACCGTCTGTATAGGAAACATAGCAGATCGAATTGTTTGAATTATTATCCAGGAGGGAACCGGCTACCCTGTTCCAGACGATATATGCGCTGCCGTTATATGCAGTCACTGCAGGGTTGGCATCGATCACATCGTTGGAAGTAACGGCTGTTACAGGTCCGAACTCATTCGTTCCGGTATCCAGTACCTTTACGCAGATCTCCTGCGCATTTCCCATCTCGTCGACAGTAACTGTACTGTCATCGAAGACCTGGCTGGTATTTTCCCAGACTACATATACATGACCGTTATTGTCATAAACCGCTGCCGGGCTGAAATCCGCTGTTCCGTCATCTTCAACAGGAATGCTGTCAGACCAGTATCCGTCTTCAAAGACGGAATAGACAAGCATCGGCCCGTTGGCGACACTGCGGTCAAAGTTTTCTTCGATCCAGAATCTGTATTTCTTATCTCCCGCATTGATTACAACAGGAGCCTCTTCCGTGGCTATATTTTCAGAAGGAAGGCCAAAATCATCTTCCCCTTCCCCTTCGGGAGATTCATTCCGCAGATAATCCCTTGATCTGAGCTTGAACGGGATCTCATCCAGTTTCTCATACAGATTCTCTGTATCATAGGATTCACCGTTCCTGTCTTCGCTGTCATAGATCTTTACCGTGGCTTTCGCCAGATTCAATGACTTCTCAAACACCAGGAATTTCGCTTTCAGATTTGCTTCACCGGTCAGTGTCGCAAGATGATGGACTGCCGGAAGTGTAAACTTGTAGGAAAGTGTTCCTTTTCCTTCAACACCGAGACTTGCGATCCCGCTGGAACCGATGCCGCCTTCGACAGAAACATAGACCTGGGGATTGAACTGACCCTTCAGATTCAGTCCCAGCCTGCTGCCGTCCGTCGCAACATATGCGGAACCCGTGATCGTAGCCCCGATGCTGCCGCCCGCACCGACTGTAATATACAGGGGAACGGTAAAGAAGAAATTAACTGTATAGGATCCTTCAACTTTCGCTGTTCCGAAAATCGTAACGTCTACATTGACAGAGCCATCCTTGATGATGCCTTCCCCATAGCCGCCGTAATCAAATTCAAGATGGAAAGGAACGCCGAGCTTGGCTGTTTTGTCTCCCTTTGCCAGGGAACCTCCAAAAATATCTTTCGCGGATCTCTTCAGCTGGGATGTGCGTTTAAATTCTTCTTTAGCCTGCTCGATCTTGTATTCTGTCTGCGCATTCGGCATTGAATCCAGGTTATAGGAAACCTTGACTTTTCCGTCATCACCGACTTCAATTTTCAGCTTTGCGCCGTTTTTAAGACCGAATCCGATCTCGTCGCCGAGCAGAAGCGCTCCCAGCGTTCCGGTCGCAAGATTCGTTCCGCCGTACGGCCAGAGGTTCAGATCTGAAATAGTACTGACCGCTACAGAAGGAATGCTTACCTTGACGCCAAGACTGATCTTTCTGGAAACAGTCCCGTCAGGTGCTACACAGTAAACTTTTCTGACTTTTCCGGAATTGAACTTTTCAATAACTGTTCCGTTCTTGATCTGCGTGGTCTTGAATTCAAACACACCTTTCGTATTCTTGGAAATGACCTTATTATCTTCAGTCAGGTAATATACGCAGTCCTGCATATCCGACTTTACGATAAGCTTGACGATCTTGATATTTTCCTGTTTTGCCTTGTCAATATGACTGCCGGAATTATCAATATAATGAACTGTGCCGTTCATTACATCGACACCGTCCATCGTGACAGATTCGATCAGCGGTGTATTGTCATCTGTACGCTTCAGTGCGACTGAGATCCTGTCGCCGCCTTTGATGTCACGTGTTTCCGTACGTGTCCTGTAATCAGCCGCTGTCACTTCAACCGAAGCCTGTTCCTTACTCGGATAATTCCAGTCAAGCACTGCAAAACCATCAGCCCCTGTAACGCCTGTGCTGACTGTCCCGTCCTGTGCTGTAAGTTTGATCGAAGCACCTTCGATCTCATCGCCGGTCTTATTATCAATGACGGTGATGCCGATCGATGAACTGTCGATCGTTGTATTCTGGTTGGCATTTGAGCCCATAGCGACGCCTACACCGACACCGTAATATGTAGCTACAGTCTTGCTCTTGCCGGAGCCGAGGGATGCAGGATCCCAGTAAATGCCTACTGCGCTGTCACCTAAACTGCTGCCGACAGAGCCGATATAATTCCAGTTGTTCTGCTTGATCGCAGGCCAGTTCGTAAACTGGACCCTGTCCGGTTTGATCTCCCCGCTGCGTACAAGGTAACCTGTTGCGATCGTTGTCGGATTATTCAGATCATCGTATACCTGATAGGAATCCGGAATGCCGGTCGCGCTGTCATAGTTCCTGATGGTCGTCAGGTTCCCGGTCCCCTTGACTTTAAACGGAGCGTAGTCATTTGACGCAAGCATTGTATCCAGCATGATGCGGACACCGACATTTTTACTGCCTGTACCGGTATTGATCACCTTGTATTCAATTCTTACAACATCATCAACTGAAGATGATTCACTGGAAACAAGACTGAGTGTCTGGTATACGGTGATATCACCGATCATCATGGAAGATACAGCTTTATTGTTTCTGTATGTGCTTGTATCCGCTGTGAAAACATGTGCTGTACCATCGACATAGATCAGTGTCGTGGATGTGCCTGTATCGGGATAACCGTAGATAAGTTTTTTGCCGTTATCGCTTGTATAGTTCGGATTCCCTTCAACATTACCGATCGAGAATCTTCCGTCACTTCCGACGGATACATCCAGATATTCATTTGAAATATGACCGCTTGAAGCGCCGTCAATGCTTTCCCCTTCAGGCGTACGTATCGCTTCCAGCCTGTAGGCTTCATAAGCTGCAGACAGTTCAACATACTCTTCTTTTGTTAATGCAGAGCTGTCTTCCGTATTCTCATCAAGGAATTCTTCCCATGTCAGGATATGAACAGGCTCTTCCTCTTCGGCAGGCTCCTCTTCGGTTTCCTCAATGACCTCTTCCGGCTCTCCGGTCACTTCTTCCGGGATCTCTTCTTCCGTTTCTTCCGGGATGATCTCAGCAGGTTCTTCCTCCTCTGTGATCTCTTCGGGAACAGGGGTCTCTTCGATCACAGGTTCCTCTGTTTCCTCAATGACCTCTTCCGGCTCTTCGGCCACTTCTTCCGGGGTCTCTTCTTCCGTTTCCTCCGGGGTGATCTCAGCAGGTTCTTCCTCTTCTGCGATCTCTTCGGGAACAGGGGTCTCTTCGATCACAGGTTCTTCTGTTTCCTGAATGACCTCTTCTTCCGGCTCTTCGATCACTTCTTCCGGGGTCTCTTCTTCCGTTTCCTCCGGAATGATCTCGGCAGGTTCTTCTTCCTCCGTGATCTCTGCAGGGATCTCTTCTTCCTGTTCGATCTCTTCCGTTTCCGTGATCTCTTCTGCCGTTTCTTCTGTCTCTTCTTCTGCAAAAACATTCTGAGGCAGAACTGTCATTGTCAGAAACAAAGACATTACTACAGCGTACAGTTTCTTCAGCATAATCCTCTCCTCTTCGTCCGCATACCTGTCCAGGTAATAATGTACAGTGTTTCGCAGGATACATTGAATGCATGCATACACTGCGAACAGTCAGTTTACTACGATATTAGCATATATGAATATTTCCAATAAGTGATATATAAATGTTGTATACACCTGCATAATCGTAATAAAAAACGGTCATTTGGACGATACTGCTGACCGGACGATCGTTCATCAGCCTATCCAGAAATACTGTTTCGGATATGAGACATTATGTCCTTCTGTGATCCGCATCAAATCCACATCTTTTTCCGCTGAAATGTCACTGTCATTTCTATCCCTGATATTGTTTTATGGTTATTGGTTCTCATTACATTTATTCCGTAACCTTATTATATTTATTCGGTCATTTCAGTTATATATTGATGGATTATCCTATAGAATGCAGTTATATCCATGCGAGGGAATATGACTTACAACAGCATCATTTTGGAAGACTTCATCCCAAAGCGTATTATGCAGCTGCGGGTACAGAGAGGTGTTTCTGCCAGGGAGATGAGCATTGCCCTGGGTCAGAATCCCGGCTACATCAACAACATCGAGACAGGGAAATCATTCCCCAAGCTCTCTCCGCTCAACTATATCTGTGAATACTTCGGCATATCCCTCGGTCAGTTCTTTGATACAGGGAACAACGCTCCTGACCAGCTCAACAAGCTTATGCCGAAACTGAAAAAACTCGACAGCAGCCAGATCGCAGCTCTCGAGGGTATCATCGATAATTATTTTGAGAAAGAAAACTGAGGCTGTGCCCGCAAGGGCACGGCCTCAGCTCTTTTTTCTTTATGATGCCGGCTTATATTCAGCATATGTTTCCGTACAGCCGATCCATTTATCCTCGCCGATCCTGTACCATGTCAGGGATTCTTCTTTAACGATCTCATAAACAGGGTATTCTTTGCCGTACACTGCCGCACCGACTGAAGCGGATTCCCTTGATGCTGCCGTACGGATATTCAGGGCGCTGGTCAGAACAGTCACATGACCGAGCACCTCATCTGTTTCATCCGGCTCTTCAGTGGTCTGTGACCGCTCGAATGCAAGATCTCCGTGTTCATCGGAATCACTGTGCCATGTGAATGCAGGACCTTCCGCGAAAACGATCTTTCCTGTCCCGTTCTCATATTCAACCGTCTCGTTCGCGATCTCACCGGATTCATTGTATTCAACAAAGGAACGGACACAGTTGTCATACTCCAGTGTAAGTGTCTCAGGGTCGAATCTGCCGCTCATGACCCATTTGCCGAGGGAAGATGCGCTGTCAGCCCATTCGATCGTGATACGTGCATTCTCCGTACCGTCCGCTTCGACGAGGGCACGCGCCCTGTCACAAACATAATCGCCGATGAAATTCATCACGGGGTTCCGGCTGTCTTCCGGTCCGAAAGAGAATACTGCTGTAAAGTCCGCATTTTCCGTAAGCTCAACAGTGATCTCTTCCTCTTCGGAGAAGTCTTCGCCGTTCATTGTCCATTTCCGGAATACCCAGCCGTCACCTGCCTTTGCACTCAGCGTATATTCCGCAGGCTTTTCCAGATTCAGGATCGCGAATGTAGAAGTAAAGTCTTCATTTGTCTCATACGAATCACTTTCCGTCAGGGCGTTGAAGAAACCGACTCCTTCAGTGCTGATATTGACGGTGATCACATCTTCATTGATCTTCATCGGCAGGAAGTGATACGGTTCTGAGCCTTCGACTTCCAGCAGAAGGCCAGTCTCGCCTTCCTCTGTGATCTTTACCGTAATCGGCTCACCGGTATCATCCAGGTCATCATTCAGACTGCCTGTCAGTGCTTCGCCTTCCTGCGTGATCACGGCACTGTACGCATCCTCGCCGAGGGCGCATCCTACCATCCAGCCTTCCGTTCCTTCTTCGGGCTTTGTAACGGACAGGATGTTCATATCCGCATCCTGATAATAGCCTGTGCGGCTCCATCCTTTTTCTTTCTCTTCCTGTGCACTGCATGCGCAGAGTGAGATGCCTAACGCTGCAGTGATGACTGCTTTCAAGATCTTGTTCATATACTATTGCGCCTTTCTGATTAAGGATCACACGGTATCCTGCTGCCTGCAACTATTTTTAAAACATTGCACATCAATAGTCAATACAGACCGGGTCTGCGGAAACGATTTACGTTTTTTCTTAATACTCCGGTACTGCCTGCGAATATGTCATCAGGGCTTCGTTCGCCTGATCGATCATTTCCGGCAGTGTCTCCAGGAACTGATCGACTTCTTCTTCGGTATTGTAGATGCCGAAGCTGATACGGATCATGCCGGGCGTATTGACGTCGACGCATTCTTCAAATCCTTTGGCTTCATCATCCGAGATGCCCATCAGGCGCCATACGTACGGATGCGCGCAGAACGCACCGCGGCGTGTCGCGAAACCGCCGTTTTCAGCGAGCGTCCTGGCAAGGACATAGGAATTCAGATCCGAGAAGTTGAAGGTAACGACACCGACGCGATCATCGATATTCTCGCTGTCGCCGTATATGATCATATTGTCAAACTTTTTGAGACCGTCGATCAGTTTACGGTTGAGGACTTTCTCATGTGCTTCGATATCGTCGAAACCGACTTCCTGCAGGACATCGATCGCTTTTGCGAGACCGACGACGCCGGGATAGTTCGGTGAGCCTGCTTCGTATACTTCAGGCGCATCCTTGTAGGACTGATCATAGTCCCTGACGATCCGGACAATGCCGCCGCCGTAGAATTCCGGCATGTGCTTCATCAGGATCTCATACGGACCTACGACTGCACCGCCGCCATACGGGGAGTACATCTTGTGCGCGGAGAAAACGAAGAAGTCGATATCCTCTTCCGGTGTTTCACCGGTCATGGAGAACTTGCGGTGGGCAACGATCTGCGCGCCGTCGACGATGATCTTAGCGCCATGTTCATGCGCCATCTTCGCGACCCTGTGCACATCCGTGACATAGCCTGTTACGTTGGACGCAGCTGTCACGCAAACATATTTGACTTTGCCTTCATTCTCTGTCAGCAGTCTTTCGATATCCTCATAGATAACGCGTCCCTGGTCATCGACTTCCGCATAGATCACATTGCAGCGTTCCCTCCAGGGAAGGTCATTCGCATGGTGTTCCATGCGTGTTGCCAGGATCAGGTCATCTTCACTCTCTACCAGGGCGGAAGCGAGCTTGTTCAGTCCGTCTGTCGTGTTGTTTACATAGAAACATGTATAGTTGTCCGGATCCGCACCGACAAAATCCAGAACCTTTTCACGCGTACTGTTATAGATCTCTGTGGAATGGTTGGATTTCAGGGAGAAGCCGCGGCCGATGGAACCGTACATCTTCATCTCTTCATCGACTGCTTCCATGACCGGCAGCAGGGACGGTGTCGTTGCGGCGTTGTCAAAGTTGATCAGCGGCTGCACGGTGCCGTCTGCCAGTTCGACCGGCTCATCCACGCCGACGATATAATCACGGATATTGCCGATCGTATAGGACACTTCTTCCGGTGCGGCAGATTCCTCGGGCTGTTCTGTTTCTTCAGCCTGCTCAGATCCTTCCGGTTGGACGGAATCCGTCTGCTGTTCAGCATCTTCCGGCTCTGCCTGCTCTGATGCAGGCGCAGTACACCCCGCTGCCAGCATCAGGCTCATGCCCATGGCCAGAAACATATTCAGTGACTTCTTTGTCATATCGTTTTCCTTTCCATACATGCAGTGCATGTTTTTTTCATTCACCCTTCCTATATTCTAGCATTCATAATACACGATCAAGACAAAGAAAAACCGGAGCACTTATTGTACCCCGGTCTTCAGCTTAATGCCTTACGGATTCAGACAGACACCATTGCTGTCAAACTTGTAGGTCTTGCCACCGATGATCTTCGAACCGTTTGCGAACATGGCTCCGCCTGACTCAAACCAGTACCACTTGCCGCCGATCTTCTTCCAGCCGGTGATCATTACACCGCTGTCGTCGAACCAGTACCATTTTCCGCTGATCTTCTTCCAGCCGGTCACCATGGCCCCGCCGGATTCGAACCAGTACCATTTCTTCCCGATCTTCTGCCAGCCCGTTACCATTGCGCCGGACGCCTTGAAGTAATACCACTTGCCGCCGATCTTCTGCCAGCTC